>CAXTFU010000006.1:0-13991 GCA_964243385.1 uncultured bacterium | reverse complement strand
GAGGATGCGCCCGCTGGCCGGCGCGCCGAGGTTGTAGGCGCGGCCGAGCCGGGTGATCGAGTCGAGCAGGACGACCACGTCGTGGCCGAGCTCGACCAGGCGCTTGGCGCGCTCGATCGACAGCTCGGCGACGGTGATGTGGTCCTGCGGCGGCCGGTCGAAGGTCGAGGCGATGACCTCGCCCTTCACCGACCGCTGCATGTCGGTGACCTCCTCGGGACGCTCGTCGACCAGGACGACCATGAGGTGGCACTCGGGGTTGTTCGTCGTGATGGCGTTGGCGATGGCCTGCATCACCATCGTCTTGCCGGCCTTGGGCGGGCTGACGATGAGCGCGCGCTGGCCCTTGCCGACCGGCATCACCAGGTCGATCACGCGCGTCGTCAGCGCGCTCGGGTCGGTCTCGAGCCGCAGGCGGTCCTGCGGGTAGAGCGGCGTCAGCTTGGTGAAGTCGGGCCGCTTGGTGGCCTCCTCCGGGTCGACGCCGTTCACGCTGTCGAGCCGGACGAGCGCGTTGAACTTGTCCTTGCGCTCGCCCTCGCGCTGCTGGCGGACGGCGCCCGTCACGGCGTCGCCGCGGCGCAGGCCGTGCCTGCGGATCTGCTGCATCGTGACGTAGACGTCGTTGGGACCGGTGAGGTACCCGGACGTCCGGATGAAGCCGTAGTTGTCGAGGACGTCGAGGATGCCGCCGACGGGGATCAGCACGTCGTCGTCGCTCAGCAGCGGCTCCGGCTCGTTGCCGAAGCGGTCGCCGCGGGTGCCGCGGTTGCGGCCCCGTCCCCGCTCGCGGAAGCGGCCCCGGCGCGTGCCGGACTCGTCGTCGTCGCGCGGGCCGAAGTCGCGCGGCTGACCGTCGCGGGGCTGACCGTCGCGGGGCGCGCCGTCGCGGCCGTCGCGCGGCTGCAGGTCGCGGTCCCGGGGATCGCGGTCACGGGGGTCGCGGCCCTGCGCGTCCCGGCCCTGCACGTCCCGGTGCTCGCGGCCCTGCACGTCGCGGCTGTCGCGACTGTCCCGACCCTGGACGTCGCGGCTGTCACGTCCCTGCACGTCCCGGCCGTCGCGACCCTGCACGTCCCGGCCGTCGCGGCCCTGCATGTCGCGGCCCTGCACGTCGCGGCCCTGCGCGTCACGACCCTGCGCGTCACGACCGTGCGCGTCACGACCCTGCACGTCCCGACCCTGGGCATCGCGCCCGTCCCGGCCCTGCTGGTCGCGGTCGCGGACGTCGCGGCCCTGTCCGTCACGGCCCTGGTCCCGGTACGACGCGTCGCGCGGCTCGCGGCCGTCCCGCCCGTCGCGCACCTCACGGACCGAGCCGTCACGGGCCGGCCCCTCGCCGCGGTCGCGGCCACGCGGGCCGCGGTCGCGCGAAGCAGCGGCGTCGCCGTCGTCGGACGGGGTCTCGCCGTCGGCGCCGCCCCCGGCGAGGCGCTCCTGGCGGCGGGCCTCGCGCTCGAGGAAGCGCTCGCGACCGCGGTCGATGCGCTCGGGACGGTCGCCCTCGTCGGACGCCTCAGCACCGGAGCCCGCAGCAGCACCGCCCGCAGCAGCACCGCCCGCAGCAGCACCGCCCGCAGCAGCACCGGCCTCCGAGGCACCGGCAGCAGGAGCAGCCGCCGCGGTGGCTGCGGGCGGCGGGACGACCGAGACGGCAGTGCCGTTGCGGGCGTCGCCCTCGCCGGCCGTGGTGCGCGCAGCGCGCGTGCCGCTGCGGCGCGCGGTCGCGACCCGCGGCGCGGACGGGGCGTCCGTGGCAGGGGCGATCGTGGCAGGGGCGTCCGTGGCAGGGGGGTCGGAGGCAGGAGCAGTGGCGGCAGGAGCCGTGGCGGCAGGAGCCTCAGCCGGACTGCCGGCCGCGGAGGCCGCACTGCCGGCCGGAGAGGCGGACGCGGAGCCGCCGGACGCGGCAGCCGCGCCGCCCTGCCTGGCCTGGATGGCCTCGATGAGCTGGCTCTTGCGCAGCCGCCCGGCGCCGGTGATGCCGAGCTTGCCGGCCATCTCCTGCAGCTCGGGCAGCACCATCGAGGCGAGTCCGCCGCTGGTGGCGCGGCGGCGGGTGCGCGGCGCCGCGGCGGGGGCCGCCGGGCTGCCGGTGTCGGCGGGCCCTCCGGCGGGGGTGTCGGCCTGCGCGTCGTCGAGCAGGTCGGTGGTGTCGGTCAAGGAGGTTCCTCCCGGTGGGCCGCCCGGCCGCGGCTGCGGCGGGGCGAGGGGTCGTGCCGCCGGTGCCCGCAACGGGGGCCGGCTCCTCGTCGTCGGAGCTGTCGTCGGACGAGGTGCTTGTGGGACCGACGCCCCGGCTCCGGCCGACCTGAGCGGGGGCCCGATCGGCGCCGTCGGGGTCACGGCTCGTGGCAGATCGACTGCTCAGGGCGGGCCTGGGCGGAAGGTGTGGGCGGCGACAGGAGTCGCGCGGCCCGGTCACGGGCGCGTGGCCCCGGGCGGGGCGGCGAGTGCGCCAAGCCTAGGTGGTGCTGGTCACGACGTACAACAGGTCCACCCGGTCGGCGTGTTCCCGTCACCCGGCCGGGTGGACGACGTGCGCGCCGCGCGGCTCGACGTCGAGCGGCAGCACCGTCCAGCCCGTGCGCTCGTGCTCGAGCAGCGCGGCGCGTCCGCCGCGGGTGGTGAGCGCGAGCACGGTGGGGCCGGCGCCGCTCACGACCGCCGGCACGCCGTCCGCGCGCAGCGCAGCCACGAGGTCCGCCGTCGCCGGCATCGCCGGCGCGCGGTAGCCCTGGTGCAGGCGGTCCACGGTCGCGGCGAGCAGCAGCGACGGGTCGCGGGTGAGCGCGACGGGCAGCAGCGCGGCGCGGGAGGCGTTCA
The DNA here is from genome assembly GCA_964243385.1 of uncultured bacterium. GTDB lineage: Bacteria > Actinomycetota > Actinomycetes > Mycobacteriales > SCTD01 > SCTD01. Next base: position 11,165 of record CAXTFU010000006.1, on the reverse strand, counting down.
GCACCGCGTCGGCGTACGGCACGGTCGTCGGCAGCAGTCCCCGCACGACGGCGGTCGACGCGGTCGTCGACGGGACGAACGCCACCGGCGCGAGGTCGTCGTGCGCGTCGAGCCGGACCACCCGCGGGCCGGCGTCCTCGGTCCAGGCGAAGGTGACCCCGCCGCGCAGGCAGGCGGCGACGTTGTCGGGGTGCCCCTCGAGCGCGTCGGCGAGCTCGAGCGACTCCTGCGGTCCCAGCACGCCCTCGGCGTCGAGCACCAGCGCGCGGGCGGCCACGATGCCCGCGACGATGGCGGCGGACGACGAGCCGAGACCTCGCGCGTGCGGGATGCGGTTCATGCAGGTCAGCCGCAGGCCGCTCGGCTGGCCGCCGAGCCGCTCGAGCGCCGCGCGCAGGGTCCGCACGACGAGGTGGCGCTCGTCGAGCGGCAGCTCGCCCTCGCCCGAGCCCCGCACGTCGACGTGCAGCCCGGACGGCACGACCTCGACCGTGACGTCGTCGTGCAGGTCGAGCGCGAGCCCCGCGCTGTCGAAGCCCGGGCCGAGGTTGGCGCTGGTCGCCGGCACGCGCACCGAGACGGGCGAGCGCGAGAAGTCCGGCACGTCAGGCCTCCAGCGGGTCGGACGGGGCCAGCCGGGCGCCGGCGGCGCTCGGCGGTCGGCGGGTCAGGAGGTACCAGACGCCTGCGTAGAGCAGCACGACGCCGCCGGCCGCCGCGAGCAGCTCGCGCGCCGGGACACGGTCGGCCAGCACGCCGAACACGACCTGGCTGCCGGCGATCACGAGCGTGGCGAGGGTGTAGTCGGCGCTGAACACGCGTCCGCGCAGGGCGTCCGGCACGACCGTCTGCAGGCCGTACGTCGACAGGATCCAGTTCGCGCCGCCGCCCGCGTGCGCGACGACGAGCAGCACGAGCACCAGCCAGAACGCGCCCGTCACCCCGAGCGCGAGGTAGCCGAGCCCGAACACCGCCATCGACGCGGCGAGCAGCCCGTGCAGGCGCGCCGGATCGCTCGCCGGGCCTCTGAGCAGCAGCGGGCCGAGGAGCGCACCGAGGCCGCGGGCGCTGTACATCAGGCCGATGCCGAGCGGGCCGAGGCCGAACGCGGCCGCGCCGTAGAGCGGGAACAGCGACAGCGCACCGTTGCCGAACGCCGGTCCGGACTTGCAGGTCAGCAGCGACAGCACCCGCGCGTCGCGGCGCGCGTAGGCCAGCGCCTCGCCGACGTCCTCGCGCACGGCGCGCCGTGGCCGCGGCGGGACCGACGGGTCGGTGAACGGCCGGGTCGTCGCCGCCGTCAGCCCCGCGGCGAGCAGCAGCAGCCCCGCGTCGAGCAGGAAGCAGACGCGCACGCCGAGCGTCCCGGCGACGAGCCCGCCGAGGCCGGCGCCGACGGCGAGCATCGTCCCCCAGGAGGCGCCGTTCAGGACGCTGGCGGTGGCGAGGTCGTCGGGCCCGACGAGGTTGGGCAGGGCGGCGGCGCCGGCCGGCTGCGAGAAGGCCTTGGCGGCCGCGACGACGCCGATGACGACGAGCGCGATCCAGGCGGTCGCCGCCGAGCGGACGAGCACGAGCAGCAGCGCCGCGAGCCCGGCCACGGTGTTGGCCACGACGATGACCCGGCGCCGGTCGAGCCGGTCCACGACGGTGCCCGCGTACGGCGCCGCCAGGGCGAACACCAGCGTGTCGACGGCGAGCAGCGCGGCGCCCCAGACCCCGGTGCCGGTCAGCTCCGGCAGCAGGACGAGCAGCGGGATGATGGCGAACCAGTCGCCCCCGAGCGCGATGAGCTGGGCGAGGTAGGTCCGGCGGAAGTCGCGCTCGCGGCGCAGCAGGTCGAGGTAGGCCACCCGGCGGCTAGGCCAGGCCGAGCGCTGCTGCGGCGGCCTCGGCGCTGTTGGCGATCGTCACCGGCTTCGGGGCACCCGAGATCGCCCAGTCGGGGTCCTTGAGGCCGTTGCCGGTCACCGTGCAGACGACCCTCTCGCCGGCCTCGACGAGCCCGGCGGCGGACGCCTGCAGCAGCCCGGCGACGCTCGCGGCGGACGCGGGCTCGACGAACACGCCCTCCTTCTGCGCGAGCAGCCGGTAGGCCGACAGGATCTGCCGGTCGGTGACGGACTGGATCGCCCCGCCGGACGCGTCGCGCGCCTCGAGGGCCTGCGCCCAGGAGGCCGGGTTGCCGATGCGGATGGCGGTCGCGATGGTCGACGGCGACGGCACCCGCACGCCCGACACGATCGGCGCGGCGCCGGCGGCCTGGAAGCCGAGCATGCGCGGACGCTGCGTCGTCGTGCCGTCCGCGGCGTACTCGCCGTAGCCCTTCCAGTAGGCCGTGATGTTGCCGGCGTTGCCGACCGGCAGGCAGTGCACGTCCGGGGCGTCGCCGAGCGCGTCGCAGACCTCGAAGGCGGCGGTCTTCTGGCCGTCGATGCGGTCGGGGTTCACCGAGTTGACGAGCGTCGTCGGGTAGTCCTCGGACAGCGCCCGGCACAGGTCGAGGCAGTCGTCGAAGTTGCCCTGCACGTGCAGCAGGCGCCCGCCGTGGACGAGGGCCTGCGCCAGCTTGCCGAGCGCGATCTTGCCGTCCGGGACGAGGACGGCGCAGGTGAGCCCCGCCTTGGCGGCGTAGGCGGCCGCGGACGCGCTCGTGTTGCCGGTGCTCGCGCAGATGACCGCCTTCGAGCCGGCCTCGAGGGCCTTGCTGATGGCCATCGTCATGCCGCGGTCCTTGAACGAGCCGGTGGGGTTCGCCCCCTCGACCTTCAGCCAGACCGAGGCGCCGGTGGCCTCGGACAGGTGGCAGGCGTAGACGAGCGGCGTGCCGCCCTCCATGAGCGTCACCACCGGCGTGCCCGCCGTGACGTCCAGCCGGTTTCGGTACTGCTCGATCAGGCCCCGCCAGCCGGCCCAGGCCCCCGTCGTCACGGTCATCGTCCGTCGCTCCCCTGCTCGAGTCTGCTCACAGGTGACCCTCCACCCGCATGACCGACGCGACAGCACGGACGCTGTCCAGACGCCGGAGCTGTTCGACGACCGCCTGGAGCGCGGCGTCGGTGGCCGTGTGCGTCACGACGACCAGGCTGGCGTCGTCGCCGTGCCCCTCCTGGCGGACCGTGCGGATCGACACGTCCTGGTCGGCGAAGGCGCTCGCGACGCTCATGAGCACACCGGCCTTGTCGGCCACGTCGAGGCTGATGTGGTACCTCGTGACGACGTCGCCCATCGGGCTGACGCGCAGGTCGGCGTAGTCGGACGCGCCGGCGCCGCGAGCGCCCGCGACCGCATTGCGGGCGACCGCGACGAGGTCGCCGAGCACGGCGGACGCGGTCGGCCCGCCCCCTGCCCCCGGGCCGTAGAACATGAGCCGGCCGGCGCTCGCCGCCTCGACGAACACCGCGTTGTAGGCCTCGCGGACGCTCGCCAGCGGGTGGCTGCGCGGGATCATCGCGGGGTGCACGCGCACGCCGACCGCGTCGCCGTCGCGCTCGGCGATGGCGAGCAGCTTCACGACGCACCCCATGGCGCGGGCGCTCGCGACGTCGGCCGCGGTCACCGACGAGATGCCCTCGCGGTGCACGTCGGCGGCGACGACGCGGGTGTGGAACGCGAGCCCGGCCAGGATCGCGGCCTTGGCCGCGGCGTCGAAGCCCTCGACGTCGGCGGTGGGGTCGGCCTCGGCGTAGCCGAGCGCGGTGGCCTCGTCGAGCGCGTCGCCGAAGCCCGACCCCTGCTCGTCCATGCGGGTGAGGATGAAGTTCGTGGTGCCGTTCACGATGCCGGTGACGCGGGAGATCTGGTCGCCCGCGAGCGACTCGCGCAGCGGGCGCAGCAGCGGGATCGCACCGGCGACGCTCGCCTCGTAGTACAGGTCGGCGTCGTGCTCGGCGGCGGCGGCGTGCAGCGTCGCGCCGTCCTCGGCCAGCAGCGCCTTGTTCGCCGTCACGACGCTCTTGCCGCCGCGCAGCGCGGCGAGGATCAGCCCGCGCGCCGGCTCGATGCCGCCGATGACCTCGACCACGAGGTCGACGTCGTCGCGCGCCACGAGACCGGCTGCGTCGGTGGTGAACAGCTCGTCGGGCACGGGCAGGTCGCGCGCCCGGCCGATGCGCCGCACCGCGATGCCTGCCAGCTCGAGCGGGGCGCCGATGCGCGCGGCCAGGTCGTCGCCGGAGGAGTGCAGCAGGCGGACGACCTCAGCGCCGACCGTGCCGCAGCCGAGCAGCGCGACGCGCAGCGGCGCGCCCGCCGGGGCGGGGGCGCTCACGGCGCGTCGACGACGACGGCGGGATCGAGCTGGGAGGTCGTGCAGCAGGTGCAGGTGCGCCCGTCCGTGGCCGGCTCCGCCGGCGCGAGCAGGCGGCGACCGCGCACCGCGCCGAGCACGACGACCCCGACGGCGAACGCCGCGTACACCAGCGCGCCGACGGTGCCGGCGACCGCGCCGACGACGAGGCCGACGGCGAGCAGCAGCCCGAGCACGGCCGTGCAGAGCAGCCCCAGCAGGCGCCGGCTGGTCACGAGGTCCTCCGATCGGTCGTGCGGTCGTCGGTCGTGCTGTCGGAGCGCGTCACTCGACGTCGAGGGCGAGCAGGTCGGCCTCGGTCTCGCGCCGCACGACCAGCCGTGCGGCGCCGTCCTTGACGGCGACGACCGGCGGACGCGGCACGTGGTTGTAGTTGCTGGCCATCGAGCGGTGGTAGGCGCCGGAGGCCGGGACGGCGACGAGGTCACCGGGCGCGAGGTCGCCGGGCAGCGGCACGTCGTGCACGACGATGTCGCCGCTCTCGCAGTGCTTCCCGGCCAGGGTCACGTTGGCCGGTGCCACGTCCGAGCGGCGCGAGGCGAGCACCGCGGTGTAGCGCGCGTCGTACAGCGCGGTGCGGATGTTGTCGCTCATGCCGCCGTCGACGCTGACGTAGGTGCGCAGCCCCGGCAGCACCTTCACGGTGCCCACCTCGTAGAGGGTGACGGTGGTCGGCCCGGCGATCGCGCGGCCCGGCTCGACGGCGAGCCGCGGGACCGCCAGACCGGCGGCGGCGCACTCCTTCTCGACGATGGCGCGCAGCCCCTCGGCGTAGTCGCCGACGTCCATCGGGTCGTCGGCCGCGGTGTAGGCGATGCCCTGGCCGCCGCCGAGGTCGAGCTCGGGCAGTTCCAGGCCGTGCTCGTCGCGGACCGCCGCGAGCAGGCCGACCATGCGGTGCGCCGCGAGCTTGAAGCCGTGCACGTCGAAGATGTGCGAGCCGATGTGGCAGTGCAGCCCGACGAGCTCGAGCGACGGCAGCGCCAGGACCTGCCGCACCGCGTCGGCCGCCGCGCCGCTGGCCAGCGAGAAGCCGAACTTCTGGTCCTCCTGGCCGGTCTGGACGAACTCGTGGGTGTGCGCCTCGACGCCCGGGGTCACCCGCACGTACACGCGCTGCCGGACGCCGTTGCGCTCGGCGACCTCGGCCAGGCGGCCGAGCTCGTCGAAGCTGTCGACGACGAAGCGCCCGACGCCGGCGCCGATCCCGCGCTCGAGCTCGGCGACGCTCTTGTTGTTGCCGTGGAACAGCAGGCGCTCGGCCGGGAAGCCGGCCTTGAGCGCGACCGCCAGCTCGCCGCCGGTGCAGACGTCGAGCGACAGGCCCTCCTCGGCGACCCAGCGGGCGATCGCCGTGGTGAGGAACGCCTTGCCGGCGTAGTAGACGTCGCCGTCGGCGAAGGCCGCGCGCCAGGCCCGGCAGCGGCCGCGGAAGTCGTCCTCGTCCAGGACGTAGGCGGGCGTGCCGAACTCGGCCGCGAGGGTGCGCACGTCGACCCCGCCGAGCGACAGCACGCCGTCGTCACCGCGCGCGGCGCTGCCGGGCCAGACGACGGGCTCGAGGTCGGTGCTCACATGCGCTCCGGTGCGGTCACGCCGAGCAGGCGCAGGCCGTTCTCGAGGACGATGCGGGTCGCGCGCCAGACCAGCAGCCGCGGCGCGGTGGTCGGGGCGACCTCCTCGTCGCCCTTGGGCAGCACCTGGCAGTCGTCCCAGAAGCGCTGGGCCGACTTCGCGACCTTCTCCTCGAGGTACCGCGCCACGCGGTGCGGCTCGCGCAGCTCGGCCGCCGTGGCGACCACCTGCGGGAACTCGGCGAGCGCCAGCAGCAGGTCGTGCTCGCGCGGCGAGCTGAGCAGCGACAGGTCGACCTGCGCCGGGTCGGGCTCGGCGATGCCCATCTCGGCGGCGTTGCGCAGCACCGAGGCGGCGCGCGTCGCGGCGTACTGCACGTAGTAGACGGGGTTGTCGCTGCTCGTGCTGGACCACAGGTCGAGGTCGATGTCGAGCGTGCTGTCGGCGCTCGACCGGGCCAGCGCGTAGCGCGCGGCGTCGACGCCGACGGCCTCGACGAGGTCCTCGAGCGTCAGCACCGTGCCGGCGCGCTTGCTCATGCGCAGCGGCTCGCCGTCGCGCAGCAGGTTCACCATCTGCCCGATGAGGATCTCGAGGTTCACACCGGGGGTGTCGCCGAACGCGGCGCACATGGCCATGAGGCGGCCGAGGTAGCCGTGGTGGTCGGCGCCGAGCAGGATGATCACCCGGTCGAAGCCGCGCTCGCGCTTGTCGAGGTAGTAGGCGAGGTCGCCGGAGATGTACGCCGGCTCGCCGTCGCTCTTGAGGACGACGCGGTCCTTGTCGTCGCCGAAGTCGGTGGTGCGCAGCCACAGCGCGCCGTCCTGCTCGTACATGTGGCCGTTCGCCCGCAGCCGCTCGACGGCGCGTGCGACGGCGCCGGACTCGTGCAGCGAGTTCTCGTGGAAGTAGACGTCGAAGTCGACGCCGAACTCGTGCAGCGACGAGCGGATCTCGGCGAACATCCGCTCGACGCCCTCGCGCCGGAAGACCTCCTGCGGGTCGTCCTGCTCGAGCGCGTCGGGCACGTCGGCGAGCACCGCGCGTGCGACGTCGCCGACGTAGGCGCCGCCGTACCCGTCCTCCGGCGCCGGCTCGCCCTGAGCCGCCGCCAGCAGCGAGCGCGCGAAGCGGTCGATCTGCGCGCCGTGGTCGTTGAAGTAGTACTCGCGCGTCACCTTGGCGCCGCTGGCCTCGAGCAGCCGGGCGAGCGCGTCCCCGACCGCGGCCCACCGGACGCCGCCGATGTGGATCGGGCCGGTGGGGTTCGCCGAGACGAACTCGAGGTTGACGGTCTGGCCGAGCGCGGCGTCGTTGCTGCCGTAGCCCGCACCGCGCTCCAGGACGCGCAGGGCGACCTGGCCGACCGACGAGCGGGCCAGGCGCAGGTTCAGGAAGCCCGGTCCGGCCACGCCGACCTCGTCGACGCCCTCGACGGTGCGCAGCCGCGCGGCGAGCACCTCGGCCACCTCGCGCGGCGGGCGCCCGGCCTGCTTGGCCAGCTGCAGCGCGATGCTCGTCGCGTAGTCGCCGTGCTCCTTGACGCGGGGGCGCTCGACCTGCACCTCGGCGGGCGCGGTGACGGCGAGCTCACCGGCCTCGACCGCCGCGACGACGGCGGCCCGCACGGCGTCGCCCAGCTCGAGAGGAGTCACCTGCCCAGGCTATCGCCCGTGCGCACCTAGACTCCGGTCGCAGGGAACGCCTCCCGTGTGCTGATCGTCGCACGGAGGAGCGCCGCAGCCTCCGCGCCCGACGCCACCGACCGCACGGCCCAACAGCTCGAAGGCCCAGCACCCCGCACGGCCAGCACCCCGCACGGCCAGCACTCCGCACGGCCAGCACTCCGCACGCCCAGCACCAGGACCCGCAGCACCCGAACCGCAGCACGGCCGGCACGCGGCCGGCACGCACGAGCCCTCAGGACGGATCCTCCGCATGCCCAAGTCCCCTCCGCCCTCCCGCCGAGGCGGCGCCGCCGCCGGCCGTGGCGGCTCGTCCCGCCGCGCGGCGCCGACGAAGATCTCCAAGCCCTTCCCGTGGGGCGTCGCCCTGGGCTCGGCCGTGCTGGCCCTCGCGCTCATCGGGCTGCTCGTCTACGCCGTCATGAACCAGGGCGGCGGCGTCTCGAACCCGGACGACGAGATCGCCGGGGTCGTCGTCGCCGACGAGGAGGCGCTCTCGCGCAACCACGTCGAGGGCGCGGTCGACTACCCGCAGGAGCCGCCGAACGGCGGCGACCACAACGGGGTCCCGCAGCAGTGCGCCGTCTACACCGAGGCGATCGCGCCGGAGCACGCCGTCCACTCGCTCGAGCACGGGGCGGTCTGGGCGACCTACAACGACGACGCCACCGAGGGCGACGTCGAGACGCTCACCGAGCGGGTGGAGGGCGACCCCTACCGGATGCTCAGCCCCGACCCCGAGCAGGACAGCCCGGTCGTCCTGACCGCGTGGGGACGCACCCTGGAGCTGGACAGCGCCGACGACGGCCGCCTCGGCGAGTTCTTCGACGCCTACACCAACGGCCGGCAGACGCCGGAGCCCGGCGCGGCCTGCGCCGGCAACACCTCGACCGGCCCGATCGCCCCGGCCGCGCCGGCCCCGGCTGCGTCCGCCCCGGCCGCGCCCGCCCCGGCTGCGTCCGACCCGGCCGCGTCCGCCCCTGCGACGCCGGCGCCGTAGGTCGCCCGGCGGCCCGACGCGCGCAGCAGGCGGCCGCGCAGCACGACCCGCCGCTCAGGCCGGGCTGTCCCCGTCGACCGGGGGCAGCCCGGCCAGGCGGCGGACCACGGCGATGAGCTCGTCCGGGTCGAACGGCTTGGTGAGGTAGGCGTCGACGCCGATGCGCGTGCCCCGCGCGAGGTCGGCCTCCTGGGCGCGCGCCGACAGCAGCACCACCTTGATGCCGTCGGTGGCCGGGTCGGCGCGCAGGCGGCTCGCGGCGGCCCAGCCGTCCAGGCGCGGCATCATGATGTCGAGCGTGATGACGTCCGGCCGGACGTCCTTCACCTTGTCGAGGCAGTCCTGGCCGTCGACGGCGGTGGCCACCTCGAAGCCCTCGAGCTCGAGGTTCACGGTGATGAGCTGACGGATCACGTCGTCGTCGTCGACCACGAGGACACGGCCCAGGCTGCTCGACATGCCGGTCGACGGTACACAGCCCCCGTGCTCGCAGCGAGGTCGACCCTCGGCGCGGACCCGGCTGGTAGCGTCCTCGACCGCCCCGAGCCCCCGTAGCTCAGGGGATAGAGCACTGCCCTCCGGAGGCAGGGGCGCAGGTTCGAATCCTGCCGGGGGCACGCGCAGCACCACGCTCCACAGCCGTCCGGCACCGAGCCGACCCGCCCCGTCAGCGGGAGCCGGCGCGTCCCGCGTCGGGCCGCGGGATCCACCGCTGCAGCGCCACGGCTGCACTCACGCCGACGACCCCCAGGACGACCAGCGCCGGCGCCAGGGACGACACGGCGACGACCGCCGAGAGCACGAGCGGGCCACCGCCGTTGCCGGCGTCGGAGCACAGGCGCCAGGCGCCCAGGAACTGGGCCCGGCCGACCGCGGGCGAGGCGTCCGCCCCGAGCACCATGAGGATGCCGCTGCTCATGCCGTTGCCCACGCCCATGAGGACGGCGACCGCGACGAGCGACGCCGGCCCCTGGGTCAGCGGCAGGAGCGCCAGGGACAAGCCGAGCACGACCATGGACGGGACCCCGATCCACCGTCTGCCGTGCAGGTCCATGACCTTGCCTGCCGGGTAGAACAGCAGCAGGTCGGCCAGGCCGGCGATGCCGAACACGAGGCTCGCCGCCGTGGCGTCGAGGCCGAGGTGCGCAGCCCACAGCGGCAGCGCTGCCTGCCGCGCGGCCCGGGTCGCCCCCACCAGGACGGCGGCCAGGCCCAGGGTGCGCAGGACCGGCAGGTGCCACCGGATGACGGCCAGCGTGGACGTCGGGTCCGCCGGCGGCGCCGTCGGACCGTCGGGCGCGGGGTCCGGGAGCGCGAGCATGAGGCCGGCGGCGGCGACCGCCGCTGCGACGTGGATCCAGTACGCGCCGTCCGTGCCGAGCCCCTGCATGGTCGCCGCGCCCAGGAAGGGTCCTGCGAAGAAGCCGAACCGGCGGGCCCCGGCCAGGGTCGACAGCGCCCTCGCCCGTGAGCCGACCGGCACCATCTCGGTGACGGAGGACTGGCGCGCCAGGCCCCAGACGGCCGACGCGAAGCCGTTGGCCGTGATGGCCGCGCTGAGCGTCGTCAGGGAGGGCGCGACGATGCACCCGAGCAGGGAGCCCACGACGGCGACGGTGGCGCCGAGCACCGCCCGGCGCTCGCCGAACCTCGCCGCCAGCGCACCCGCCGGCACGTCCCCCAGCAGCTGGCCGATCCCGAGCAGCGCCACGACCAGGCCGGCCTGGCCGGTCGAGGCGCCGAGCTCCAGGGCCGTGAGCGCGACGACGGGGACGATCGCGCCCTGCCCGGTGCCGAACAGCAGCGTCGGCAGGTAGGTGCGCGCACCCACCGACGGCGCCGGGGTCACCGACGGCGCCCCGGTGCCCCGGGGCTGGCGCTCAGCCGAGCGAGGCAGCGGGGTAGGTGACGCGACTGCTCGTCACCCCGTTGCGGGCGAGGGTCTCGGCGAGGCCCAGCGAGAGCGACAGCGGGTCCAGGACGGGCACGCCGATGTCCGCGGCCAGCGAGCGCGCGGACAGCAGCACGGGGACCATCGTCATGCCCATCGGCACGATGAGCTGCGCGCCGTCGCGCTCCACCGCGTCCCGCGCCACCCGGACGAAGGTCTCCCGCAGCCGCTCGACCTCCGCCACCATCTCGGTGATCGGGATCTCGACAGGACGGATCGAGGTCACCAGGGCCTCGACGCCCCAGGTCCGCAGCAGCCGGACCTGCATGATGACGTGCGGCGTGTCGTAGACGACCACGGCGAACCGGTCCGCCAGCGTGCTGGCCACGCTCGCCGCCGTCCGGCCGGGTCCGACCACCGGGATGTCGGCGACGTGGCGGGACTCCTCGACCCCGAGGTCCAGGGTGCCGTACGGCACCACCGCGTCGTACCCCTGCTCCTGCGCGTCGCGCACCTCCCGGGCGACGACCGGGCCGACCTGCGCCCGGTGCAGGTTGGTCAGCCCCTTGCGGAAGACGTTGCCCTGCATGTACGAGAAACCCATCTCGACCGACGGTGGCGCGGCGTCGAGCATGGCCTGGCGGCGTCGGTCCAGCTCGTCCGGCGGGTACTGCCCGAGCACCCCGAGGATCTTCACGGGACGGT
>CAXTFU010000005.1:8712-43033 GCA_964243385.1 uncultured bacterium | reverse complement strand
GGCTCTACGCCATCAACCCCGAGGCGGGCTTCTTCGGCGTCGCCCCCGGCACCGGCGAGGACACCAACGCCAACGCCGTGCGCACCTTCTTCGGCAACTCCATCTTCACCAACGTCGCGCTCACCGACGACGGCGACGTCTGGTGGGAGGGGCTCACCTCGACGCCGCCCGCGGGCCTGACCGACTGGCTGGGCAACGCCTGGACGCCGGAGTCCGAGACGCCGGCCGCGCACCCGAACAGCCGCTTCACGACCCCCGCCGGCCAGTGCCCGACCATGGCGCCGGAGTGGGAGGACCCGAAGGGCGTCCCGATCTCGGCGATCCTGTTCGGCGGACGGCGCGCCACCGCCGTCCCGCTCGTGACCGAGTCCTTCGACTGGCAGCACGGCACGTTCCTGGCCGCCTCGGTGTCGTCCGAGACGACCGCCGCTGCGGCCGGCGCCATCGGCCAGCTGCGCCGCGACCCCTTCGCCATGCTGCCGTTCTGCGGCTACAACATGGGCGACCACATGGGCCACTGGCTGCGGCTCGGCGCGTCCGCCGACCCGGCCAAGCTGCCGCGCATCTACTCCGTCAACTGGTTCCTGAAGGACGACGAGGGCACCTGGCTGTGGCCGGGCTTCGGCGAGAACAGCCGCGTCCTGAAGTGGATCGTCGACCGGCTGGACGGCGCCGTCGAGGGCCGCCGCACGCCGATCGGCGTGCTGCCGGCCGAGGGCGAGCTCGACGTCGACGGGCTCGACCTCCCGGCCGAGCACCTCGAGGTGCTGCTCAGCGTCGACCGCGAGGTCTGGACGCAGGAGGCCGCGCTCATGCCGGAGTACTTCGCGCAGTTCGGCGACCGCCTCCCGCAGGCCATCACCGACGAGCACGCCGCCCTCGTGCGCCGGCTGGCCGAGGGCTGACCGGGTCGCCCTGACGGGTGGCCCGCCCCGCCGGGAGCCGTCGCGCGCGTGAGCAGGCGGATACCCTGCGGGAGGGCCCTGAGCAGGGCCGGGACGGAGGCGGGCGTGGGGCTGCGCGACCTCGCCTACGGGGCGTACGAGCGTCGCCTCGCAAAGGCGCTCGAGCGGTCCGGCGCAGCGGTCCCGCGGCACGTCGGCGTCATCGTCGACGGCAACCGCCGGTGGGCCAAGGAGCTCGGCCTCGAGGACCCCAACCACGGCCACCGGGCCGGCGCGCGCAAGATCCGCGACCTGCTCGGCTGGTGCGACGACGCGGGCGTCGAGCTCGTCACGCTGTGGCTCCTGTCGACCGACAACCTCAGCCGTCCCGCGCCCGAGCTCGCCCCGCTGCTGCGCATCATCGAGACGCTCGTGAGCGACCTGGCCGGGCCCGAGGGCCGCTGGACGATCCGCATCGTCGGGGCGCTCGACCTGCTGCCGGCGGAGACCGCGCGCCGGCTCAAGGAGGCGGCGAGCGGCACCGAGGGCCGTCCGGGCGTCGAGGTGAACGTCGCCGTCGGCTACGGCGGCCGGCGCGAGATCGCCGACGCCGTCCGCTCGATGCTGCAGGCACACGCCGCCGAGGGACGCAGCCTCGAGCAGGTCGCCGAGCTGCTCGACGTCGAGCACATCTCCGAGCACCTCTACACGCGCGGCCAGCCCGACCCCGACCTCGTCATCCGCACCAGCGGCGAGCAGCGGCTGTCGGGGTTCCTGCTGTGGCAGAGCGCGCACAGCGAGTTCTACTTCTGCGAGGCCTACTGGCCGGACTTCCGCCGCGTCGACTTCCTGCGCGCGCTGCGCGCCTACGCCGCGCGCCAGCGCCGGTTCGGCAGCTGACCGGGTGCTCGACGTCGTCGACGGCTACGTCCGCCTGGGCCTGGCCTTCGACCGCCTCTCGCGGGGGTTCGTCGACGCCTGGACGGGCCCGGCGCAGGTGCGCGCCGAGGTCGAGAGCGGCCCGGTGCCCGCACCGGCCGAGCTGGGCCGGCAGGCGAGGGGACTGCTGGACGAGCTGCCGTCCGCGGGCCTGGGCCCGCAGCGGACGCGCTGGCTGTCCGCGCAGCTGACCGGCCTGGCCTGCAGCGCACGGGTGCTCGACGGCGAGCAGCTGCCCTACCTCGACCAGGTCGAGGCGTTCTTCTCGGTGCGGCCCGAGCTCGGCGACGAGGGCGCGTACGCCGACGCGCACGCCGAGCTCGACCGGCTGCTGCCCGGCACCGGGCCGCTGCTCGAGCGGTACACCGCCTACCGCGACGCGCAGTCCGTGCCGCCCGAGCGGCTCGCCGACGCCGTGCGGGAGACCTCGACGCTGCTGCGCGAGCGGGCCCGGACGGCCTTCGCGCTGCCGGACGAGGAGGTCGTCGAGTACGAGATCGTCCGCGACCAGCCGTGGTCGGGCTTCAACTACTACCTCGGCGGCTTCCGCAGCACCGTCGCGATCAACGCCGACCTCCCGGTCGGGCTCGGCTCGCTGCCGTCGCTCGTCGCGCACGAGTCCTACCCCGGCCACCACACCGAGCGGTGCCGCAAGCAGGTCGCCCACCGCGACCTGCCCGAGTACGACCTGTGGCTGGTGAACACGCCGGAGAACCTCATGGCCGAGGGGCTCGCCAACCTCGGGCTCGCCGGGCTCGACCTGCTGGCGTGGGGGCCGGTCGTGAGCGAGCTGTACGCCGACCTCGGCATCGCCTACGACGGCGAGCTCGGCCAGCGCATCGCCCGGGCGGCAGCCCCGCTCGGTGCGGTCCGCCAGGACGCCGCGCTGCTGCTGCACGACCGCGGCGCCTCCGCCGAGCAGGCCGAGGCGCACCTGGCCCGCTGGGCGCTGCAGTCGCCGGCGCGCGCCCGCAAGACCGTCAGCTTCCTCACCGACCCGCTGTGGCGGGCCTACATGAGCACCTACGTCGAGGGCGAGCGGCTGCTCACGCGCTGGCTGGCGGACCGCCCGGCGGACGTGCCGGTGGGCGCCCGCTTCGTCCGCCTGCTCGACGAGCAGCTGACGCCCGCAGCCCTGCGCGACGAGCTGGCGCAACGCGCTGTTCACCAGATCGTGCCGCGTGTCGGGCGTCCCGGGACCCACGAGGCGTCCTAGCGTCCGGAGCAGCGGCCGGCAGTCCGTCGACCGCTGCGGGAGGCCCGATGCGCAGTGCGTGCGAAGGGGCCGGCGCCCGGCCCCGTGGGTCGGTCCCGGTCGACTGCAGCTCGGCGCGCCAGGGGACCCCATGACCGTCTTCGTGCTCGACACCTCCGTCCTGCTGTCCGACCCGGGCGCCGTCGCCCGGTTCGCCGAGCACGAGGTCGTCCTCCCGCTCGTCGTCGTCAGCGAGCTCGAGGGCAAGCGCGACCACCCCGAGCTCGGCTGGTTCGCCCGGCAGGCGCTGCGCCTGCTCGACGACCTGCGCGTCGCGCACGGCCGGCTCGACCAGCCGCTGCCGATGGGCCTGGGCACCCTGCGGGTCGAGCTCAACCACGTCGACACTTCGACCCTGCCGGCCGCGGTGCGCGGGCAGGACGGCGACAGCCGCATCCTGGCCGTCGCGCACAACCTGGCCTGCGAGGGCGCCGACGTCGTGCTCGTCTCCAAGGACCTGCCGCTGCGGGTGAAGGCGGCCGCGATCGGCCTGCGAGCGCAGGAGTACCGCGCCGAGCTCGCCGTGTCGACCGGCTGGACGGGCATGGCCGAGCTCGAGGTGGCCGGCAGCGACCTCGACCTGCTCTACGCAGGCGCACGGCTCGAGCTGCCCGAGGCCGCCGAGCTGCCGACGCACACCGGCCTGGTCCTGCTGTCCGAGCGGGGCAGCGGCCTCGGCCGCGTGGCACCCGACAAGTCGGTCCGGCTCGTGCGCGGCGACCGCGACGCGTTCGGCGTGCACGGGCGCAGCGCCGAGCAGCGCGTCGCCATCGACCTGCTGCTCGACCCCGAGATCGGCATCGTCTCGCTCGGCGGCCGCGCCGGCACCGGCAAGTCGGCGCTCGCGCTGTGCGCCGGCCTGGAGTCGGTGCTCGAGCGCGGCGCGCACAAGAAGATCGTCGTCTTCCGCCCGCTGTACGCCGTCGGTGGCCAGGACCTCGGCTACCTGCCCGGCGACTCGGCCGAGAAGATGGGGCCGTGGGCGCAGGCGGTCTTCGACACGCTCGGCGCGCTCGTGGCGCCCGAGGTCGTCGAGGAGGTGCTCGCCCGCGGCCTGCTCGAGGTCCTGCCGCTCACCCACATCCGTGGGCGCTCGCTGCACGACGCGTTCGTCATCGTCGACGAGGCGCAGTCGCTCGAGCGCGGCGTGCTGCTCACGGTGCTGTCCCGCCTCGGCCAGGGCTCGCGCGTGGTGCTCACCCACGACGTCGCCCAGCGCGACAACCTGCGCGTGGGGCGGCACGACGGCGTGGCCGCGGTCATCGAGGCGCTCAAGGGCCACCCGCTGTTCGCGCACGTGACGCTCACCCGGTCCGAGCGCTCCCCGATCGCCGCGTTGGTGACCGAGATGCTCGAGGACCTGCCGCTGTAGCGCTCGCGCGCCGGGCTCCAGCCCCGACCGCCGGCCCGCCGGCACACGTCGTGATCGTTCGCGACGTCCGCCAGGCGCCACGCACGCGGACGACGCCCGACGGGCGGATCACGACGTGTGCGGCGCGGTCGGCCGTCGGCGAGTCCCCCGGTGGCGGCGGACACCAGCGACGGACGGTGCGGGACCCAGGAGCAGGACCCCCGTCAGGCCGGACGGCGGCGCCGCGCAACGGGCTCGACCTCGACCCGACGCGCCCGCACACGTCGTGATCGTCACGGGCCCGGGGCAGGCGCGGAGGCCAGCGTGCCGGCGACGGCGCAGGACCGCGACGTGTGCGCGCTGGTCGGTCTCGGCAGTGCCAGGAGGCCCATGGGCCGGCGCGCGGAGGTCGGCCGCAGAGCGGGCACGGGCAGCGCCGACGCGGCACCGCGACCGCGGCCGCCGCGCGGCTCAGTCGTCGTCGAGGACGGGCTGGCGGCCGCCGGCCGGCAGGTCGGCGCTGACGGTCTCGCCGCGGCCGACCAGGGCGATGTCGCCGTCGCCACCGACGGTCACGCCGGCGGCGACCTCGGCGCCCTGGTCGAGCACGGCCCGGAAGACTCGCGCGCCGCTGCGGACGGTCGCGCCGTGCAGCAGGATGCTGTCGCGCACCTCCGCGCCCGCCTCGACGACGGCGTGCGGCGACAGGACGCTGCGGCGGACGGTGCCGCCGACGGCGCTGCCCGGCGACAGCAGCGAGTCCTCGACGGTGGCGCCGGTGCGGATGCGCGCCGGCGGGCGGTTGCCGCCGCGGGTGATGAGACGCCAGTCGTCGTCGCCCGGGTCGAACGGCGGCTCGTCGTCGAGCAGGTCCATGTGCGCCGACCAGTACGCCTCGATCGTGCCGAGGTCGCGCCAGTAGCCCTCGAAGCGGTGCTCCCGGGCGCGTCCGGCCTCGACGAGGCGGGGCAGCAGCGCGTCGCCGAGGTCGGACAGCCCCTCCTCACCGGCGGCCTCGCCGAGCTCGTCGAGCAGGTCGAGCACCGGGCCGGGCGTGAAGACGAACACCTCGTTGGTGACGAGGTCGCTCGCCGGCTCGTCCGGCTTGTAGGCGTAGTCGGTGACCCGCCCGTCCGCCGTCTGCACCACGCCGTAGCGCGAGGCGTCGCCCGGCTCGACCCGCGTCGTCACCATCGTGACGTCGGCGTCGTCGGCGAGGTGCCCGCGCACGACCTGCTCGTAGTCGAGCCGGTAGACGGCGTCCGAGCTCACGACGACGAGCGCGTCCGGGGCGAACTCGCGGATGAGCTCGGTGTGCCGCCACAGCACGTCGGCGGTGCCCTGGGCGAAGCCGCCCTTGCCGGTGTCCTTGTCCTGCCGGGGCGCGAGCACCATGAAGCCGCCGCGGGTGCGGTCGAGGTCCCACGGGCGGCCGCCGTTGAGGTGGTCGGTGAGCGAGACGGGGTTCGTCTGCTGCGTCAGCCAGACCTCCGACAGCCCGGAGTGCTGGCAGTTCGACAGGACGACGTCGACGAGCCGGTAGTGCCCGCCGTAGGGGACGGCGGGCTTGGCCCGGGTCTGCGTCAGCAGCTCCAGGCGGCTGCCGGCTCCACCGGCGAGGACGACGACGAGGGTGCGGGGCATGACCATGCCCGAGCCCTGCCCGGGTCCGGCAGGCTCAAGCGGGTCAGGGGGGGGGCGGCCGGGTCATCGACAGGACGTCGAGCGCGCTGTCGAGCTGCTCCTCGGTCAGGTCGCCGCGGTCGACGTACCCGCCCTCGAGCACGACCTGGCGGATCGTCTTGCGCTCCTTCAGCGACGACTTCGCGACCTTCGCCGCGACCTCGTAGCCGAGGTACTTGTTGAGCGGCGTGACGATGCTCGGCGACGACTCGGCGAGCTCGCGGCAGCGCTCCTCGTCGGCGACGGTGCCGTCGACGGTGCGGTCGGCGAGCAGGCGCGAGATGTTCGCGAGCAGCCGGATCGACTCGAGCAGGTTGCGGGCCATCACCGGCAGCATGACGTTGAGCTCGAAGTTGCCGGACGCGCCGGCGAACGCGATCGCGGCGTCGTTGCCGACGACCTGCGCGACGACCATGCAGGTCGCCTCCGGGATCACCGGGTTCACCTTGCCGGGCATGATCGAGCTGCCCGGCTGCAGGTCGGGCAGGAGCAGCTCGCCGAGCCCGGCGCGCGGCCCGGAGCCCATCCAGCGCAGGTCGTTGGCGATCTTGTAGAGGCCGACGGCGATCGTCCGCAGCTGACCGGACGCCTCGACGAGCGCGTCGCGGGCGCCCTGCGCCTCGAAGTGGTCGCGGGCCTCGGTGAGCGGCAGGCCGGTGGCGGCGGCGACCTCGGCGATGACGGCGGCGCTGAAGCCGGCCGGGGTGTTGATGCCGGTCCCGACCGCGGTGCCGCCCAGCGGCAGCTCGGCGAGGCGGGGGAGGGACGACTGCAGCCGCTCGATGCCGTAGCGCACCTGCGCCGCGTAGCCGCCGAACTCCTGGCCGAGGGTCACCGGCGTGGCGTCCATGAGGTGCGTGCGGCCGCTCTTGACGACCGTCGCCCACTGCTCGCGCTTGCGCTCGAGCGAGGCGGCGAGGTGGTCGAGCGCAGGGAGCAGGTCGTGCACGACGGCGCTCGTGGCGGCGATGTGGATCGAGCTCGGGAACACGTCGTTGCTCGACTGCGAGGCGTTGACGTGGTCGTTCGGGTGCACCGGGCTGCCGAGCCGCTCGGTGGCGAGCGTGGCGATGACCTCGTTGGCGTTCATGTTCGACGACGTGCCGGACCCGGTCTGGAAGACGTCGATCGGGAAGTGCCCGTCCCAGCGGCCGTCGGCGACCTCGGCCGCGGCGTCCTGCACCGCCTGCGCCAGCGGCTCCTCGAGCACGCCCAGCTGCGCGTTCACCTTGGCGGCGGCGGCCTTGATGCGGGCCAGCGCCTCGATGTGGGCGCGCTCGAGGCGCTGCCCGCTCACCGGGAAGTTCTCCACGGCCCGCTGCGTCTGCGCGCGGTACTTGGCGTCGTAGGGCACCTGGACGTCGCCCATGCTGTCGTGCTCGGTGCGGAACTGCGGCGTGCCGCCGGGCTGCTCGGTCATGGCGCCCATCCTGCCGGTGCGTCCGCCGGGGGCTCAGGCCGGGGGTGCGCCGTCGAGCAGCTGCTCGCGCAGGACGTCGCCGTGCCCGGCGTGCCGGGCCGTCTCGCGGACCAGGTGCGCGAGCACCCACCGCAGCGACCGCGGGCTCCTCCGGTTGTGCGCCACGAGGTCGTCGAGGCCCAGGCCCACGGTGACCGCCCGCTCGTCGGCGAGCAGCACGTCGTCCGGCAGGCGCCCGTCGGTCACGTCGGCAGGTCGACGTCGACCACGACGGGCGCGTGGTCGGACGCGCCCTTGCCCTTGCGGGCCTCGCGGTCGACGTGGCCGCCGGTCACCGGCAGGGCGCCGGTGGCGAGCACGTAGTCGATGCGCATGCCGAGGTTCTTGTGCATCATCCCGGCCCGGTAGTCCCAGTAGGTGTACGGGACGTCGCCCTTGCCGGGCCGCACCTCGACGTCGACCAGGCCCCAGTCGAGCAGCGCCTGTACCGCGGCGCGCTCGGCCGGCGTGACGTGCGTCGAGCCGGCGAAGGCGCCGATGTCCCACACGTCGCGGTCGCGCAGCGCCACGTTGAAGTCGCCCATGACGACGAGCGGCTGGGCCGGGTCGAAGCGGTCGAGCCGCTCGCGCAGCGAGGCGAACCAGGCGAGCTTGTAGGCGTAGTGCGGGTCGTCGAGCGACCGGCCGTTCGGCACGTACACCGACGTCACGTGCAGCGGCCCGCACTGCGCGGACGCGAGCCGCGGCTCGGGGTGGCCGTCCAGCTCGAGCGAGACGTCGGCGAGCCCGACGCGCGACAGCACGGCGACGCCGTTCCAGCGGCCGTCCCCGGAGTGCGCGGCCTCGTACCCGAGCGCGGCGAGGTCGGCGTAGGGGAAGGCGCTGTCCGCGCACTTGGTCTCCTGCAGCGCGACGACGTCCGGGGCGTGCTCCTCGAGCCACGGCAGCAGGCGGGGCAGGCGGGCGCCGATCGAGTTCACGTTCCAGGTGACGATGCGCACCGGCCCGAGCGTACGAGCCGGGGGCGGGAGAGGATCGGTGCGTGAGCGTCCGCTTCCCGGCCCCGCTGCGCCCCGGCGACCGCATCGGCGTGACCGCGCCGTCGGCGGGCGTGCCCGCCGACCTGCGGCCGCGGCTGGCGTTCTGCGTCGAGGACCTGCGGCGGCGGGGCTTCGAGGTCGTCGTCGGGAGGTGCCTGGACGGGGCTGGTGTCGTGAGCGCTCCGGCGCGGGAGCGGGCCGACGAGCTCATGGCGATGCTGCTCGACCCGGCGGTGCGGGCCGTGGTGCCGCCCTGGGGCGGCGAACTGGGGGTCGAGGTCCTCCCGCACCTCGACCTGCCGGCGCTGCGGGGCGTCGACCCGACGTGGGTCGTCGGCTTCTCCGACCTCTCGACGCTGCTGCTGCCCCTGACGACGGTCGGCGGCCTGGCGACGCTGCACGGGCAGAACCTGCTCGACACGCCCTACCGCGTCGACCCGCCGCTGCTGCACTGGCTCGACGTCGCGGCCGCTCCCGCGGGCGCCCGCCTCGTGCAGGGCCCGGCCGAGCGCGTGCGGGCGCACGGCTTCGACTCCTGGCAGGACGACCCGACCTTCGACGAGCGGTCGTACGACAGCCCCGGCGGCTGGCGGCTGCTCGACCCCGGCGCCGGTCCGGTGCGCGCGACGGGTCGCCTGCTCGGCGGCTGCATCGAGACGGTGTCGATCCTCGCCGGCACCGCGTACGGCGACGTGCCGGGGTTCGCGCAGGAGCACGCGCCGGAGGGGCTGCTGCTCTACCTGGAGGCGGGCGGCGACGTCGCCCTCGACATCGCGCGCGACCTGTGGCGGATGCGCCTCGCAGGGTGGTTCGACGTCGCGACGGCCGTGCTGGTCGGGCGCACGAGCGCCCCCGACAGCCCCGGCTTCACCCAGCAGGACGCGGTGCGGAGCGCGCTGGACGGGCTCGACGTCCCGGTGGTGCTGGACGTCGACTGCGGCCACGTGCCGCCGCACCTGGCGCTCGTGAACGGCGCGCTCGCCGAGCTCGAGGCGGCCGGCACTCCCGGCCGGATCACGCAGCCCGTCGGCTGACCGGCGGGCGCCCCCCGTCCTGCGCCCGTCGTCTGGTGGACGTGCGCAGCCGCTGCAGCCCCTGCTCGCCGTCGAGCTCGCGGACCTCGTCGGTGGTGAGCGCGAGCTGTGCCCGGCCGCGCTCGCGGTCGACCTCCTCGACCCGGCTCGGGTCGAGGAACACCTGCACGAGCGACGGTGCGCGCCGGTGCATCTCGACCTCGATCTCGGTGCAGACCTGCTCGAGCTGGTCGGCGGTCAGCGACGGCGTGAACTGCACGCGTGCGGCGAGCAGCGCCGACGTGGGGCCGAGCTGCATCGTGAGCATCTCCTTGACCTCGGCGACCTCCGGCCGGCTGTCGAGCACGTCGAAGGCCGCGAGCCGGACCGCCGGGTCGGCCGCCTCGCCGATGAGCAGCTCCTTGGTGTCGCGGCCGAGCACGAACGCGATGTAGGCGAGCAGCGCGGCGATCATGAGCGAGGCGATGCCGTCGAAGACCTCGTTGCCGGTGAGCTGGTGCAGCACGGTCCCGGCGAGCGCGACGACGACACCGATGACCGCGACGGTGTCCTCGCTCGCGACCGTCTTCACGGTCGGGTCGGGGCTGCGGCGGACGAAGGCGAACGCGCTGCGGTGGGCCTCGGCGGCCTCGCCGCGCACCTGCTTGACCGCCTTGGCGAGCGACAGGCCCTCCAGCACGAGGGCGACGCCCAGCACGACGTAGACGATGAGGAACTGCCGGGCGCTCGGCTCCTCGCCCTCGCCGCGCAGCGCCTTGATGCCCTCGTAGGCGGAGTAGCCGGCGCCCGAGACGAAGATGCCGACGGCGGCGAGCAGCGACCAGAAGAACCGCTCCTTGCCGTAGCCGAAGGGGTGGGTGCGGTCGGCGGGCCGCTCGGCCTTGGACAGCGACAGCAGCAGGAAGACCTCGTTGAGCGTGTCGGCGACCGAGTGCGCGGCCTCCGACATGAGCGCCGCCGAGCCGCTCAGCAGCCCGCCGATGCCCTTCGCGATCGCCACGGCGGTGTTCGCGGCGAGCGCGACGAGGACGGTGCCGCGGGTCTCGGTGGCCATGGCGGTCGCGGTACCCCCTCAGCGGCTTCTGAGACGGAGGCGTGCCGGAACGTCGGGAGCAGGCGCAGCGGGTCAGCTGCCGTGGTGCTCGAAGTCGATGAGCGAGTACGCCCGCAGCTTGGTCAGCCGGTGCTGGCTGCTCACCCGGCGGATCGTGCCGCTCTTGCTGCGCATGACGAGCGACTCGGTCGTCGCGCCGCCGGCCCGGTAGCGGATGCCCCGGACCAGCTCGCCGTCGGTGATGCCGGTCGCGACGAAGAACACGTTGTCGCTGCGGACGAGGTCGTCGGTCGACAGCACGGCGTCGAGGTCGAGCCCGGCGGCGGCGGCGTTCGCGAACTCGCTCTTCTTCTGCGGCCACAGCTTGGCCTGGATGGTGCCGCCGAGGCACTTCACCGCGCAGGCGGTGATGATCCCCTCGGGTGTGCCGCCGATGCCGAGCAGCAGGTCGACGCCGGTGCCCTCCGAGCAGGCCATGACGGCGCCGGCGACGTCGCCGTCGGAGATGAAGGTGATGCGGGCGCCGGCCTCGCGCACCTCGCGGACGAGGTCCTCGTGGCGGGGGCGGTCGAGGATGCACACGGTGACGTCCTCGACGGCGCCGCCCTTGGCCTTCGCGACCGCCTGCACGTTGTGCGCGACCGGCGCGGTGATGTCGACGACGTCGGCCGCCTCGGCGCCGGTGACGAGCTTCTCCATGTAGAACACCGAGCTCGGGTCGTACATGGTCCCGCGCTCGGCGACCGCCATGACGGCGATCGCGTTCGGCATGCCCTTGGCCATGAGCGTGGTGCCGTCGATCGGGTCGACGGCGACGTCGCACTCGGGGCCCTCGCCGCAGCCGACCTCCTCGCCGTTGAACAGCATCGGCGCCGCGTCCTTCTCGCCCTCGCCGATGACGACGACGCCGCGCATCGAGACGGTGCCGATGAGCTGGCGCATCGCGTCGACGGCGGCGCCGTCACCGCCGTTCTTGTCGCCGCGGCCGACCCACCGGCCGGCCGCCATGGCCGCGGCCTCGGTGACCCGGACGAGCTCGAGGGCGAGGTTGCGGTCGGGCGCCTCGGCGGCCGGCGCCTGCGTGGGGCTGCTCATGGCCGCACCTTACGGCGGGCGTGTGACAGGCCGGGGTCGTCCGCCCCGCGACCGTCGGGCCGGGGGCGAGAGCCCGGCGCGGTGGCACAGTGGGCGCGTGCCGCGCCGCGACTTCGACCCTGCCGACCTCGGCCCCTCCGTCTACCCCCTGCTCACCAGCGTGGTGGTGCCGCGCCCGATCGCCTGGGTGAGCACCCGCAGCGCCGCCGGCGTCGACAACCTGGCCCCGCACTCGTTCTTCACCATCTCCTCGGTGCAGCCGCCGGTCGTGCAGTTCACCTCCGTGGGCACCAAGGACTCGCTGCGCAACGCGCTCGAGACCGGCGAGTTCGTCGTCGCCCTGTCCCCGCAGCCGCTGCTCGAGCAGGTCAACCGGACGGCCACCGACTTCCCGGCCGACGTCAGCGAGTTCGACGCCGTCGGGCTCACCCGCGAGCCGAGCCACCTCGTCGCCCCGCCCCGGGTGGCCGAGTCACCCGTCGCGCTCGAGTGCCGCGTCGTCGGCACGCACGAGTTCGGCGGAGGCTCGACGGTGGTGTTCGGCGAGGTCGTCTGGGTGGCCGTCGACGAGCGCGTCCTGCGCGACGGCCGGCCGGCCGTCGACCTGCTGCGTCCCCTCGCCCGGCTCGGCGGCGACGACTGGAGCGCGCTCGGGCCGGTCAGCGCGCACCGCCGCGTCCCGTTCTCCGAGCTGGCGCCGCAGCCGTGAGCGCGGTGTCGCTGCCAGGCTCGACGTCACCGCCCCCGGCGCGCGCCGGCCGGAGGGCCGCGTCGACGCGCGGCGCGCTGCTCGCCGCCGCCCGCGAGGTCTTCACGGCGTCCGGCTTCGCGGAGGCGTCCATCGCCGACGTCGTCGCCGGGGCGGGCGCCAGCGTGGGCAGCCTCTACCACCACTTCGGCGGCAAGGCCGAGCTGTACCTCGCGCTGTTCGAGGACTACCAGCAGCGCCAGGAGGGCCGGGCCGCCGCGGCGGTCCGCTCCGCGCGGGCGGACGGCGCGACCGACCCCGTCAGCCTGTTCGTGACGGGCAGCCGCGCCTACCTCGAGGGCTGCTGGACCGAGCGCGACCTCGCCCGGCTGTTCCTCGCCGGTGGCGGGCCCCCCGGCTTCGAGCTCGTCGCCCGCCGGCGCTACCGCGAGTGGACCGCCCGCAACGCCACCCTGCTGCGCCACGGCCCCGAGGACGGCGTCGAGCCGTGGGGCGACGCGCTCGTGCTCGTCCTCACCACCGTCGTCAGCGAGGCCGGCCACGAGGTCGCCGTCTGCGAGGACGAGGAGTCGGCCCGTCGCCTCGCGACCGACGTGCTCGCCCTCATCGGCCGCATCGGCGGCGCTCCCTAGCCCGCCTGCCGCTCGCAGGGCAGCGCTGGCAGGGCGGGGCAGGGCTGGCAGGGCGGGGCCCGCCGGACTGCGCGACACTGGAGGCGTGGCGGACGTGGTCGAGGACGAGGCGGGCAGCGCGCCGGCGCCTGCCGGCGCGAGCGCCGCGACGAAGAAGAAGCGCGGCCGCGAGACCGCCGGCGACATGATCCGGTCGCTGAGCGTCGTGCTCGTCCTGGTGGTCGGCATGTGGTTCCTCGCCCAGCCGCCGGACAGCGACGAGCAGCAGGTCCGCGTCGTCGACCCGACGTCCGACATCGCGGCCTTCTCGGCCGACGTGCCCGGCGTGCCCGTGCCGCAGGACCTGCCGGACGGCTGGCGCCCGACGTCGTCGACGCTCACGGCCGGCACGCTGCGCATCGGCTACGTGACCCCGGACGGGAAGTACGCCGAGTACGCGGCGACCACCGCGCCGGCCGACGACCTCGACGAGATCGTCGGCGCCGGCGCGCAGGAGCTGCCGGACGTGCAGGTCGAGGGCGTTCGCTGGGCGCAGCGGCGCGACGGCGGGGCGCTGTCGCTCGTCCGCACCTCGGGGGCGTCGACCGTCGTGGTCGGGACCCTGCGCTCGACGGCCGGCCGCGACGAGCTCGACGAGCTGGCCGGCTCGCTCGAGCCCTGACGGCGCAGCGGCAGCCGCTCAGCCGCCACCGGGCTCGAGCGCAGCGTCGAGCCGGGCCTGGGCACCGTCCAGCCAGCGCTGGCAGACCTGCGCGAGCTCCTCGCCGCGCTCCCACAGCGCCAGGGACTGCTCGAGCGTCGCGCCGCCCTGCTCGAGCTGCCGGACGACCTCCGCCAGCTCGTCGCGGGCGGCCTCGTAGGACAGGTCGGGGGACGGCTCGCTCATCCGCCGAACCTACGACGCAGCGGCGCGCGCTGCCCGGTGGCCGTGCTCAGTCGGCCGTGACGAGCAGCGTGCCGCGCGCCAGCCGCACCTGCAGGTCGGTGCCGGGCTCCACGGCGTCGGCGTCGCGGACGACGGCGCCGTCCTCGTCCTGCACGACGGCGTAGCCGCGGTCGAGGGTGGCCTGCGGGCTCAGGGCGACGACGCGGGCCAGCACGTGCGCGAGGTCGCTGCTCGCGGCCTGCAGGCGCGCGCCGGTGCTGCGGCGGGCCCGGTCCCGCAGCTCGACGACGCCGGCGCGCCGCACGTCGACGAGCGTCACCGGCGCCGCGAGCACCGGACGGCTGCGCAGCGCCGCCAGGTGGGCGCGTTCGCGGGCGACCGTGCCGTGCACGACCCGGCGGCACCGGTCGCGCGCCTGGCGCAGGCGCCGGCCCTCCTCGGCGACGTCCGGGACGACGCGCTTGCCGGCGTCCGTCGGGGTCGAGCAGCGCACGTCGGCGACGAGGTCGAGCAGCGGGCTGTCGGGCTCGTGCCCGATCGCGCTGACGACCGGCGTGCGGCAGGCCACGACGGCGCGGCACATCGTCTCGTCGCTGAACGGCAGCAGGTCCTCGACGCTGCCGCCGCCCCGGGCGACGACGATGACGTCGACCTCCGGGTGCCGGTCGAGCTCCTGCAGGGCGCCGACGACCTGCTCGACCGCCGACAGGCCCTGCACGGCCACCTCGCGCACCTCGATGCGGACCGCCGGCCAGCGTCGCCGGGCGTTCTCGAGGACGTCGCGCTCGGCGGCGCTGTCGCGTCCGGTGACGAGCCCGACGCGGCGCGGCAGGAACGGCAGCGGCCGCTTGCGGTCGGCCGCGAACAGGCCCTCGGCCGCCATGAGCGCCTTGAGCCGCTCGAGCCGGGCGAGCAGCTCGCCCACGCCGACGGGCCGGATCTCGATCGCCTTGAGGCTGAGCGTGCCGCGGCCGGCGTAGAAGTCGGGCTTGCCGTGCACGACGACGCGGTCGCCCTCGGACAGCACCGGGACGACGGCGTCGCACACCATCCGCGAGCAGGTGACGTTGAGGCTCATGTCGGCGACCGGGTCGCGCAGCACGAGGTAGGCCGTGCCGGAGCGCCGGTGCACCTGGGTGACCTGGCCCTCGACCCAGACCCGGCCGAGCCGGTCGACCCACTCGGCGATGGACCGGGCGACGGTGCGGACGGGCAGGGGCTGCTCCGCGCTGTTGGCCAGTCCCACGGCGCGGAGCCTAGTGCGGACGTCCGACCGTCTCCGGACGCGACGAGGCCGCTCCCCGGCGTACGGGGAGCGGCCTCGTCGGACGGGCGGTGCCTAGCGGGGCTGGGCCGGGTTCGTCGGGTCGCCCTGCGACGGCGGGTTGATCTTCGGGCCGGACGACGAGGAGTCGGCCTTCGAGCCGCGGCGGGTGCCGCGCGACGTTGCGGGCACCGGGTCGGTGGGCGAGCTGCCGCTCAGCGGCGCGGTGGGATCGGTGGCGAGCTTGGCGATGCGGTTGTCGAGCATCGTCACGATCGGCAGCCGGTTGGCGTGCGCTTTCTCGTAGTCGCGGATCTGGACCAGCTGCGGCACGTCCAGGCTGCGCATGCGCCCGCGCAGCGAGCCGAGCGTCATGTGGTCGTAGTCGGGCAGCGGCAGGTCGTCGTGCGCGAGCACGGCCCCGCCGACCGCGGCGCTCACCCGCTCGACGGCCTCGACGACGTCGGACGAGGCGGCGGTGTCGTGGCGCGTGATCTCCGGCTCGGTGGCCCGAGGGGTCGGCGCGCCCTTCGGGGCCTCGTCGGCGGGGCGGTCGTCCTCGGTGCCGGACGGGGCAGCGCCGGGGGCGGTGGCGGACGCGGCGCTGGTGTCCGCCGCGGCGCCCACGGCGTCGGCTGCGGCGTCGGCCGTGGTGCTGGCGGTGTCCGCCGCGGTGCCGGCAGCGCGCTGCACGGCCTCGGCGGCGGTGTCGACGGCCGCGTCGGCGGTGTCGGCGACCGTCCCGGCTGCGTCAGCGACCGTCCCGGTCGCGCTCGTGGCGGCGTCGCGGGCGGTGTCGACGGCGCCGGACACCGCGTCGTCGGCGCCAGCGGCGGCCGTCGAGACGGCCGTGGCCGCGGTGGAGGCGGCGGTGGAGGCGGCGCTCGAGACGTCGTCGGCCAACTCGGCGGCCAGCTCCTGCGTCCCGCCGGCGGCGGCCGACGACAGGTCCTCGACGGTGTCGGCCGCGAGGTCGAGCACCTTGCCGGTCGACGCGGACGCGGTGCCGGCGGCCCGGCGCGCGGCGCCCGGGGCCTTGCGGACGAGTGCGGTGACGTTCTCGGCGGCGTCCTCCAGGGCGTCCTCGAGGGCGTCGTACGGCGCCGCCAGCGGCGTGCCCTGCAGGCCGTCCTCGACGCGGTCCTCGACCTCGTCGAGGCTGACGCCGCGCAGGCGGGCGATGAGCCGCTCGCCGCGCTCGGCCAGCGCGTCGTACTCGCGCCGGCTGCGGTCGAGGGTCATGAGCGACAGGCTCAGCGCGTGCACCGGGAAGGCGATGGCCTTGCCCGGCAGGCGGCGGACCCCGCCCAGGACGGTCGGCACGATCCCGAGGACGGCGGCGACGGGGGTCGGGACGGGGCTGGGCATGGCGGAGGCCTCCAACGGGCAGTGGTCAGGCAGGCAGGCGGTCTGCGGTCCCGTTCTGCGTGCCCTCGCGCGTGCCGCCCACACGCGAGCGAGAGCGACGTCACCGGGCGTGGTAGGCACGCGCACGTAGGATGGTGCGCATGACGGAGACCTCGGTGCGACCGTCCAAGCGAGTCCTGGTGGCCAAGCCGCGCGGCTACTGCGCGGGCGTCGACCGGGCCGTGCTCACCGTCGAGAAGGCGCTCGCCGCGTACGGCGCGCCGGTCTACGTCCGCAAGCAGATCGTCCACAACGCGCACGTCGTGCGCACGCTCGAGCAGCAGGGCGCGATCTTCGTCGACGAGACCGACGAGGTGCCCGAGGGTGCGACCGTGGTGTTCTCCGCCCACGGCGTGGCCCCGACGGTGCACGCGGAGGCCGCGGTCCGGCAGCTGCGCACGATCGATGCGACCTGCCCGCTCGTCACGAAGGTGCACCTGGAGGCGAAGCGCTTCGCCGCCGACGACCTCGACATCGTGCTCATCGGCCACGAGGGGCACGAGGAGGTGGTCGGCACGACCGGCCAGGCGCCGGAGCGCATCCACCTCGTCGACGGCGTCGAGGAGGCGGCCTCGGTCGCCGTCCGCGACCCGTCGAAGGTCGCCTACCTGTCGCAGACCACGCTGTCGGTCGACGAGACGAACGTGACGGTTGAGGCGCTCCGCCAGCGCTTCCCGCTGCTGCAGGGTCCGCCGTCGGCCGACATCTGCTACGCGACGTCGAACCGCCAGATCGCGGTCAAGGAGATCGCCGCCGACTCCGACCTCGTGCTCGTCGTCGGGTCGCGCAACAGCTCGAACTCCGTCCGGCTCGTCGAGGTGGCGCTCGACGCCGGTGCCCGCGCGTCCTACCTGGTCGACGACGCCTCCGAGATCGACGAGGCGTGGCTCGAGGGCGTCACCACGGTCGGTCTGTCGAGCGGCGCGTCGGTGCCCGAGACGCTCGTGCACGCGGTCATGGAGTGGCTGGCGGCGCGCGGCTACGGCGAGGTCACCGAGGTCGAGTCGGCGCAGGAGCACCTGCAGTTCGCCCTGCCGCCCGAGCTGCGCCGCGACCTTCGTGCCGCGGGCATCAGCGAGACCTGAGCCCGCTCGTCGGCCGCCGACCCTGTCCCGTCAGGTGCGCGAGCGCCGCATGCCGCGCAGGAGCGCGAGCACGAGGACGAGCAGGAAGCCGGTGACGAGCACCGGCGCCCGCAGCACGAGCGAGTTTACGAGCTCGAGCGCCTGGTCACGCAGGAACGACCCGCCGGTGCCCCAGCTCTCGACCGCACTGGCACCGAGCGCCAGCACCGCGTAGACGAGCGGCGGCATGACGACGACCGCTCGAAGGTGCTCGCGGTGCACGGTCAGCGCGCCGAGGGCGCAGCCGAGGACGAACAGCACCGCGAACACGAGCCGGAGCCCCTGGCCGGTCGCCACGTCGAACACCGCGCCGACCAGCCCGACGACGAGCATGACGACGGCAGCGCCGGGCGTCGTGAGCCCCCGGCGGTCGGCGAGCCGTGCGGACGGCCGGCGCTCCTCGGTGCCCGCGGTCATGCGCCTGCGATCATGGACGAGGGACGGCGGAGCGGCGGATCACGCCTCGAAACTACTGCCGGACGGGCAGGGACCGGCGCAGTTCACCCGGCCCGCGGCGCGTCCGAACAGCGTGTGCCGGGCCGGCTACAGGACGCGGTGCTGCTCTAGCGTGGACCGGTGACCTCCTCGAGCGGCAGCGGCCCGACGGCGTACGGCGAGGGCGAGCGCGTCTTCGGACCGCCGCAGGGCAGCTACGACGCCGACTGGGTCGCGGCGCAGGCCCGCAGCAAGGACCCCGGCCTGCCGGAGGGCCTGGCGCGCGAGCTGGCGGTGCACGCCTGGGACCACCTGCGGGCGGTCGGCGACCTCGACGCGCCGGAGGTGGCCCGCCGGCTCATGGCCGACCACCCGAGCGCCGGCGCGAGCCCGGCTGCGGTCGTCGCCAAGGCTGCCGTCGACTTCTGCGAGGCGTACGGCGTCGCCGTCCGCTGACGCCGGGGTGCGCCGCGCCGTGCTGCCCCTCGCGGGGGCTCGGGTGGCGCGCTCCGGTCGGTGTCGCGGCCGGCCGGGGTACGACAGCCGGGGTACGACAGCCGGGGTACGACAGCCGGGGTACGACAGCCGGGGTGCGACAGCCGGGGTGCGACAGCCGGGCGGTGGCGGCTGGGCCTACACGGCCTGGTCCCGCACCGGGCTGAGCGGCGGGACGAGCTCGGACGCGGCGAGCGGACGCGGCAGGTCGTCGACCGGCCGCGGCGCCGCCGGCACGTCGCCGGCGAGCCCGAGCTCGGTCATCCGGCGGGCCGAGGGCAGCACGGTGCGCTCGAGCGAGCCGACCGTCCGGTTGAAGTCCGTGACGGCGGTGCCCAGCGAGCGGCCGAGCTTGTCGACATGTGCCCCCAGCGTGCCGAGCCTGGCGTACAGCTCCTGACCGGTCGCCACGACCGCGCGGGCGTTCTCGGTGAGCGCGTGCTGCTGCCAGCCGTGCGCGACGGTCCGCAGCAGCGAGACCAGCGTCGTCGGGGTCGCGAGGTGGACCCGCCGGGCGTAGGCGTGCTCGAGCAGCGACGGGTCGTGCTCGAGGGCCGGCGCGAGGAAGGCCTCGCCGGGCAGGAACAGCACGACGAACTCGGGGGTGTCGGGCAGCGCGGACCAGTACGCCTTGTCGGCGAGCCGGTCGACGTGCGCCCGCAGGTGCCGGGCGTGGGCGGCCATGCGCGTGGCGGCTGCCTCGTCGTCGGCGCAGTCGACGGCCTCGAGGTAGGCGGCGAGGGTCACCTTGGCGTCGACCACGATGCTGCGGCCGCCGGCGAGGCGCACGACGAGGTCGGGGCGCAGCGTCGTGCCGTCGGCGGCGCGCAGCGTCTCCTGCTCGGAGTAGTCGCAGCGGTCGACCATCCCGGCGAACTCGACGCAGCGCCGCAGCTGCACCTCGCCCCAGCGCCCGCGTGCCTGCGGACGGCGCAGGGCCGAGGCCAGCGAGGCGGTCTCGCGCCCGAGCTGCTCGGACGTGCGCCGCACCCCGCTGACCTGCTCGCGCAGCTCGGCCTGCGCCCGGGCCCGCTCGACCTCGAGCCCCCGCAGCTGCGCCTCGACGAGGTGCAGCTGCTCCCGCAGCGGACCGACCAGGTGCTCCACGGCCTGCCGCTGCCCGTGCAGCTCGCGGTCGGCCTCGTCGCGCGTGCCGGCCAGCGCCCGGGTCGCCAGGCCCTCGAACGAGCTCAGCAGCACCTGCTCGTCGCGCCGCGCGAGCAGGCGGCCGGCGAGCAGGCCCAGCAGCGCGCCGACGAGCAGCCCCAGCACGAGCGCGACGACGGTGGACGGGGTCATGGGCACACCGTGCCAGCCGGGTCCGACAAGACCGGTCAGGCCGCGCGTGGGGACCGCGCGCGCCGGTAGCGTCGTACGACGTGAGTCTCTCCCTCGGCATCGTCGGTCTGCCCAACGTCGGCAAGAGCACCCTGTTCAACGCGCTCACCAAGAACGACGTGCTGGCGGCGAACTACCCGTTCGCGACGATCGAGCCGAACGTCGGTGTCGTCGGCGTCCCGGACGAGCGCCTGCCCAAGCTCGCCGAGCTGTTCTCCTCGCAGAAGACCATCCCCGCGACGGTCGACTTCGTCGACATCGCCGGCATCGTCAAGGGCGCCTCCGAGGGCGAGGGCCTGGGGAACAAGTTCCTCGCGAACATCCGCGACAGCGACGCGATCTGCCAGGTCATCCGGGCGTTCCAGGACGACAACGTGGTGCACGTCGACGGGCGCGTCTCGCCCAAGGACGACATGGACACCATCAACACCGAGCTGATCCTCGCCGACCTGCAGACGGTCGAGAAGGCCGTCCCGCGCCTGGAGAAGGAGGCGCGCATCAAGAAGGACGTCGTGCCCCAGCTCGAGGCCGTCCGCCAGGCGCAGGCCGTCCTCGACTCCGGGCAGACGATCTTCGCCTCGGGCGTCGACCGCGGGCCGCTGCGCGAGCTGCACCTCCTGACCGCCAAGCCCTTCCTGTACGTGTTCAACCTCGACGAGGACGAGCTGAACGACGAGGCCCTGCGGGCCGAGCTGGCCGGCCTGGTCGCCCCCGCCGAGGCCGTGTTCCTCGACGCCAAGGTCGAGTCCGAGCTCATCGAGATGGACGACGCCGAGGCGCTCGAGCTGCTGCAGTCGATGGGCCAGTCCGAGAGCGGCCTGCACCAGCTCGCGCGCATCGGCTTCGCCACGCTCGGGCTGCAGACCTACCTCACCGCCGGGCCCAAGGAGGCTCGCGCCTGGACCATCAAGCAGGGCGCGACCGCGCCCGAGGCCGCCGGCGTCATCCACACCGACTTCCAGCGGGGCTTCATCAAGGCCGAGGTCATCGGCTTCGACGACCTCATGGCCGCCGGCTCCACCCAGGCCGCCCGCGCCGCAGGGAAGGCGCGGATGGAGGGCAAGGACTACGTCATGCAGGACGGCGACGTGGTGGAGTTCCGCTTCAACGTGTAGGCCACCGCTGCCCGCCGACGCCGTCCGTGCGTGCTCGAAGCCGCGAGCGCGGGGCTACCCCCCGGCGATCGCCTTGCCGTTGTCAGCCATGCAGGACAGGAACGCATCGCCACCGGTCGTCCAGGCCTCGGTGGCCGACGCCTCCCAGGTGAAGCCGGTGCCGAACTCCTCGGCCAGCAGGTCCAGCGCGTACGCCCCGGCCCCCGCGGCGGCGTCGGTGGCTCGCTCCTGCCAGACCTCCGGGTGCGCGGAGATGTCCAGCGCCAGGTGCACGACCATGACGGCTGGGCCGCCGCCCGCCGCGGTGATGTAGGCCTGGGCCAGCGCGGCCGGGTCGCCGGCCGCCATCTTGGCGGCCAGCAGCTGCGCCTCGGCCAGCACGGTGTCGACCTCGACGCCGGCCACCTGCGCCTTGGCCTCGCCCTTCACCGCAGACGTGACCGTGGTCTTCAGGTCGCCCAGCGTCGGCAGGGACGTCCCCCACGCCCACTCCTGGACGCAGTCGAAGCCCGCGAAGCCGGCCGCGAACGCGTGCTGGGGGACCTGCAGGGCGAGGGCGAGCTGGTCGAGCACGACGCCCTGGACGCCGATCGCCGCGAAGCCCTGCTGCAGCGCGGTGCCGAGCGAGGACAGCGTGCCGAGGATGGCGCCGTCGATGAGCTGGTCGCCCACGACCTTGATCGTGTAGGCGATCCCTCCGACGGCCTTCTTGGCCGCGATGCCGGCGGCGTCGAGCGCGGGGTCGATCACCGACTCCTTCATCACCTCGCCGACGCTCTTGGCGCGGAAGTTCGCGGTGAGCGTGCGCGGCTGGTCCATGACGGCGATCGTCGGGTTGAACGAGCTGCCCGTCTCGTGCCAGCCGACCAGCGCGTGACCGCCGCTCGGGCCCGCGGTCACCGTGACCTTCGTGCCCTCGGCGTACAGGTTGCGCGAGGGGGCCGCGCCAGGGCAGTTCGGCAGCGGGTAGGCGGTGTGGCCGAACTGCGCGGCCACCGTCAGCCGGTGGCAGACGACCTGCACCGTCGCCGCGACCGAGCGCGGAGCCGCCGTCGCCGAGATCGGCACCGACAGCGGACCGGCCGGCTTCGCCGTCCCGTCGAGCTTCCAGCCCGTGAGGACGTAGCCGGCCACGCCGGTCCCACCGGCGCCCAGCTCCGCCGTCGTCCCCGGGGAGAACCACCCCGGCGTCGGGCAGTTGCCGGCGCTGCTGCTGCTGCGGAACAGCCCGCCGAAGGCGGCCAGCTGCCCGGGCGTCGCTGGCGCCGACACCCCGTCGAGCCCGACGATGGTGACGGACGGGTCGACGGCCTGGCAGAAGTGGGCCGTGTAGACCATCGAGCCCTCGACGGTCGTCGTCAGGCCGCGCTGACCGGCCGGGTGGACGGTGCTGACCTCGGTGCGCTCGCACGGGTTGGCGCGCAGCCGGTCCGGGGTGAGTGCACCGGACGGCTGCAGCAGCCCCATCCGTTCGAGATCGCCGACGATGTTCTGCTGCGTCCAGCCGAGCGCCTGCATGCGCGCGGCCTCCTGCTGGACCCGGCTCACGGTCAGGCCCGGCAGGTACCCCTGCACCATGAGCGTCTGGTCGATCGCGTCCTTGCTGCGGCCCGCCTCGTACCCCTCGTCGTACCTCCGCTGGATCTCGTCCTCCCGGGCCAGGCAGGCCTGGGTGTTCGTGACGCTCCGTCCCTCGACCTTCCAGATGACCTGCAGCGCGCCCATCGGACGCGCGGCGAGCGAGACGGTGGAGCCCAGCGGCGCCTGCGGCGTGGGGGCGACCCCGGCGAAGGCGCTCTCGCGCTTCGGGCACTCGGTCCCGAGGCCGCTCATGACCACTTCTCCCGCGCCTGCCGGCTGGGTGCGCACGACGACGCCGGCGCAGCGCGCGCTCACGTACCACTGGGCGGTGGCGGTGACGGGGCCGTCCATCCGCACCTGCTGCACGAGGCCCCGGCCGCTGACGCCGCCGCTCCACCCGCGGAAGTCGATCTGGCGCGCGGTGACGAACTCGTCGACGGTGCCCCAGCGCACGGTCCCCGACGCGGTCAGCGTGACGTCCGTGCCGGCCAGGTACCAGCGTGCGTGCTCTGCGGCCGGCCGCCCCTCGTGCACGAGCCACCAGGACGGGCAGTTCGCCGCGGTCGTCGCGACCGACGCCGGCCTGTCGCCGCGGCGCAGCTGCCCCGGGAGGACGGCGTCCTCGACCGTGACGTCGAGCCGGTGACAGGTCACCGCGCTGGTGAAGCCGGACATCCCGGTGTCCCGGTCGGGGACCACGACCGTCGTCGCCTCGCTGCGGCCGACCCGGGCGATGTCGGCGGGACGCTCGACCGCGACCTGCGCAGCCGTCGGCGCCCGGTGCCTGCTCAGCGGCTCGAGGCTCCCCCAGCGCTCGAACCAGGTGCCGGCGGCCGGCGTCAGTGCCACGCGCAGGACCGTGCCGGGGAGGTACCCGCGGGAGCCGTCACCGCGTGCGCACGTCCCGCCGAGGCTGCGCGCGAGCAACGGGCTGACCGACGTGTCGAAGCTGCTCCCGACGATGCTCGTGGTCGCCCCCGGTGGGCCGTCGACCACGAAGGCCCGGCACGCCGGCTCCAGCCGCTTCTCGAGCTCGACGTCGCCCCGCACGGTCAGCACGCCCTCGGGGCTCACGCCCTCCCCGTACCACCGCACCGGAGCTGTCATCGTCGGGCTGAGCCGCTCGGAGTAGGTCGGCAGCTCGACGCGCGTGCCGACGCGGTAGCGCATGCGGCCGGCGGCGACCTCGCTGCGGGCGATCGCCCCCACGTCCCTCGGGGTGAAGGACGGGTCGACGGCGTCGTCGCAGTCGGGCGCCGGGGACGGGGTGACCGTCCGCAGCGAGGCCGGGTAGGACGTCACCGACAGGGTGAAGCAGACCGGCTGGTAGCGCGGCTCCGCCACCAGGTCGCGGCCGACGCCCAGCGGGCTGGGCTCCAGGACGGTGCCGGGGGTCCGGTCGGTGGCCCAGCCGAGGAAGGTGGATCCAGGACGCTCCGGCGCCTCGAGCGACACGGCCGTCCCGGCGAGGTACTTCGTGCGGCCGCAGTTCGGCGCGGTGAGCACCCGTCCGCCGGACGTGGCGCGGACGTCGTGGCAGCCCAGCACGGACAGCACCTGCCGCCGCGTCGACGGGACGTAGGTCGCGTCGCCGGCGAAGCGCACCTCGACCCATCCGCTGGTCGT
Organism: uncultured bacterium; assembly: GCA_964243385.1. Taxonomy (GTDB): domain Bacteria; phylum Actinomycetota; class Actinomycetes; order Mycobacteriales; family SCTD01; genus SCTD01. The sequence continues at coordinate 18,666 of CAXTFU010000005.1, read as the reverse complement.
CGCTGCGGAGAACCGGACGTCGCAGCTGCCCGTCGACGTGGTCGGGCAGCTCGCCTGCTGCCCCTCGGAGGTCCAGACCTCCACCCGGCCCTGCACGGGTGTCGGGGTCGTGGCGGTCGTCCTCCAGGTGACGCTGCCCGCCTCTGCGTCGTTCCAGGTGCCTCCGTCCGGCAGCGCTGTGCTCAGCTCGATCCGGGCCGTGCTGCGCACGACGGGCAGGCGCACCGTCGGCGAGGGGAGCGCCCAGTACCGGCTGTCGCCGCTGTAGACGGCGTGCAGCTGCTCCTCGGCCGGGTCGCCGCGGAACGCGACGGTGCACGAGCCGCCACCGTCCCCGATCGGGACGGTGCAGGAGGCTCCGCCGCGGCCCAGCTGCAGCGTCCCCGTGGGCGGCAGGACGCCGGCGGCAGTCGGCGGCAGCGCGATCCGGCCGGACAGGCGGACGGGCTGCCCCGCCAGGGCCGGGCTCGGGGCGGGCGGATCGAGCGAGGTGACCAGGAGCCGCCTGTCGACGGTGAGCGTCGCCGGTTGGCTGACGGTCTCGAAGGCGGCGTCGCCGCTGTAGGTGACGGTGACGGCGTACGACCCCGGCTCCAGCGAGCGGCCCAGCGGCACCTTCGTGGTGAGCATCACGCCCTGGCCGAGCGGCGCCGACGTGCCGAGCGCGGCGGTGCCGAGGTCGCGGTCGCCGAGGCGCACCGAGACCGAACCGGTCGGCTCGTCGGTGTGCGCCCGGGTCGTGAAGAGCCGGACCGTGTACGCGGCGTCGTCGCCGTAGGTCGACCCGCCGGCGAGCATGCCGAACGACACGGCCCGACCGGCGACGGGCAGCAGCAGTGGCGCGGAGCGCACCTGGTCGAAGGTGCCTGACGTGTTGTCGTAGAGGGCGGTCAGGCGGTGCACCCCCTTCGCGCCGAACGTCGGGCGCAGGACGGCGCGGCCGAGGTCGTCCACGGCTGCGATGCCGAGCTCGTCCGCCCCGTCGAAGAAGCGGACCCCCCCGATGCCGTGCGCCGCCGCCGGTCCGACCCGTGCGATCAGCGACGTCGGCTCGCCGACCACGGCGGGCGCGACCGACTCGAGGGTGACCGTGGCGGACCCTGCGGTGACCTCGTGGACGAGACCGTCGGCGCGCAGCGGCTCGAACCAGGGGTCGCCGGCGACGCTGACCGAGACGCCGAGGAGCCCGGCCCGCCCCGGGTAGACGTCGGCGGACGCGCGGCCGGCGGCGTCGAAGTGGGTCGAGCGGACCGGCACGCCGCCGGCGACCGTGAAGGTGACCGCGCCGGTCGGCACGCGACCGGCGACCGGGCTGACGTCGGCGAACAGGCGGATGCGCTCCCCGTACCGGGTCGGGCTGGCCTCCGACGACAGCAGGACCGGCGGCGTCGCGGGCAGGACGGTGTGCCAGGTCAGCGCCTCGTCCGCAGCCGCGACGTGGTGGGCGTCTCCCAGGAAGCGCGCGGCGAGGGTGGTGCGACCGACGCCCAGGTCGCTGACGACGACGGTGGCCACACCGTCCAGGACCGCGGCGCGGCCGACGACCGTGGATCCGCCCCAGGTCAGCTCGACGTCCCCGCTGACGGGCAGCCCGGTGGCTCCCCGCACCGAGACGACCACGGTCACCGGCGAGCCGAAGCGCGACGGCTCGGGCGAGACGTCCACGATCTGGACGAGGGCCGCGACCTTCGCGACGGTCACCGTCAGCGCGACGTCGCTGCCGGTCCGGCTGGCGTCACCGGCGTACGTCGCGGTCAGCGCGTGCGTGCCTCCGGTGAGGCCGGCGAGGTGGAGGACCGCGCTGCCCCCGCTGACCGGCACGGTGGCGAGCACGGCGGTCCCGTCGCGGAAGGCGACCGTCCCGGTCGGCGTGCCCGAGCCCGGCGCCGTCACCGCCACCGTGGCGGTGAGGGTGAGCGGCTGGCCGGGGCCGGGCGCCGGCTCGTCGCTCGTCAGGGAGACGGTGGTGGCCGACCGGCTGACGGCGTGCTGCAGGGCGGAGGACGTGCTGCCCGCGAGCTCCGAGGTGGGGGTGGCGGAGGCGGTGAGGGCGCTGGTGCCGACCGGCAGGGCGGTCGTCGACAGGGTGGCGACGCCGTCGACCAGCGCCGCACTGCCGAGGTCGGTGCTGCCGGCGGAGAAGGTGACGTGGCCGGCCGGGGCAGCCGTCGACGGTGCGACAGGGGCGACCGTGGCGACGAGCGCGACGGTCTCGCCGGAGCGGGACGTGGCCGGCGCGGCCAGGCGGGTGGTGGTGCTGCCCCGCGAGACCGTGTGCGGGACGGCAGTCGACGCACTCGTCGTGAAGCCGGCCGTGTCCGGCAGGTACGTCGCGACGAGCGAGCGGTCCGTCCCGACCGGGATGCCGGTCGGCGCGAGCGACGCGACGCCGTCCACGAGGACGGCCGAGGCCACCAGGGTGCCGTCGGCGCGCAGCTCGACGCTCCCCGTCGGCAGCGCCGGCGTCAGCCTCGCGTCGACGGTGGCGGTGAACGGCGCCGGCTGACCGCTCGTGGTGCTCCGCGACGGACCGGTCAGGACGACGCCGGTGCCGGCGGGCGTGACGGTGGTGTCGGCGGGCTCGGAGGTCGCCCGCTCCTGGGACTCGTCGCCGCCGTACTCCGCGGTGAAGGACCACTGTCCGGGGGCCAGGACCTGGGTCCACTGCGTCGTCGCCGTCCCCGCGGTGATCGGCACGGGGGCGGACGACCAGACGCGGTCCGTCGTGCGACCGGAGAAGACGACGCGGCCCGTCGCGCCGGCCGGGAGGCTCGCGTGAAGGGTGAAGGGCGCGCCGTGGACGACCGTCCCGGGAGCGTCCACGGTCACGCGGCTGACGCTCCGCACGCTGTGCCTCGCGGTCCCGGTCGAGGTGAGGAAGCCGTTGCCCGGGAGGTACACCGCGGTGAGGTCGTGGGACCCGAGCGGCAGCACGCCGGTCCAGGTCGCGACGCCGGCGACGAGCGCGGCGCGGCCGAGCGCGGTGCTGCCGCTCGCGAAGTCGACCGACCCGGTGGGCTGCTCGTGCGCGACGTCGCCGCCGTTGGCGACCCTCGCGGTGAGGGTGACCGGGGTCCCCGGCCTCGAGCTGCCGGCGGGCGTGACCTCGAGCGTGGTGGCGCTGGTCTGCTCCTGCACCACCAGGTCCAGCGACCCCGTGCTCGCGGACAGCCCCGCGTCCGGCACGTACGTCGCCTGCAGCGCGTGCGTGCCCGCGGGCGGCGTGAGGGTGAAGGCGGCGGTGCTGACGCCGAGGCCGGTGCCGGCGGTCAGCGACGCCGTCGAGGTGCCCGCGGGCGTGCCCGTGAGCTCCACGGAGCCGGTCGGCGCCCCCTGCGGGTTGGTCACCGTCACGGTGACGGTGATCGGGGAGCCGAAGGGTGCCGGGTTCGTCGCACCGATCGTCGTGGTCGTGCCGTTCGCGGTCTGGTAGGCGCCCGCGTCGCAGGTCCCGCCGCGCACCTCACCGCGCGCGTCGTGGCTGGGACAGGTCGCCGGTGCGCCGGCGGCGATCGCAGCACTGCCCGCGCGCAGCGCGACGGTCTCGACGGGGCCCGTGCTGTCGCCGAGTGCCTGCAGCGCGAGCTGGGCGTCCGTGAGGCTCGTGCGGGACGGGTCGGGAACGCCCCCGACGTCGGTGGCGCAGGAGCCGTCGTTCGACACGTTGCCGCTGACGCTCGCGGACACGTCGCAGTTGAAGCCGCCGGAGGCACCGCGGAAGACGCTGTTGGCGATCGTCGCCCCGGCCCCCCGCACACCGCCGCCGTGGTTGCCGACGAAGGTGCTGGCGTTGACGGACAGCGGCACGGAGGGGCTGGCGGCCACGGTCCCGCCCGCCGTCATCGCGCTGTTGTCGACGAACGTGCTGTTCACGACCGACAGGCCGCCGTTCGCCGCGTAGAGGGCGCTCCCGAGGGTGTCCAGCGTCTTGTGCCGCGTGAAGGTGGCGTTCTCGACGATCGCCGAGCCGCTGCCGACCAGCACGCCGTGACCGTCGGCGTAGGCCCCCAGGAAGGTCAGGTTGCGCAGCGCCCAGCTCCCGCTGCCCGCCGGAGCGGTCTGCTCAGGAGGCGTCTCGTCACCCCCGCCCGGCGGGGTCTCGTCACCCCCGCCCGGCGGGGTCTCGTCACCGCCGCCCGACCCCGCCCCGAGCAGGACCGCCGTGCCGCTCGACGGGCTCCTCAGGGTGATCCGCTGTCCGGTGCCGTCGATCGTCAACGACTGCCGCACGTGGAGGGTCTGCACCAGCTGGATCGCGCCGGTGACGCCGAACACGACGGTGCCGCCGGCTGGCGCTGTCTCGACCGCCGCGCGCAGGGTGCAGGTGGCCGAGTCGCTCGCGCACTGCCCGGCCGTGTCCAGCGCGTCTCCCAGGCTGGTGACGACGACGGTGACGGCGGACGCGGTCGGCGCGTCGGCCGCGGCGACGGGCGCCGACCAGCCGCTCTGCGCCAGCAGGCCGATGAGCAGGACGAGGGTCACGGCCGGGCTCGGTGCGAGGCGCCGGAGCCGCCGGGCGGGCGGGCGCTGGCGCGGGACGACTGCCGCGAGGGCGACGTCCTCGTGCAGGACCGTGGCCACGACGGCGAGGGCGACCAGCAGGCCGACGACGAGCAGCAGCGTGCCGACGCCCACCACGGCGGCGGGCGCTCCGAGGGCCGACGAGCCGGCCAGCAGCGTCGCCGGCACGACGGCGAGGACAGCCACTGCCGTCAGGGACCGCGCGGTGCGGAGCACGCGGCCCGACGCTGTGTCCGCGCTGTGCCGGAGCGCGGCGCGGATCCCGGCGCCGTCGACGACGACGAACGGCAGCCACAGGGCCCACCGCACGACGACAGCAGCTCCGACGCCCAGCGGCACCGCGGCCACGAGCAGCCCGCGCATCCACGACCGCCGCCAGGCGGGCCGGCGCCACCAGATCGTGGCGAGGACGGCAGCGGCAGGCAGGAGGACGACGGACAGCACGAGCAGGACGGCGCTGACCAGGACTGCCAGCGCGGCGAGCAGGAGCACCACCGCCAGACCGCGCGCGACAGCCGGGGTGCGGGACAGCCCGCGCAGGAAGGGCGTCCAGGCCCGCACCTGCTCACCGGACCGGGCGGTCCGGGTGAGCTCGACGGCCCCGGCGAGCAGCGCAGCCGCAGACAGCAGCGCCACCAGTCCGAGCGCCGCTGTCCCCTGGGCGTACGCGAGCACGCCGACCGACACGGGGGCCGCGCCGTCGGCGGCGGTCAGGAGGTCGATCTCGACCCCGACCAGGGCGCGGACGACGTTGGCCACGACGACGGAGCCGGTCAGCCCCGTCGCCCAGGTCAGCAGGAGCAGCGCCAGCAGCTGCAGCACCGCGCCGCGCCGACCGCCCTGCCGGAGGGCCGGTCCACCGCGCACGACGTGTCTGCTCACCCGGGGGTCGTCGGCCTGGTGACGCTCCTCGCACATGACGACGAATGACCAGTCCCCATGGTCCGGAGGTGGGGGTCGTCACCGCCCGGTCCGTCGAGGACCTGGTACCACCCGACGCCCGGCGCGGTCGCACAGCTCGCGCTGGCGGGTGGCGGCCCGGCGCTGCGTGCGTCGGTGGCGTCGCGGACCCCGAGCGACGGAGCCGGTGGTCAGCCTGCTCCGCGGTCGTCGCCGCGGCGGTCGGACGACGTCGCGTCCGGCTGGACGAGCCGCCGCAGGAGGCGGACGTCGGCAACCTGCGCGGGGGGCAGGTCGTAGCCCTGGTGGCAGGTCAGCTGCATCGCAGCGGTCATGCAGCGGACGGCGACACCGTCGACCGACCCGGTCGCCGCGAGGTCACCCGCCTCGAGCCGCCGTTCGGTGTCCCACAGGGGGACGACCCGTCCGGTGACGGTGTCGTCGAGGTGGACGTCGACCTCCCGACCGTCCGTGTGTCTCAGGACGAACGCCGACGGCACCGGCTCGCCCACGAGAGGGTGGTGCCCGGGGACGTCGCGGCTCTCCGACCACCGGTCGACGAGCTGGAAGCCGTCCTGCTCCAGCAGCGTCAGGGCTGCCTGGGCGTCTGCTCGTGACAGCAGCACGTCGACGTCCTCGTGCAGCCGGGTCACCCGGCCCAGCAGGGCGTCGACACCCCACCCGCCGACGACGCACCAGTCGACGCCGCGCTCCGCCAGCCGGACCTGCAGGTCGGCCACCTGATCCGCGCCCATCACCAGCCCATGATGCCGTCCCCCGGGCGTGCCGGCCCTCGCAGCGGATGCGGGGTTCGACGCGAGTGCCAGGGAGCGAGTCCGCTCTTCCTCGCACCGGCTCTCCGAGCAGGACGTCCTCGCCGATGCCGAGCACCTGCTCGAGGAGCTGCTCGAGCTGATCGACGTCCTCGTCACCGACGAGCTCTGAGCCCCGCTCCTGCCCCGAGCCGCTGCTGGGCCGGGACCACGAGCGACTGCAGCCAGGCCGCCCAGGCGGGCTCCTCACGACGGACCCACTGCGCGGCGTCGGCGGAGAACAGGTAGGCGCGCACGCCCACCGTCACCGTGCCGTCGCCGTCACCGTGGACGAAGGCGGTGAGCATCCCGGGGACCGGCGCGCTGAGCCGGACGAGCGCCTGACGCTCGCCCACGCGCTCGACCGTGCCGGTGGCACCGCGCACCTCGACCGCCGTGCCCTCGTCCCCGAGGCCGAGCGCGTCGCGCACCGCCTGCCACAGCTGCGCCGGCTCACCGGAGTGCGAGGCGCTCGCCTCGAGGGGGGTCGCCTCCTGCCCCGGGAAGTGGGCGAGGTAGAGGCGCAGGTTGTCGAAGAACGGCAGCCAGCTGCTGCCCATGTCCGCCCAGAACTCCTCTTCCCAGGCGGCGCCGGTGCCGAAGCCGCTGCTGGTGACGCGCACGACGCAGGTGCCGCCGGACTGCGCCTCGACGACGAACTCGGACGTGAGCGGGCTGAGGGTCGCCGGGTCCTTGCCCATGAGGGCGGCCCAGTCCTCCTCGTAGACCAGGCGGTGCGGCGGGTCCCAGCGCGTGACGTGACCGTCCGACCCCATCTCCGGGCCCATGGCGAAGTGCAGCGTGCCGCCCTCGCGCTCCTCGATCTCGGTCGGCAGGAACCAGGCGCTCATGCCCTGCGCGGTGGCGATCGCCTGCCAGACCTGCTCAGGCGTGCCGGGGACCTCGACGCTGAACTCGAGGCGGTGCGGGACGTTCGGGCTCGTGCTCACGGGTGCTCCTCGGGCAGTGGGTGGGCTGCGACGACGAGCCGGTGCGGCCGGCCGTCGTCGTGGTGGTACCGGGCAGCCAGGTCGAGCACCGCCGCGGTCAGGTCGTCGGCGAAGGCGGCCCGGTCAGCGGCCGACCGGAAGCCGATCCGGGTGTCGATGGTCAAGGTGGGCAGGCGCCTCCCGGTGGCGCCGGCCCGTCGCGCGAGCTCGCCGACCTCCCGCACCAGCCGCCCGGCCAGCGCGACGAGGTAGCCCGCGGACAGGTGGTCGTCGTTCGCGTCCGGGTCGGCCGCCGACGGGGTGACGGCGGCCGGGGACACGACGTACGACGCTGCCGTGGCCTGCAGCACCCGCTCGGTGATGCCGCCGTGCCGGCGCTCCTCGGTCAGCTCGACCAGGCCGTGCGCCTCGAGCGCCTTGAGGTGGTAGTTGACCTTCTGCCGCGCCAGGCCGACCCGGCTGGCCAGCCCGGCTGCGGAGGAGGCGACGGCCAGCTCGCCGAGCAGCCGGGCCCGCACGGGGTCCAGCGCAGTGGCGGCGGTCGCTGCGTCCTCGATGACCTCGAGCTCGTGCACGGCTCCACCGTCCCCTTGACAAGATGTGTTGTCAAGGGCGTGCTCAGCGCGGCAGGCGCTCGGCGAGGTGGCGCAGCGCCTTGACGTACTGCGACGTCGGGACGGCGTGCGTCTGGTCGTAGGTCTCGGCGTGCAGGACGTCCTCGCGCACCCCGAGCGCCCGCAGCTCCTGCACGTAGGCCTCGGCGCCCAGGTCGAGGTACCACTCGTCGCGCGTGCCGGCGTCGACCCAGATGGCCGACAGCGAGCGCAGGACGTCCCCGGCCGCGGGCGCCATCCGCACCGGGTCGAGGGCGAGCCAGCGCGACCAGAGGTCGTCGTCGAGCTTGCCGGTGCGGGTGTCGAACGGCAGCACCGGACGGCGGTCCGCACCGGGGGTGAACGCGGCGCTGCAGCCGTACTGCAGGAGCAGCAGCATGTCGTCGGGGTGCGGCTGCGCCTCGCCGCGCGCGACGAAGTCGGCCCACCAGGCGTGCGGGTCGCCGTCGAACCGGCGCAGGGCGCGCACCACCTTGCCGTGCTCGGACAGGTAGCAGCCCTCGTACAGCGCGTCCCCGGCGTGGGTGGCCAGCCCGCCCGCGAACACGTCGGGACGCAGGACGGGCAGCAGCATCGCGGCGAACCCGCCGGAGCTCTTGCCCGCCACGGCGCGCGAGCGCGGGTCGGCGACCGTGCGGTACTCGGCGTCGACGAAGCCGACGACGTCCTCGCTGACGTAGGTGCAGTAGTCGCCGGTGCCGGGGGAGTCGACGAACTGCGACCCGCCGTAGGACGTCCAGGCGTCGAGGTAGACGACGAGCACCGGCGGGACGTCGTCGCGGGCGAGCAGGGCGTCGACCTGCTCGGGCAGGGTGTGCGCGTAGGCGCGCCGGTTCGCCCACATGGACACGTGGCCGGTGTAGCCCTGCGCCACGTAGACGACCGGGTGCCGTGCGCCCGGGTCGTCGTCGTACGACGCCGGGAGCTGCACCCAGACCGGCCGCTCGTGCGGGTCGCCGAGCGGGTTGCCGCGCAGCGCGGCGCTCACGACGGTGCGCTGCTCCAGCCGCCCCGCCCACGCGTGCGACCAGGTGGTGCCGACGGGGAAGCCTGGGAGCGTCATGCCGCCATCCTGGGGCGTGCCGCCGGGCGGCGCCACGAGCTCGGCGGGTTCGGCCGCATCTCCCGTCGGCCGGCGGTCGCGGCCCAGGTGTTGCAGGAGCAGCAAGAGGACTCGCCCGGGCAGCGCGCCGGGCGGCACGGTCGGTGCACGCCCGGCCGTCGGGGCCCGGACGGGCGGCTCGGCCTCCGCAGAAGGCCGAGCCGACCGTGCCTGCAGGCGCAGGACGACCGGCGCCACGGACCTCGAGGAGACAGGTGGGCGACGACGAGCACGGGCACGACCGGGTGCCGGCGCCGGGCGGGACCGGCCACGACCACGCGTCCTGGGAGGAGCGCTACGGCGCGTCCGCGGCCCTGTGGACCGGCCGCGTCAACCCGACGCTGGTCGCCGAGGCCGGCGGGCTGGCGCCCGGTCGGGCGCTGGACGTCGGCTGCGGCGAGGGCGCGGACGTGCTGTGGCTCGCCGGACGGGGCTGGCAGGTGACCGGCCTGGACTGGTCGCAGGTGGCGCTGGACCGGGCAGCGGAGCACGCCGCCGCGGCCGGGCTCGCCGACCGCGTGCAGTGGGTGCGGGCCGACGTCGACGCGCACTCGCCGCCGCCCGGCGCCTACGACCTGGTCGCCGCCCACTTCCTGCACCCGAGGGCGGCCGACCGCGCACCGCTGCTGGCCCGGCTGGCAGCCGCGGTGGCACCCGGCGGCACGCTGCTGTGGGTCGGGCACCCATGGGACGAGGAGCGCGCCGCGCTGTGGGGGGCCGACCGGTTCGCGACGGCGGGCCAGGTCGCCGCCGAGCTGGACACGGCGGGATGGGACGTGGTCGTCGCCGACCACCGTCCTCGTCCGCACGGCGGTGACGGGCACTCGCACACGGGCGACGAGGTGCTGCGCGCGCGCCGCCGCTGACGGCGGCCCGCCCGAGGACGGGGCGGCGGGCGGGGGTCGTGCGGGGGCCGCGCTACGTTGCGCGGCATGGCCGCCCCCGCCGACCGCGGACCCCGCCGGGAGGTGGCCAGCCGCATGGCCGAGGCGGCCGCGGCGTGGCTCGACGCCCTGCAGGACGACCAGCGCGACGCCGCGGCCGGGGCCGCACCC
>CAXTFU010000005.1:0-8702 GCA_964243385.1 uncultured bacterium | reverse complement strand
CGACGACGCCACGGACGCGGAGCGGCGGCGCTGGTTCTACACGCCCACCGACCACGGGGGGCTGACGCTGCACGAGCAGCGCCCGCGCCAGCAGCGCGCGGCGCTGCGCCTGGTCTCGACCGGGCTGTCGACGCCGGCGTACGTCACCGTCGCGACGATCATCGGCCTGGAGAACGTCCTGGACCACGTCGAGGGCTTCACCGCCCGGTTCGACCGCGAGCGGGGCCGGGACCCGGGGCTGTACTACCTGCGCGTGTTCGGCGAGCCCGGAGGCCCGGCCCCCTGGGGATGGCGGTTCGGCGGTCACCACGTGGCGCTCAACAACCTGGTGGTGGACGGCGAGCTGGTGAGCACCACCCCGTGCTTCCTCGGGGCCGACCCCGCGAGCGCGCCGCTGCTCGGTGGCGCCGTCAGCCGTCCGCTCGGCCCGGTCGAGGACCTCCCGCGCGACCTCGTGCGGTCGCTGTCGCCCGAGCTGGTCGCGCGCGCGGTGCTCCTGCCGCACGCCCCCTCCGACATCGTCACCGCCAACCGCACGCGCGTCGGCGAGGGCGACCGGACGATCCCGCTGGCCGGCATCTGGCGCGGGCCGTTCTCCGACGCGGCCGAGCAGGCGGGGCTGCAGCGCGCGAGCGACGCCATCGACGAGGCCGCCGGGTACAGCGACGCCGACCACGCGGCCCTGTCCTACAGCGCGGCGCCGCGGGGCGTCGCGGCGGCGGACCTGGACGCGGGACAGCGCCACCTGCTGCGGGCGCTGCTCGGCACCTACCTCGACCGGGTGCCGCCGGAGGTGTCGCCGCGGGCTCGGTACGACGACGACGCGGAGCTCGACGCGGTGCACCTGGCCTGGGCCGGCTCGACCGAGCCCGGCGCGCCGCACTACTACCGGGTGCAGGGACCGCGACTGCTGCTGGAGTGGGACAACACGCAGCGCGGCGCGAACCACGCGCACTCGGTGTGGCGGGACCCGACGGCGGACTTCGGGCTCGACGTGCTCGCGGCGCACCGCACCGCGCACCACTGAGCTCCCGGCGCCGGGGCCGCGGGCGGGCCGACCGGGGCGGGACGTCGGTGGCCCGACCGGGGCGACGTCCGTGTCCCGCCAGTCGGCCGGTGCACCACACTGGCCGTGGCCCGCCGGTGCACCCGCTCCGGCCCTCCCTCCTGGACGAAGGAACGAACGTGAGCAAGGTCTTGACCACCCTGCCGAAGGGCGAGCGCGTCGGCATCGCCTTCTCCGGCGGGCTGGACACCTCCGTCGCCGTGGCCTGGATGCGGGACAGGGGCGCCGTGCCCTGCTCCTACACCGCCGATCTCGGCCAGTACGACGAGCCGGACATCTCGAGCGTGCCGGGCCGGGCGATGCAGTACGGCGCGGAGCTCGCGCGCGTCGTCGACTGCACGACGCCGCTGGTCGAGGAGGGGCTCGCCGCCCTGGCCTGCGGGGCGTTCCACATCCGCAGCGGTGGCCGCGCCTACTTCAACACCACCCCACTGGGGCGGGCGGTCACCGGCACGCTGCTGGTGCGGGCGATGCGCCAGGACGGCGTCGACATCTGGGGCGACGGCTCGACGTTCAAGGGCAACGACATCGAGCGGTTCTACCGGTACGGGCTGCTCGCGAACCCGGCGCTGCGCATCTACAAGCCCTGGCTGGACGCCGACTTCGTGCACGAGCTGGGCGGGCGGCACGAGATGAGCGCGTGGCTCACCGAGCACGGGCTGCCCTACCGCGACTCGCAGGAGAAGGCGTACTCCACCGACGCCAACATCTGGGGCGCCACCCACGAGGCCAAGACGCTCGAGCAGCTCGACGTGTCCCTCGAGACCGTCGAGCCGATCATGGGCGTGCGGTTCTGGGACCCGTCCGTGGCCGTCGAGGCCGAGGACGTCACCGTCCGCTTCGTCGCCGGGCGCCCCGTGGCGGTGAACGGCACGGTGTTCGCCGACCCGGTGGCGCTGGTCCGCGAGGTCAACGCCGTCGGCGGACGGCACGGGCTCGGCATGTCCGACCAGATCGAGAACCGGATCATCGAGGCGAAGTCGCGCGGCATCTACGAGGCGCCCGGCATGGCGCTGCTGTTCATCGCCTACGAGCGGCTGCTGAACGCGATCCACAACGAGGACACCCTCGCGAGCTACCACGCCGAGGGGCGCCGCCTCGGTCGCCTGCTCTACGAGGGCCGGTGGCTCGACCCGCAGGCGCTCATGCTGCGCGAGTCGATCCAGCGCTGGGTCGCGTCGCTCGTCACCGGCGAGGTGACGCTGCGGCTGCGGCGCGGCGAGGACTACTCGATCCTGCGCACCGAGGGCTCGACGTTCTCCTACCACCCGGAGAAGCTGTCGATGGAGCGGACGGAGAACGCCGCGTTCGGCCCGACCGACCGGATCGGCCAGCTCACGATGCGCAACCTCGACATCGCCGACTCCCGCGCCAAGCTCGAGGCCTACGCCGCGCAGCCGATCGAGCAGGGCCAGGTGCTCGTCGAGCACGGCACGCTGTTCGGCGAGCTCGAGGTCGGCGGGGCCGACGTCATCACCGACAACCCGGCCGTCGAGGGCAGCCGGGAGGCCGCGCTCGAGGCAGCGGCGATGGAGTCCGGCACCGACTGACGACTCGGACGCGGGGCAGCGCGCCGTCCTACGCTGCCCCGGTGCGAGCAGACCCGGTGCCGGCCGTCCGGTGAGCCTCCCGCTGATCGACGTGTCGCCGCTGCTCGACCCGGGCGCCGACGACGCCGACCGCGCCAGGACGGGACGGGCGATCGACGCCGCGTGCCGCGACACCGGCTTCCTGCTGGTGACCGGCCACGGCGTCGACCCGACGCTGCGCGACGACCTCGAGCGGCTGTCGCGGGAGTTCTTCGCCCTGTCCGACGAGGTCAAGGCGCAGATCGCGATGAGCCGGGGCGGCCTGGCCTGGCGCGGCTGGTTCCCGGTCGGCGGCGAGCTGACGGCGGGACGGCCCGACCGCAAGGAGGGCGTCTACTTCGGCACCGAGCTGCCGTCCGACCACCCCCGGGTGGTGGCGCGGACGCCGCTGCACGGGCAGAACCTGTTCCCGGACGAGCCGGCCGGGCTGCGCGACGTCGTCCTGCGGTGGGTCGAGCAGGTCACCGCCGTCGGGCAGGCGCTGCTGCGCGGCGTCGCCCTCGGCCTCGGCCTCCAGGACGACTGGTTCGCGCGGCACCTCACCGCCGACCCGACGGTGCTGTTCCGCGTCTTCCACTACCCGCCCGGCGACACGCAGTCGTGGGGCGTCGGCGAGCACACCGACTACGGCCTCATCACCCTGCTGGCGCAGGACGCCCACGGGGGGCTGCAGGTGCGCAGCGGCGAGCAGTGGATCGACGTCCCGGCCGACCCGTACGCCTTCGTCGTGAACATCGGCGACATGCTCGAGCGGATGACCCGGGGCGGCTACCGCTCGAACCCGCACCGGGTCCGGAACCTGTCCGGCGCCGACCGGCTGTCGTTCCCGCTGTTCCTCGACCCGTCCTGGGACGCCACCGTCACGCCGCTGCCCGAGACCGCCTTCGCCGGCCGGCCGGACGACGCGGCGCACCGCTGGGACGGCCAGAGCCCGCACGCGTGGGAGGGCGTCTACGGCGACTACCTCACCGCCAAGGTCGCCCGGGTCTTCCCGGCGCTGGCCGCCGAGCTGCGCTGACCTGGCCGTCACGGCTCGGCCGTCCCCGGCGCTCGCCCGCGCCGAGGTGGCCGCGCGTCCGGGCCTCGCCGGCTGAGCTCCGTGCTCAGCCGTCGCTGCGGGACAGCATGACGGCCACGTAGACCACCGGCGCCAGGGCGACCAGTGCTCCGGCCACCGCGAGCCGGCGCTGCCGACCGCGGGAGCGGGTCGCCACGAGCGCGGCAGCGAGCACGACCACCAGCGTCGACACCAGGACCGTGCGCACCGGGAGCCCGGACGGGCCGGTGAGCGACCGCCAGGTGAGCACCGCGCTCACCGTCCCCGCCGCGAGCACGCACGCCGGCGCCGCGTCGGCCCGGGTCACCGCGGTCGCCTCCTGACCAGACGGTGCGCCGCGCCGCGCACGCGCCGGAGCTCCACGGCGACCGGGCGCAGCCGACCGTGCAGCCCGTGCCGGAGCAGGTACCGGTCGACGGACACCACCTCCGGTCCCGGCGCGCCGCTCATCACGCCAGGATGCCCGCCGGCCGCCGCGAGGGCAGCGGCGGCCGGGAGGACTACAGCCCCTTGTAGTTGAACACCTGCCGCAGCACGTGCAGCGGCCGGACGAGGTCGACCTGGTCGGCCATCACCCGGTCGATGTCCTTGTACGACGACGGGTGCTCGTCGAGCAGCGCCTCGGCCTGCCCTGACAGCCACTCGCGGTCGCCCATCGCCTCGCGGAACGACTCCACGGTGAGCTCCTGCCGCGCCCGCTTGCGCGACATGCGCCGTCCGGCGCCGTGCGCGCAGCTGTCGTACGACGCCGGGTTGCCCAGGCCCTCGACGATGTACGAGCGCGTCCCCATCGACCCCGGGATGACGCCGAGGTCGCCGGCGGCGGCCTTGATCGCCCCCTTTCGGGTGATCCACACGTCGCGCCCGCCGTGGTGCTCCAGCTGCGCGAAGTTGTGGTGGCAGTTGATGGTCTGCGCCACCTCACCCCGTCCGACGACCTCGAACAGCGACCGCTCGGCGGCCGTCATCATCGCCTGGCGCGAGCCGAACGCGTAGCGCTGCGCCCAGTGCATGTCGGCGACGTACTGCGTGAACTCGGGCGTGCCCTGCACGAGGTAGGCGAGGTTCGGGTCGGGCAGCTCGATGAACCACTGCCTCATGAGGCCCTTCGCCTCGGTCACGGCGCGCTGCGCGAGCTGGTTGCCGATGCCGCGCGAGCCCGAGTGCAGCACGAGCCAGACCCGGTCCGCCTCGTCCAGGCACACCTCGACGAAGTGGTTGCCGGAGCCGAGCGTCCCGAACTGCGCAGCCGCGGTCTGCGCCTGCTTCGCGGTCAGCTCGGTGCCGGGCGTGCCGAGCTCGGCGAGCGCGACCGGCTCGCCGGTGCGGCGGAACGCCTTGCCCATGCCGGCCGGGATGCGCTGCTCGACCAGCGGCATGAGCCGCCGCAGGCTGTCGGGCAGGTCGCTGGCGACGAGGTCGGTGCGGGTCGCGATCATGCCGCAGCCGATGTCGACGCCGATGGCGTACGGGATGATCGCGCCCTCGGTCGGGAGGACGGTCCCGATCGGCGGGCCGTAGCCGGCGTGGGCGTCGGGCATGAGCGCGACGTGCGACGGCACGCACGCGAGCGAGGCCGCGGTCGCGGCCTGGTCGAGGGTCGACTCCTCGACGTCGCTGCCCCAGGAGAGCACCCGAGGGCGCGGGTTGGTGGGCATGGCTGGTTCCTCCGCTGCTGAGGTGGTCAGCGTGCGGGGCGGGTGCAACCGGGTTGTCGCGCCCGACGGCATCGGGGGCGGCGGCGCGTGGGCGACGGCTCAGCGCGCGGCGGCGACCCGGTCGGTGAGCGCCAGCAGGTGCTCCCAGGCCGTCGCGCAGGCCTCGGCGTGCTCGGCGAAGGTGCGGTCGAAGAAGCTGTGCGGCGCGCCCTCGAGCACGACGGCGTCGACGTCCGCGCCGGCTGCGCGCATCCGGTCGGCGAGCGCGAGCGAGTCAGACACCGGGGTGGCCGCGTCGTCGCCGGCGATGAGCATGACGGTCGGACGCCGGGCGGCGTCGGCGTGCTCGACCATCGACGGACGGCCGTAGAAGCCGACGCAGCCGGCGACGTCGACGTCCGCGCCCGAGAGCCGCCAGGCGTGGCTGCCGCCGAAGCAGAACCCGACGACGACCACCGGCAGGTCGGCGGACGACGAGGACCGCAGGTGCGCGACGGCGGCGGTCACGTCGGCGTCGATGCCGGCGGGTGTCGTCCGCGCGATCTCGTCCTGCCAGGCGAAGTCCTCGCCGCGCAGGCCGTCCTCGGGCACCCCGGCGGTGCGCCCGAACCAGTCGAGGGCGACGGCTGCCAGGCCAGCCTCGGCCAGCCGCTCGGCGAGCGCGACGTAGTACGGGTGCAGGCCGCGGACGTCCGGCAGGACGACGACACCGACCTGCGCCGGGACCGACGGGGTGGCCGAGGCGGCGGCGAAGCGGTTGCCGTCCGCGGCCTCCAGCACGAGCGTCCGGCGGTCGGCGACCTCGCCGGTGCGGGGCGGGGCCGGGGGTCGGCTGGCGTCGTCGTGGCACATGGGCGGTCCCGGTCGTCGAGGGGTCAGGGCGGTGCATGGGTCGTGAGAAGCATGCCGGAACGCCCCGGTCAGCTCAGCAGCGGGAAGCGCCCCGCGTCGTCCCCGAGCTCGGCGCGGTCGGCGGACGTGAGCGGCGCGCGGCCGGTGGCGCGCAGGGCCGCGGTGGCGTCGTCCCACGCGGCGGGCAGGTCACGGCTGAGCAGCGCCGTGAGCACGCGCCGCACCTCGGCGAGCGGCCCGGCGCCGGGGCCCGGGCGGTCGAGGTGCCGGACGAGGTCCAGGTGGTGGACGGCGGTCTCGACCACGAGCGTCGACAGCAGGTCGTCCAGCCGCAGCGCGTGGCCCTGCGTGGCGACGACCTCGGCCCGGTCGAGCCGGCCCGCGGCCACCCGGACGGCCGTGGAGGTCTCGGCGTAGACGGCTGCGAGCGCGCCGATGCCGCCCGCGAGGCTCGCGCTGACCCGCGTGCGCCACTGGTCGTCGCTCGCCTGCTCGCTGGACTGCTGCCAGCTGCGCCAGTAGCCGACCGCGTCGGTCGTGGGCGGCCCGGCCGCGGGCGTCGCGGTCGCGACGAGCCCGCGCCGGGCGTCGAAGACGAGGTGCTGCGCGAGGTCGAGCACCGCCCAGCCGGCGCACCCGCTCGGGCGCACCGCCTCGTCGTCGGTCAGGCCGCGCAGCAGCGCCGACGCGTCTCCGTACGCCGTGTGCAGCAGCGCCAGCGGGTCCGTCACGGGCGCCACTCTGTCGCACCGGGCACGATCGCCGCGTGCCCCCCGTCGAGGTCCGCCGAGCGGACGACCGGCCGCGCTCGACGGCGGACGGCGTCGTCACCCGCCACTCGTTCTCGTTCGGCGCCCACTACGACCCGGCGAACACCTCGTTCGGGCCGCTGCTGCTGCACGACGAGCACCGCCTGGACGCCGGGCACGGCTTCGGCAGCCATCCGCACCGCGGGCTCGAGGTCGTCACCTGGGTGCTGGCCGGCGAGCTGAGGCACCGGGACTCCACCGGCCGGCGCGCCGTCGTGCGGCCCGGGCAGGTGCAGCGCATGCGCGCCGGGACGGGGGTGGTGCACAGCGAGACGGCCGCGGCGGTGCCCGCGCACCTCGTGCAGGTGTGGCTCGCACCCGACGACCCCGCGACGCCGCCGCGGTCCGAGCAGCACGACGTCGCGGACGCCCTCGGCACGGGCGAGCTGGTGCCCGTCGCGTCCGGCCGTCCGGGGCACGACGTCGCCGTCCGGCTCGGGACGGGCGGGGCGGTCCTGCACGTCGCCCGGCTGCACGGACGGGGGCGCGTGCAGCTGCCCGACGCGCCGCGCGTGCACCTGTTCGTCGCGCGCGGCGCCGTCGAGCTCGAGGACGCCGGCGCGCTCGGCACGGCGGACGCCGCGCGGCTGACCGGCGCCGGCGGGCGGCGCGTCACCGCGACCGGCGCCGCCGAGCTGCTCGTGTGGGAGCTGCCCTAGCCGCAGAAGTGCTCGAGCGCGACCGTCGTGCCGGCGTCGGACGGGACGACCTGCACCTGCCGAGCGGCGGCCGTGAGCGCCGAGCCGCGGCCGCGGTCGGGCGCGGGCGGACGAGCCCGAGCACCACGCCGTCGTCCTCGCGGTCGCCGGCCCGTCCCTCGAGCGCCGCGCCGACGAGGGCGCCCGCCGAGGGTCCTGACCGGGGGCGGAGCCTGCGGCCTGCCGCCGCCAGCGCGCGTCCCTGCCGGCTGCGGCCCTGCGGACCCGTCCCTGGCACAGTGGGGGCCCATCCCGCCGTCGGAGGTCGCCCGTGTCCGCGCTCGTCTCGCAGGACCTGCTGCAGGAGGTGCTGGCGGCGAACCGCGCGATCCCGGCAGCCGGCCTGGCCACGCTCACCTGGGGCAACGTCAGCGGTCTGGACCGCGACGCCGGCATCTACGTCATCAAGCCCTCGGGCGTGGCCTACGACGACCTCACCGTCGACGCGCTCGTTCCGGTCGACCTCGAGACCGGCAAGGTCCTGGCGGGCGAGCTCAAGCCGTCGACCGACGACGCCACGCACCGGCTGCTGTACCAGTCGTTCCCGTCCATCGGCGGCGTCACGCACACCCACTCGACGTACGCCTGCGCCTTCGCCCAGGCCGACCGCGACCTGCCGGTGCTCGGCACCACGCACGCCGACACCTTCAACGGGCCGGTCCGGTGCACCCGCCAGCTCACCCCGCAGGAGTGCGCCACCGACTACGAGCGCAACACCGGCCGCGCGATCGTCGAGCTGTTCACCGACGACGACCACGCCGCCGCCGTGCCGGGCGCGCTCGCGGTCAGCCACGGCCCCTTCCTGTGGGGCACCAGCGCCCGGACCTCGCTCGAGCACGCCATCGTCTGCGAGGCCGTCGCCGAGATGGCGCTGCGCACCCTCGCGCTGAACCCGCACGCCGCCCCGCCGCAGCACCTGGTCGACCGGCACTTCACCCGCAAGCACGGGCCGGACGCCTACTACGGCAACACC
>CAXTFU010000004.1:49099-55301 GCA_964243385.1 uncultured bacterium | reverse complement strand
CCGCGGTCATCAGCCCCGTGCTGGCCGCCAGCACCTGCTCGCGCTCGTCGCAGTCGACCTGGATGGCTCCCCGGACCGCGCGCAGTGCCACGCACCCACCCTAGCGAGAGCGGGCTACGACACGGCGATCGGCTACAGCCCGACCAGCGCGTACAGCGCGCCCAGCTCCTGGCGCGACAGCGGGCGCAGCCGGCCGACCTTCTGCGAGCCGAGCTGCACCGGACCGACGGCGGTGCGCACCAGCCGCTCCACCGGGTGGCCGACGGCGGCGAGCATCCGCCGCACGACGTGCTTGCGGCCCTCGTGCAGCACGATCTCGACGAGCACCCGGTTGGCGGCGGAGTCCACGAGCTTGAACGAGTCGACCGTGGCCATCCCGTCCTCGAGCTCGACGCCGGCCCGCAGCTGCCGCCCGACGTCGCGCGGCAGCGGCCCGATCAGCTCGGCGAGGTAGGTCTTGGGCACCTCGTACGACGGGTGCGACAGTCGGTGCGCGAGCTCGCCGTCGTTGGTGAGCAGCAGCAGCCCCTCCGTGTCGGCGTCCAGCCGGCCGACGTGGAACAGCCGCTCGACCCGGTCGGCCACCAGGTCGCCGACGGTCGGGCGTCCCTCGGGGTCCGACATCGCGGTGACGTAGCCGCGGGGCTTGTTCATCGCGAGGTACACCAGGCCGCGCGCGGTGTTGATGCGCATCGTGTCGACGCGGATGACGTCGACCTCGGGGTCGACCCGGCGGCCCTGCTCCTTCACGACCTCGTCGTTGACCGACACGCGTCCCTCGCCGATGAGCACCTCGCAGGCGCGGCGGGAGCCGATCCCGGCGGCGGCGAGCACCTTCTGCAGGCGGATGCCCTCGGAGTCAGTCGTCATGTCGTCCTCGTGTCGTGGGATGGGCTGCCGTCCTCGTCGTCGAGCTCGGAGAGCTCGGGGAGCAGCGGGGCGAGCGAGGGCAGCTGGTCGAGCGTCTCGAGCCCGAGCCGCTCGAGCAGCAGCGGGGTCGTGCGGTAGAGGGTGCCGGCGGTGTCGGGGTCCTGGCCCGCCTCGGCGAGCAGCCCGCGTGCCAGCAGCGTACGGACGACGCCGTCGACGTCGACCCCGCGCACGGCGCTGATGCGCGCCCGGGTGACCGGCTGGCGGTACGCGACGACCGCGAGGGTCTCGAGCGCCGCCTGGGTGAGGCGCACCGTCTGCCCCTCCGTCACGAACCGCTCGACCCAGGGCGCGCATTCCGCCCGGGTGTAGAGGCGCCACCCGCCGGCGACGGTGCGCAGCTCGAAGCCCCGTCCCTGGTCGAGGTACTCCTGCGCCAGGGCTCGCAGCGCGGCGTCGACCTCGCGCACCGGCGCCTCGACGACCGTGGCGAGCGTCGACGTCGGCACCGCCTCGTCGGTGACGAGCAGCACGGCCTCGAGCCGCATCGGCAGTGGCGGCAGCGGCTGGGTCACGACGACGGCTCGCCGGTCCAGCGCACCCGCAGCTCGCCGAGCGCCTCGACCTGGTCGAAGGCGACGAGCCCCTCGCGGTAGAGGTCGAGCAGGGCCAGGAAGCGCGCGACGACCTCGAGCGTGCCGGCGCAGTCGGCGGTCAGGGCGCGGAACGACCCGCCGCCGGTGCGCGCGAGCCGCGCTCGCAGCAGCTCGGTCTGCTCGCGGACGCTCACCGTCCCGCCGTGCACGTGGTCGACGGCGACCTGCGGCTCGGCGCGCGGCGCGAGCACCCGCGCGGCGATCTCGGCGAGCTGCTGCGGGCCGATGCCGAGCAGCACCTCGGGCAGCAGCGAGGCGAACCGCGGCTCGAGCGACACCGACCGGGGCCAGCGCCGGGCCTCCTGCGCCAGCAGCCCGGACAGGTGCGCCGCGGCCTGCTTGTACGCCCGGTACTGCAGCAGCCGGGCGAACAGCAGGTCACGCGCCTCGAGCAGCGCCAGGTCCTCCTCGTCCTCGACGGCGTCCTGCGGGAGCAGCCGGCTGGCCTTGAGGTCGAGCAGCGTGGCGGCGATGACGAGGAACTCGGTCGCCTGGCCGAGGTCCCAGGTCGGGCCGAGCGCCCGGATGTGGGCGAGGAACTCGTCGGTCACCTGCGACAGGGCCAGCGAGGTGACGTCGAGCTGGTGCCGGGCGATGAGCTGCAGCAGCAGGTCGAACGGACCCTCGAAGACGTCGAGGTGGACGGAGAACGCCGTGCCCGCCGCCGGGTCCGCCGCGCTGGGCGCCTCAGGCACCGGCCACCAGGTCGACCAGGGGCGCGAGGACCGTGTCGAGCAGGACGGGCAGCAGCGCCTGCGGACCGCCGAGCGGGATGAGCAGCAGCGCCAGCAGCACCGCGATGCCGATGTTGCGCTCGTCGAGCTGGTACTCCGCCTTCTGCCAGCCGGAGGTGCGCGGAGCCAGCGCGAACAGCAGGCGCCCGCCGTCCAGCGGCGGCAGCGGGACCAGCGACAGCAGGCCGACGAAGGCGTTCATGAGGCCGAACAGCAGCAGGCTGCGCAGCAGCGGGTCGCCGCTGATGCCGCGCTGCAGCATCTCGACGGTCGTCCCGCCGACGCCGCCGCCCGCGAGCCGGAACGCGACGAGGGACGCGAACCCGACGACGAGGTTGGCCACGGCGCCGCTCAGCAGCACCGCGACGAGCGCGCCCCGGCGGCGGCGGTCGGGCGGCTCGACCGGCTTGGCCCAGCCGACGCCGGCGATCGCCGCGGCGACCGCGCCGAACGGGTCGACGTGCCGGCGCGGGTCGAGCCGGGTGCGGCCGTCGGCCGCGGGGCGCCGGTCGCCGGTGCGCGCGGCGACGAGCGCCTGCACCCAGCCGTGCACGGTGGCCGCGACGAGGAAGCTCAGGACGAGGACGACGAACGACAGCGGGTCGCCGAGGGCGTACGGCACCTCAGCCGCGCGGCAGCAGCTCGCGCGCGAGCTCGCGGTAGGCGTGCGCGCCGTTCGAGGTCGACGCGTAGGTGGTGATCGGCTCCCCCGCGACGGTCGTCTCGGGGAAGCGCACGGTCTTGGCGATCACCGTGTGGAAGACCTTGTCGCCGAACGCCTCGACGACGCGGGCGAGCACCTCGCGGCCGTGCACGGTGCGCGCGTCGTACATGGTGGCGAGGATGCCCTCGACCTCGAGGTCGGGGTTCAGCCGCTCGCGCACCTTCTCGATCGTCGAGATGAGCAGCGCCACCCCGCGCAGCGCGAAGTACTCGCACTCCAGCGGGATGATGACGCCGTCCGCTGCGGTCAGCGCGTTGACGGTCAGCAGCCCGAGCGAGGGCTGGCAGTCGACGAGGACGACGTCGTAGTCCGGCACGACCGGCGCGAGCACCCGCTTGAGCGTCTGCTCGCGCGCCACCTCGTTCACCAGCTGCACCTCCGCGGCCGACAGGTCGATGTTGGCCGGCACCAGGTCGAGGCCGGGCACCTCGGTCTCGAGCAGGACGTCGTCGAGGCCGACGTCGGCGTCCATGAGCACGTCGAAGACGGTCGTCTCGAGGGCGAGCGGGTTCACGCCCAGCCCGACCGACAGCGCGCCCTGCGGGTCGAAGTCGACGAGCAGCACCCGGCGACCTGCCTCGGCGAGGGCGGCGCCGAGGTTGATCGTGCTGGTCGTCTTGCCGACCCCGCCCTTCTGGTTGCACATCGCGAGCACGCGCGCGGGGCCGTGCTTTCGCAGCGGCTTGACGGCCGGGAAGCGCGGCACCGGCCGGCCGGTGGGGCCGACGCCCGCGGCGGCGCCGGCGGCGGCGGACCACGGGATGGTCACCGGTCCGCCGGGACCTGCGGCGGTCGAGCGGGCAGGCGCGGGCACCGACGTCCCGCGGCGGCCGGACCCACCGCCGGCACCGGTCGCGCGGACGACGCGCTTGCCGGACGGGGACGGGACGGGCGCGTCGGCTGCCGGGCTGGGCCCGGACGTCGACTTCGCCATGCGGTCCTGCTCTCCTGGTCGTGGACGGGCACGTCGGTCCGCGACTCTAGCGGCGGGACGTGCTGTCCTTCGGGACGTCCGCGTCCTGGGCCGGGTGCTCAGGAGCTGCGTGCGCGCGGGTGCGTCGTCGCCCAGACCTCGCGCAGCCGGTCGACGGTGACCAGCGTGTAGACCTGCGTCGTCGTCACCGACGCGTGCCCGAGCAGCTCCTGCACGACGCGGACGTCGGCGCCGCCGTCGAGCAGGTGCGTCGCGAACGAGTGCCGCAGCGTGTGCGGCGACACCTCGACGGTCAGGCCGGCGCGCGCGGCCGACGCGCGCAGCACCGTCCAGGCGCTCTGCCGCGACAGCCGGCCGCCGCGGGCGTTCAGCAGCAGGGCGGGCGTCCCGCGTCCGCCCGCGGCGAGCGCCGGACGGCCGCGCACGAGGTAGGCCTCGACGGCCCGGGCCGCGAAGCTGCCGAACGGCACGACCCGCTGCTTGCCCCCCTTGCCGTCCAGCCGGACGAGGCCGGCGTCGCGGTCGAGCTCGTCGACGTCGAGGCCGACCGCCTCGGAGATGCGTGCGCCGGTGGCGTACAGCAGCTCGAGCAGCGCCCGGTCGCGCAGGCCGAGCGGCGTGCCCTCGTCCGGCGCGGCGAGCAGCGCCTCGACCTCGGCGACGCTGATCGCCTTGGGCAGGCGGCGCGCCGGCGCCGGCGGCCGGACCTCTCCGGCCGGGTCGCCGAGCGTCCAGCCCTCGCGCAGGGCGAAGCGGTGCAGGCCGCGCACGGCGACGACGGCGCGTCCGGCCGACGAGGCCGACAGCGGGCCGTGCACGTCGTCACCGGTGCGCAGGGCCGCGACGAAGGC
The DNA here is from genome assembly GCA_964243385.1 of uncultured bacterium. GTDB lineage: Bacteria > Actinomycetota > Actinomycetes > Mycobacteriales > SCTD01 > SCTD01. The sequence goes on along the minus strand of CAXTFU010000004.1, from coordinate 50,532 downwards.
CGAGACGTCCGCCTCCGCCACCTCGCTGAGCCGCACCCGTCCGGTGCCCGCCAGGTGAGCGGCGTACCGGTCGAGGTCGCGGCGGTAGCTGATCAGCGTGTTGGTGGCCAGCCCGCGCTCGACGGCGAGGTGGTCGAGGTAGGCCTCGACGGCGTGCTCGACGGGGACGCTCAGCCGAGCACCTCCGCGAGCTGCGCCACCGGCAGGCCGTGCGCCTCCCCCACCGGTGCCGACACCAGCGAGCCGTCGACGGTGCTGACGCCGTGCGCCAGGGAGGCGTCGGTGGCGACCGCGTCGCGCAGCCCCCGCGCGGCGATCTCGACGACGTACGGCAGCGTCACGTTGGTCAGGGCGTAGGTCGAGGTGTTCGGGACCGCGCCGGGCATGTTCGCCACGCAGTAGAACAGGCTGCCGCCGACCTCGAAGACGGGGTCGGAGTGCGTCGTGGGGCGGGTCGACTGGAAGCAGCCGCCCTGGTCGACGCTGATGTCGACGAGCACCGACCCGGGCTTCATCGCCGCGACGAGGTCGTCGGTGACGAGCGTCGGCGCCTTGGCCCCCGGCACGAGCACGGCGCCGATGACCAGGTCGGCGTCCAGCACGGCGCGCTCGACCTCGAAGGCGTTCGAGGTGACCGTCTGCATGTGGCCCTGGTAGATGCGGTCGACCTCGCGCAGCTTGGCGACGTTCTTGTCGAGCAGCAGCACCTCGGCCTGCATGCCGAGCGCGATGGCCGCGGCGTTGAGCCCGGAGACGCCGGCGCCGAGCACGACCACCTTGCCGGCGTAGACGCCGGAGACGCCGCCGAGCAGGACGCCACGTCCGCCGTGGGGGCGCTCGAGGTGGTGCGCGCCCGCCTGCGGCGCCATGCGTCCGGCGACCTCGGACATCGGCGCGAGCAGCGGCAGCGACCCGTCCGGCAGCTGCACCGTCTCGTACGCCACCGACGTCGTGCCGGCCTGCAGCAGCGCGTCGGTGCACTCGCGCGAGGCGGCCAGGTGCAGGTAGGTGAACAGCACCTGGTCACGGCGCATCCGCCCGTACTCCGCCGGGACCGGCTCCTTGACCTTCAGCAGCAGGTCGGCCGAGCCCCAGACCTCGTCCGGGTCGGGGACGATCTGCGCGCCCGCGGCGACGTACTCGTCGTCGGGGATGGACGACCCGGCGCCGGCGTCCTGCTCGACCTGCACGGTGTGGCCGCCGGAGACGAGCTCCTTCACCCCCGCCGGCGTGATCGCCACGCGGTACTCGTTGTCCTTGACCTCTTTCGGGATCCCTACGCGGGTCATGCCGGGTCCTGTCCGTCGCTGGTGAGCTGCAGGGAGGTGTGCGCGCCGCGCTCCTGTGGGAGCGCCGCGTCACCGTCGGCGAGGGCCGGACGGGTGTCAAGGCCGCAGACGGGTGGGGGCGGGCCGCTCGACACGGCGCCAGGC
>CAXTFU010000004.1:38250-49089 GCA_964243385.1 uncultured bacterium | reverse complement strand
CCAGAGGCCGCGTGGCAGCCGCACACGCGGACGAGGCGTGCGCGTGGCGCTGGGCGCCAGCGCCACGGTCCGGCTCGCACCGTCGGCACCCCCGCACAGGCCATCGACGCGCTGTGCCGCTGGTACCTCAGCGCGGTCGTCGACCCCGCCCTGTCCGACCCCTGACGCTGTGCTCGGTCACGGCCCGTCCCCCGTCCTGGTCACCCCGCGCCCTCAGGCGTGGGGATGACGTTCGGGCCGGCGCTGGCTGGGCGCGGCCGGTCCTCCGGGTGCAGCCGCACCGCGAGCAGCGCGACGTCGTCCTCGACGCCGCGGGGCAGCATGCGGTCCAGCACGCTGTCGCACAGCACGTCCGGGTGCTCGCCTGCGAGCTCGCCGACGCACTCGACGAGCCGGGCCAGGCCGTCGTCGAGCGGGGCGTCGCGCCGCTCGATGAGCCCGTCGGTGTACAGCAGCAGCGTGTCGCCGTCCGCCAGCTCCCGCAGCTGGTCGGTGCGCACGAGCCCGCCCTGCACCCCGAGCATCACGTCCGGCTCCGACTCCAGGAGCTCGGCGGTCCCGTCAGCGTGCGCCAGCACCGCCGGCGGGTGCCCCGCGTTGCTCCAGCGCAGCAGCCGCCTGCCGCCGGGCCGGTCCGGGTGACGCTCCAACCGCCCGACCAGCACCGTCGCCATCGCATCGACCGCCAGCCCACGGGCGGCGTCCTCGACAGCCGTCAACAGCACCGCCGGGCTGGCGCCCCCGGTGTAGGCCAGCGCCCGCAGCAGACCGCGCAGCTGGCCCATCGACGCCGCCGCCTGCGCGTCATGCCCGACCACGTCGCCGATCACCAGCACCGTCGCGCCGTCCGGCGTCAGGACCGCGTCGTACCAGTCCCCGCCGACGGCCGCGTGCGTCGCCGGCAGGTAGCGCACCACCAGGTGCAGGTGGTTCGGCTCGGGCGGCTCGGTCAACAGCGCCCGCTGCAGCGCCAGCGACGTCTCGCGCTGCTCCACGAGCGCCAGCGCGGTGTCCAGCACCGCGGCGGCCCGGCGGGCCAGCTCCGCGAGCAGGTCGACCTCCTCGTCGGCGTACGGCAGGCCGCACCGCTCCACCGTCAGCGTCCCGACCGAGCGGCCCACCACCCCCAGCACGACCACGCACCGCGCCGGCGTGTCCGCGGCGCGCTGCTCCGGCAAGCGTCCCGCCGACGACCGACGTGTCGGTGTCGCCGTTCGCCCGGCGTCCGGTCGCTGCCACGACGGGTAGGACTCGTCGGTGCCGTCGATCTCGTCGGTGGGGTGGCTCGCGCTCAGGCGTCCGTCCTGCAGGCGCGCGACCGCCCGATCTGCCAGGGCCGGTACCACCAACCGGGCCAGGGCCTGCAGCACCGCGTTCGGGTCCCGCCCGGCGACGAGCACCTCGCCGGCGCGGGCGAGCAGACTGGCGCGCTCCAGGGCCTTGTCCCGATCCGCTGCGCTGCGGACCCGGGCGACCGCCTCAGCCACGAGACCGGCGAGCGCGTCCAGCAGCGCCACGTCCTCGCGGTCGAACGACCGCTCGACCGACCAGGTGACCGCCAGCGAACCGAGCACCGCGCCGCCGGCTCGCAGTGGCAGCACCGCCGCCGCGACCAGCGCCTCGCCAGCGCCGTCGGACAGTTCGTGGTGCGCCTCGACCCCTGGGAACCGCGCCAACGCCGACCGCCGGTCAGGCAGCAGCAGTGGCTCGCCCGTCCTGGCCGTGTGGCACAGCGGCAGCCCCGCCTCCAGCGGCAGCTCCGCGAAGCTCCCGAGCAGTGTCGGACTGTAGGAGACTGTGCTGCTCAGTCGCAGCCGGCCCGACGCTGCGTCCAGCACCGCCACCGTGCCGCCGCCGGCGCCGACCGCCTCGACCCCGGCCTGCACCGCGATCGTCGCGACCTGCTGGATCGTCGTGGCGTGCACCATGGCCGCTGCCGCGTCCGTCAGCGCCGTGAGCCGCCGCAGCGTCAGGTCCGACCGCTGGCTGCGCCGCCGCTCCGGCCCTCGATAGGGCTCACCGCCCGGGGGCGGCGTGTGGGACGGGGTCATGGTCCCTCCAAGGACACGATCAAGACCGCAGCCTGCCAGAGCCGGCCGGGATCATCTGCACGCTGGTCGAGCAGATCACGCCGACCCGGCACCCCGTGCTGCCGTTCGTCAGCCACGCCGTCAGCGGCCTGAGCCGCGTGCCGCAGGGGGACGCAGCACTCCTGTCGATCGCGCAGCTCGGCCAGGCACTCGCGGTACGGGCTGCACAGGCCAGGCACGACGGACCTCCACGTCGACCGTTGGCTGCAGCGCACCGGACTGGTGACGCCGGGTGGCAAGGCTGCAGTGAGCAGCAGGCCGGACTGCTCCAGGGTCCGGCGCAGAGCGCAGCGGCGGGTCGCCAGGTGGGCAGGAGCCGCAGCAACGCGGATCAGGGCCGGAACGCCGCGAGCCGGGTCCCGCTCGACCGCGCGCTCGGACTGAGCGTGTCACCTCTCGCCGGACTCCTCCACCCCCGAGCTGCGGGCCTGCGGCTGGCGGTCGACGACGCCGGAGCCGGCTACGCCCAGCCTGCGCCACATCGTGCAGCTCCGGTCAGCCCGGGCCCGCGGGCGGGAGCCACCGCAGACACACGATTCTGGACAGCACGACATCGCCGAGTCGGCAGCCCGGCTGCAGCGCCATCGGGGTGACAGCCGGTTGCCAGCACACGTGCATGGGCGGATCCGCCAGCGAGCCGCATCGCAGGTGGGCCCTCTGATCGACGGGTGAGCACGCGCGACGGCGACCGGGATCTCCAGGTGCCAGGATCGCTCGGTCCAGCAAGCCGTGGTCGGCCGGGCTGGGGCCGCGTGCGGTCAGCACGGCGCCTTCGTGCGGCGGACAGCGCGCACCTCGCTGCGACCGCGGACGGCTCCTGGCGCGTGCTGCTGAGGTCAGTAGGTGAAGCGGCTCACCTCGGTGCGCAGGGCGCTGGCCATGCCGGCGAGCTCGTTCACGGCGACCTGCGTCTGGTCCAGCGCGGAGGTGGTCGAGTCGGCCGCGGCGGTCACGCTGGTGATGTTCGCGGCGATCTGCCCGGAGCTCTGCGCGGCCTCGGCGACCGAACGTGCCATCTCGTTGGTCGTCGCGGTCTGCTCCTCCACCGCGGAGGCGATCGTGACCTGGTACTCGCTGATCGAACCGATGATCGTCGAGATGTCGCCGATGGCGGTGACCGCGGCCGCCGTGCTGTCCTGGATCGCCTCGACCCGCCGGGCGATGTCCTCGGTCGCACGGGCGGTCTCCTGCGCCAGCTCCTTGACCTCGTTCGCGACGACCGCGAAGCCCTTGCCGGCCTCGCCGGCACGGGCGGCCTCGATCGTGGCGTTCAGCGCCAGCAGGTTCGTCTGCTCCGCGATCGAGGTGATCGCCTTGACGACATCCCCGATCTCCCGCGAGGACTCCCCCAGCCGGCTGACCGTCGTGGTCGTCGTCTCGGCCACCGTCACCGCCTGCGCCGCGACGCGGGCAGCCTCACTGGCGTTGCTGGCGATCTCCCGGATGCTCGCGCCCATCTGCTCCGCACCGGTCGCCACCGTCTGCACGCTGCGCGACACCTCGTCGGCGGCGCCGGAGACCACCCCGGACTGCGCGCTCGTCTGCTGCGCCGACGCGGCGAGCTCCGCCGACGACGCCGACAGCTCCTCCGACGACGCCGCCACCGCATCAGCAGACCCGACCACCGACGACATCACCCGCCGCAGCGCGACGACAGCGGCGTCCAGCGACGCCCCCATCCGGCCGAGCTCGTCCCGACCGCGCAGGCCGCTCGAACGAGTCAGATCACCCGCCGCCAACCCGTCCGCGACCTCCTGCACCCGACGGGCGTCGCGGGCGATCCCACGAGCCACGACGAAGCCTGCACCGAGCGCCATCGCGACGCCGACCACGAGCACCAGCAGCGACACCGTCCGCTGCGACCGGTAGGACTGCTGGGCGGCCGCCGCCGCCGCCGCACCCTGCCGGGACTCCAACGCGGTCAGCTCGTCGATCGCGGCGTTCGTCGCCTGCGCCAGCGGCAGCCCCTGGTCGTCGTTCGTCCTGATCCACCCGGCCCGGTCACCGGCGACGGCGAGCGGGCCCAAGACGTCTTCCTGGAACGTCACGAACGCGGCGACAGCGGACTGGGCGCGCTGCACCACCGGGCGGACCCCGGCGTCCTTGTCGGCGATCGCCGCGGCGTCCTGCTCGAACTGCTGATGAGCCTGCTCGAGCGCCTGCAGCTTCTCGCGGGCAGCGGCCGGCGTGCCGGCCAGCGCGGCGTCCCGGCCGCTGAGCCGGATCAGCGCCACCGAGCTCTTCAGGTCCGCGGCCACGCCGACCCCAGCCAGGTTCTCGCTATAGATGGCCTGACTGCGGGCCGCCGAAGCACTCAGCGCCGACAGCCCCATCACCCCGACGGCGACCGCGACGGCGGCGGCGAAGGCCACCGCCGCGAGCACCTTCGTCCGCACGCCGAGGTCCGCGAAGCGGCTGGCCCAGCCAGCGCCGGGACGGGACGGGACAACGGCGGGAGCAAGCGCCGACATCGGGACTCCAGGGGTTCAACAGCGGTGGCACCGGCCGGTCGGTCGGCGCACCCGCTCATCGACCAGCAGCCGTGGACCTTGAGCGCGGCGCAGGTCTCACCTGCTGACCGTCGCCTCCGCGGAGCCCCCGGACCGCGACGCCGGCCGGGCCCCGTTGACGGCGTCAGCACCCTCGGACCGCAGCACTCCGCCAGCCACAGGATCGACGGCCACGCCAGGCCGCAGGACGGACGCTGTCGACGGCGCTGCGGCGCGATGCAGACGATCCGGCTGTCGTCAGCTGCCGGCGACGAGTGCGCACGGCCCAGACGGCCCCCGGCCTCGGCACGAGCGGCAGGTCATGCCAGGGACCCGGCCATCTCCGCCGTGGCGGCAGCGGTCACCGGGGGCCGTCCACAGAGCCAGCGGTCCAGCGTGGCGGCTGGCACGGGTCGGCTGAGGAAGTACCCCTGCGCGACATCGCACCCCATGGCGCGCAGCGCGTCGTAGCAGTCCTGGTCCTCGACGCCCTCCGCGACGACGCGCAGTCCCAGGCTGTGACCGAGGTCGATCACGGAGCGCACGACTGCGGCATCGCGCGGCTCGCTGGTCATCCGGCTGACGAAGGCGCGGTCCACCTTCACCTCGGACACCGGCAGTCGGGCCAGGTAGGCGAGGGAGGAGTAGCCGGTGCCGAAGTCGTCGACGGAGAGCTGGACGCCGAGCGCGGCGAGTGCCTCGAGGACGAGCTGAGCGCGTTCCGGGTCGTCCATGACCGCGCTCTCCGTGATCTCCAACGAGAGCAGGGACGGCGGGACGTCGTGCCGGCTGAGCAGCACACGGACGTCGTCCGCGAGCCGAGGATCGACCAGGTTGCGCGCGCTCAGGTTGACGGCGACGACGAGCGGTCGACCTGCCGTGCGCCACGCGGCCGCCTGGCGGAGCGAGCGGTCCAGCACGTGCAGGGTCAGCGGGCGCACGAGGTCCGTGGACTCGATGACCGGGATGAACGCGTCGGGTGGGACCAGGCCGCGCACCGGGTGCTCCCAGCGCACCAGCGCCTCCACCGCCAGGACCTGGCCGTCGACCAGCCGCGCCTTGGGCTGGAAGAACGGCACGACCTGCTGGGCCAGTGCAGGATCGGCCAGCACCCGCCGCAGCTCGGCGGCGATGGCGAGCCGGTCGGCGCTCGGCGGGTCCATGCCCGGCTCGTAGACGAGCAGCCCACCGCGCCCTCGAGTGGCGCGCAGCGCGAGCTCCGCAGCTCGCACGACGTCCTGCGCGACCTCGCCCGTCGCGATCCCGGCAGCGGCCTCCAGGGCCACCGGCACGTCACCGAGCTCGACCGTCTCCGACACGGCAGCCAGGAGCCGCAGGGCCACGGCCCGGACGTCGTCGTGGTGACTGCTCGGGAGGAGCACCGCGAAGGCTGCGCCGTCGAGCCGGGCGACGACCGTCCGGTCACGGACGACCTCGACGATCCGGGCGCCCGTCTGCCGAAGCAGTGTCTCCCCGGCGGTGTGACCGAGCGTCTCGGTGACCTCGTCGAAGCCGTTCAGGTGCAGCACGACGACGGCGGCCTGACCGGGCACGGCCGCCACGGCGGCGCCGAGACCACGGCGGTTGGCCAGGCCGGTCAGGGCGTCGGTGTCGGCGGCGCGACGCAGCTCCCCGACCAGCCGTGCGTTCGCCAGGGCGATCGCCGCGTGCGAGGCGAGCGTCTCGCACAACAGCAGGTCACCGGCCCGGAAACCGCGGGTCTCCCCCATCCGGTCGAGCACGAGGAGTGCACCGAGCTGGCGTCCGTCGGCCGACAGCGGCGCGACCATGAGCTCGCGTGCCCCGTGGTGGAGCAGGGAGCGCTGGGCGGCGTCCTCCCGGGCGCCGCGGGGCACCAGCACCGCCTCGCCGGAGGCGAGCACGCGTGTGACGGCGGGCGACAGCCGAGGGGCGATGGTCCGCAGGACCCGCTCGCCGTCCGTCGTCACGAGCACGGTGCCACCGGGCGCGTCCTCCTCGGGCAGGACGAGCACGACCTCCTCCGCGCTGAGCAGCGGCGTCACCTGGGACAGCACCGCCCGCAGCAGCGCGTCGACGTCCTCCGCACCCACGAGAGAACGGGTGAACGCGTGCACGGCCTCGAGGGAGGCCTTGCGCTCGCGCAGCCGTGCGTAGGCGCGGTAGGCCGCCATCACGAGCAGGAAGACCAGGACCAGCAGGACCCAGCCGGCGTCGCTGCTGTCCAGGACCGTCACGGCGACCAGCCCGAGCACAGCGGTCACCGTCGACACGGCAGCCCCGACGACCAGGCCCTCCGCCACCTCGGCGCGGTCCAGGCGTTCCCCGGACAGCCGGATGGCCAGGTCCACGGCCAGGCCGCACAGCAGTCCGCTCACCTGCACCGCGACCAGGACTGCCGCCCAGGACGCCGACGACGACGGATCGGGCGAACCGCTCAGGACACGCACCAGGCCGGCGGCGACCGCCGTCTCGAGCACCAGCACGCCGAGGTTCACCGCGACCCGGCTCCGGGAGCGCCGGTAGAGCCAGAGCAGGACGGGCGTGCAAGCGACCGTCCGCAGCACGACGACCTCAGCCGGTGCGACGCTGAACACGGCCACGACGACGGCGACGTCCGCCAGGGTGACGGTCAGCGCGCTGCGCCGCACCTCGAGGTGCATCCGACCGAGCTCGGCGACGAGCATCCCGGCCAGCAGCAGCGGCACCGGGACGGACAGGGCGGCACGGGGACCGGGGACCCCGTCGAGCGACAGCACCAGCACCGCCCCGAGGGCCAGCAGCGCCGCCGAGAGCAGCCCGAGCCGCCGAGGCACGGTCAGCACGCTCGAGACTTCCACCTCTCGAGCTTCGACCCCGGTCCGACCCGGCTTGAGGCCGCCGCTCACGGCGACGGGGCTGGACGAGCGCCAGCGCGTGGTCGGCACGTCCGGCGCGCGGAGCGGCCCGGCGGACAGGGTCGCTCCAGGGCCAGCGGGCGGGTCGCAGTGCGGTCAGGGAGTAGCGGCAGCAGCGTCCACGGCTGCCTGCGTGACGTGCTCCCCGCCCGATGCTGCGGTCTCACTGGGACCGTCGTCCCACCCGACACCGAACCAGCCGCTGGCGCTCCAGGCCCGGCCGCTCCAGGCCCGGCCGCTCCAGGCACGACCGGTCCAGACTGCGCCCGACCAGAAGTCGGCCGACCAGGCGCGCCCCGACCAGGCGCGCCCCGCCCACGCGTCCGAGCTCCACGCGGTACCGGTCCAGGCCTCGCCGCCGGCACCGGACCAGGCACGGCCGGACCAGGCCCGGCCCGACCAGGCACGCCCGGACCAGCTGTCCTCCGACCACGCCCGGCCGGACCAGTCCGTGCCGAAGACGTCGAACTCCCCTTCGAGCGCGATCCCGTCCCGTACGACGCGCACGGACCCTCGCGCGCCGTCGAGCGTCCCCGTGCCGGTCGAGGGCTCGACGGCCTGCTTGACGTAGGGGACGCTGGCCCTGAACGCCCGGTCGATCCGCAGGTAGCCGTTGCCGGCCAGGCCGGCGTCGCTGTCCTCCGGCCGGTCGGCCGTCGCCGTGAGGACGTGCTTGACCTGGTCCGGCGTGAGCTCCGGCCGCGCCGACAGCAGGAGCGCCGCCGCGCCCGAGACGACGGCTGCCGCCTGTGACGTGCCGCTGCCGCGGACGAGGCGGTCACCGACCCGGCCGGCGAGGTTCTCCGCGTCGGAGCTGGCGCCGACGTTGCGCACGCTGGCGATGGACCGGCCAGGGGCGCTGAGGTCGACGCCCCGGCCCGTGGACGAGCCCTCGGAGTACGCCGACGGCACGTCCTCCTTGCCGTCCACCGCCTGCGAGGAGCCGACGGCCAGCACGAGCGGGTCCTGAGCGGGGTTGGTCAGGCGCCCGGCGGACCAGCCGTCGTTGCCGCCGGCGACGACGACCACGATGCCGGCGCGCCACGCCCGCTCGACGGCGTGCGTCAGCGGGTCGATCCGGGGGTCCTGCGTGCCGTCCGTGCCGTAGGACAGGTTGAGCACGCGGATGTTGCGGCCGTCGGTGCGCTTGTTCTTGATCACCCAGTTGATCGCCGCGATGACCTGGGTGACGTCGACGGAGCCGTCGGCGGCGCCGGCCTTGACGCTCAGCAGGCGCGAGCCAGGAGCGACGCCGAGCAGCCGCTGCGGGCTGCGCTCGTGGTCGCCGGCGTTCCAGGCGTCGTCGCGGGCGGCGATGATCCCGCCGAGGTGCGTGCCGTGCCCCATCGTGTCGCGGCCGCGCAGCTCCGGCACGACGTCCTCGAAGGAGAAGTCAGGCCCGATCTCGACGTCCGCCTCGGCCAGGCCGGGCGCGTCGACCACCCCGGTGTCGATGAGCGCCACGTCGACGCCCTCACCGGTGACGGTCGTCGGCAGGTCGTTCACGCCGATGCGCTTGGCGACGTTCCACAGCGAACCGGGGTCGGTCGCCGGGTCGAAGGCGCTGCCCACGCCGACGTAGGACAGCGGGTCCTCCGAGAAGGCGACCGCCCGGATCTTGAGCGTGAAGTACTCCGAGCGGACGAGCCGCAGCTGCCGGTCGCGGTCGCGCTCGGCGGTGCCGAGGTCCTTCCCGACCTGCCACTGCGACAGCCGGAGGTCCTTGCGGTGGCGCCGCTCACGGGCGTGCCGGTCCTGGCCGAGCCTGCGCTGCCCAGCCGAGGCCCGGTCCTCGAAGCCGGACTCCACGTCCTTGCGCCTGACCCCGGTCGACGCGTCGAGCGCGGCGACGGCCTCGGCCTGCTCCTCGACCTGCTTGGCGAGCCGCTCTGTGCGGGCTGCCCTGACGCCGGCGTGCGCCTTGCCGATCCCGGCGACCGCCGCGTCCCAGGTCGCCTTGACCGACGCGTAGCGGGCGTCCTGCGTTGCCTGCAGCGCCCGCAACGCTGCGGCGCCGTCCGCTGCCACACGGCTCTTCTGCTCCTGCACGACCGTCTCGGCGGTCGCGTGCGCCAGGTCGGCAGCATCCAGGTCGGCCGTCCGCTGGTCCTCGGCGGCGCGGCGGGCGACTGCCTCGTCCTGCACCGCGGCGCTCTTGGCGTAGGCCTGCGCGGCGAGCTCGTTCGCCTGCGCGGCCTTGAGCTGGTCCTCCTCCAGGTGCTGGCGCTGGTCCAGCGCAGCGCGCACCGTGCTGGTCGCGCGGGCGGCGGCTGCCGTCTGGGTGTCGTGGATCCGCCCGAGGTCAAGCCGCTCCTGCGCGTGCCGCTGCTTGATGACGACCGTCTCGGCGTCGATCGCGGTCGTGATGGTCCGGAGCTCGGCAGCGAGCGCCGCCTTCATGGCCGTCAGGGAGGCGGCGAGGGCGTCCTCGACGGCATGGTGCTCGTCGTCCAGCCGCGAGGCCTCGGCGGACAGCGCCGCGACCGCGGCCTTCACCCGGACGTCGAGGGCTGCGCGCTGCTCGCCGTGCACGGCGTGAACGGCGGACAGCTCGGCGCTGCGGCGGTTCTCGAGCTGCTTCTTGGCGGTGTCCAACGCAGCCCGCGTCGGCGCCTTGGTCTCCGGGCCGAGCGTGGTCAGGACGTCGGTGAAGAACGCCTCGATGGCAGCGCGGTCGGCGACCGACCGGAGCTGCAGCTGCGTGCCCTCCTTCGCCCGGTCCACGGCGACCTGCTGCACGGCAGCGGCCTTGCGCTCGACCTCGGTGGCCGCGACGGCGGCCGCCGCCCGGTCCAGTGCTGCCAGGTCCGCCTCGAGCGCGCTCGCCAGGCCGGCGACGCGAGCGGCGCCGTCCCGCTCGACCTGCGCCTTGCGTGCGCCGAAGGCGTCCAGGACAGCGTGCTCCTCCGCCGCCTGGCGCTGGGCCAGCAGGCTCAGGTCGGCGGTCGGCGTGCTCTGGGCCTGGCTCGTGACCGCGGTGCTGGTCAGACCACCCAACGCGGCCAGACCGAGGGCGAGCGCGAGCGCGACGCCGCGCGTCCGCGCGCGTCGCCAGGACGCACCACGATCGTCGTAGGCGGTCCAGGGAAGTTGACTCATCGACTGGCCTTCCGTGGCTGAGCGTTCCGGACCCCGTTGCTTCGACGGGCGGTCGACCACCGGTGGAGCGCCGACCGGGTGACCTGAGCCGCCCGGCGCTGCGCCGAAGGGGTGAGGTCCGCAGCAGCAGGCCGCGCGGTCTTCGGTGAGCGGCGAGGCCCGCCGATGGAGGACTCGTGTCCGCCACCGGTCGGCCAGGTGCGCCGCAGTGGGCGAGGACCGTCCTGCTGGCGCTCGGGCTGCTCGCTCCCGGCGTCCTCGTGCTGGCCGCCGGCCCTCCGGGAC
>CAXTFU010000004.1:16992-38240 GCA_964243385.1 uncultured bacterium | reverse complement strand
GATGCTCGTCCTGACGGCGGCCTTCCTGGTCGCCGGACTCGGCGTGCTCGACCTCGAGGTCGGTGAGCAGGCGCACGGCCTCACGGTCAGCCAGGTCCCGCTCGTGATCGGCCTGTCCTTCGCCGACCCGCTCACGCTGCTGGTCGCGCGCGTCGTCGGTCAGCTGCTCGCGCTCGTCCTGCTCCCGCGCCAGCCCCTGGTCACGGTGGTCGTGAACACCGGCCTGTGGGTCGCGCACACCTCGATCGCCCTGGCCGTGGTCGGGGCGATCGGGCGGCCTGACCCCACCTCACCGGTCAGCTGGCTCGCCGTGCTGGCCGCGGTGCTGCTCGCCGACCTGCTCGGGCACACGACCGTGCACGTCGTGACCGGCTGGCTCCAGCAGCGGCGGGTGTCGCTGCCCGTCGTCCCGTTGACAGCCCTGTGCAGCGCGTCGGCGAACACATCAGTCGGGCTGGTCGCCGTTCTGCTGCTCCAGGTGCACCCGGCCGCGCTGCTCGTCCTGGCCGTCCCGGCGGTGATCGGCCAGCTGGTGCTGCGCGCACACCTGCGCCTGCAGCTCCGGCACCGCAGCCTCCGCCTCCTGCACGACGTCACGGTCGCCCTGAGCACCGCCGGTCGGCCGGACCAGGTCGCCGAGGCGCTGCTGCACCACGCACGCCAGCTGCTGCGCGCACGCGTCGCCGACCTCGTGGTGCTGCGCGAGGACGGGACCGGGGACGTCCGGGCCACGCTGCAGGGCGACGCCCCGCTCAGGCTCGGACCGATCGGGCCGGCCGTGTGCGCCTCCGTGCAGGAACTCTCCGCCGAAGGCAGCGTCCTGCAGCCCCGCGGCGGCCGAGGTCCGGCCGAGGCCCACCTGGCGGCGATCGGCTGTCGCGACGGTCTGGTCGTGGCCGTGCGCCTGGTCGGCGGCGACCGCGTCCTGCTGACCGTCGGCGCGCGCACGGGCGACGTGCGGACCTTCGACGAGGAGGACCGCCGCGTGTTCCAGACGCTGGCCGAGCACGCGGCACGGGCCATGGACACCGGACGGCTCCTGCACCAGCTGCGCACCGAGGCCGAGCGACGCGGGCACCAGGCGCTGCACGACCAGCTCACCGGACTGCCCAACCGGCTGCACTTCACCGAGCGGGCCGAAGCGGCCCTCGCCTCCCAGGAGCCGGAACACCGGCTCGCGGTGGTGCTGCTGGACCTCGACGCCTTCAAGGACGTCAACGACACGCTCGGCCATGCCACGGGAGACGCGCTGCTGCGGGAGGTCGGCCGCCGGCTGCAAGCCACCACCCGGCACGACGACGTCGCGGCACGGCTGGGCGGTGACGAGTTCGTGCTGCTCGTCGACCTGGGTCCTGACCCGGAAGCGGAGTCGGCCACGGACGTCGTCGAGCGGATCAGGGCCGTGGTCGAGGAGCCGGTGCAGGTCGCGGGCATGACGCTCGCGGTCCGCGTCAGCACCGGGATCGCCGTGGCGCCAGACCACGGGAACTGCCTGGACGAGCTGCAGCAGCACGCCGATGACGCCATGTACCAGACGAAGCGGCTCCGCAACGGCCGCGCCGTCTCCGGCGTGGGAGCGCACACGCCGGGCCTCGCGTCCCGCACGGCGCTCGCCTCCGACCTGCGCCGCGCTCTCAGCGGCGCGGAGCTCGTCGTCCACTACCAGCCGGCAGCGGACCTGCGCACAGGCCGGATCACCGCCGCGGAGGCGCTCGTCCGGTGGCAGCACCCCGTGCACGGCTGCCTCGGCCCCGAGCTCTTCATCCCCGTGGCCGAGCAGGCCGGGCTCATCACGGCGCTGACCTACGAGGTGCTCCGCACGACGCTCGCCGACGGCGCCTCGTGGGCGCGCGCAGGCCACCTGCTCGACCTGTCCGTGAACGTCGCGGCCCGCACCCTGCTCGACCCGCACTTCCCGGACCAAGTCCTCGCCCTGCTGGCCGGCAGCGGCACACCGCCGACCCGGCTGACCCTGGAGGTGTCCGAGTCCGGGCTCATGGCCGACGCCGACCGCGTCCACCGCGGCCTGTCGCAGCTCGCAGACGCGGGCGTGGGCCTCGCGGTCGACGACGTCGGCACCGGCCTGACGTCCTTGGCCCACCTGGGCAGCCTGCCGCTCACCGAGCTCAAGGTGGACGGACGCTTCGTCCGCAGGGCGACGGCCGATCCCCGTGCTCGCGCCGTGCTGAGCACAGCGCTCGGCCTCGCCACCGGCCTCAGCCTCCGTCCGGTCGCGGAGGAGGTGGAGAACCAGCTCACCTGGGACCTGATGCTCGACCTGGGCTTCGCGCGCGCCCAGGGACACCTGCTCAGTCCGCCGCTGCCCCCGCAGGACCTCCACACCTGGCTGTCGCAGCGCGACACCCGGCGCCGAACCGGCGCACCTGCCTGACCGTGGCACGGCGACGTCCTGTCGGTCGCGGCGGCCCGGGCCCTCGCGCTGCCGCATCGCGCCTGGCGACAGTGCCTCACAGCTCATCAAGACCCTCACCCGCTGGGTCCGGTCATGGCCCGATGGCCCAGGGTGGCGGACCTCGTGGCCGCCCACCCCCGCAGCGGCGACCTCAGGTCCGGCAGCCCGCTTCGCCTCGGGGACGTCGTCAGGCGTCCTGCTCGGCCTCGCGCTGCAGGTGGGTCAGGACGCGTCGCGACTGATGATCGTGGCGGGCCGCCGCCTGCAACAGCTGCAGGAAGCTGGTGAGCAGCAGGTCCTCGACCGCCGCCCGGGGCAGGGACGGGTCGTCGAGCCAGTCCAGGCACAGCTGGCGCTCGAGCGCAGACCAGCTGTTGAGCGCCGCGGTGAGCATCGGGGACGGGTCGTCGGCGCCCAGGTGGTGGAGCGTGAGCCGCCGGGAGCGGTCCTCGACGGCGGCGGCGATGTCGGCGAGCGGACCGGTGCGCGCCTGCAGCAGCGCTCGCCAGCCCGTCGGGTCGGCCTGGACGTGGTCGAGGTAGGCCGCCAGCCCAGCGGTCAGGGCTGCCAGCGGCGGCCCCTGCACGGCCACGTCCAAGGCGCCCGTCATCGCGTCGGCCGCCCGCTGCACCGCTGCGAGCAGCAGCGCGTCCTTGGTCGGGAAGTAGTGGTAGAGCAACCCCTCCGACACGCCCGCGGCACTGGCGATCTCCTGGACCGACACCGCCGTCAGGTCCCGCCCGGCGGCCAGGCGCACCGCGACGTCCAGCAGCTGCGCGCGTCGCTCGTCCGGGGCGAGCCTGCGCTGTGCCGGCACCGCCCCCGCCTCCTTGTTGAGATCTGACTCAGCACAGGCTACGGTCACGCCACTGCTGAATCGGACCTCAACAAGGAGGCGGTATGGCGATCCCCGAGGGACCCGATGTCCGCGTCGTGGACATCCCCGCCGGTCGGGTGCGCGTCCGCGACACCGGCGGGGACGGCCCCCCGGTGCTGCTGGTGCACTCGCTGCTGCTCGACCCGGACCTGTACGGCACGGTGACACCGCTGCTGGTGGCCCGCGGCTACCGCTGCCTGGTCCCCGAGCTGCCGCTGGGAGGCCACGCGCTGCCGCTGCGCGACGGCGCCGACCTCACGCCGCCGGGTCTGGCCCGGCTGCTCGTCGCCGTCCTGGACGCCGTCGGCGCCGAGCAGGCGCACCTCGTCGGCGTGGACACCGGCGGCGCCCTCGCTCAACTGCTCATGGCGCACCACCGAGACCGGGTCGGCGCAGTCGTCCTGACCGCCTGCGACGCCTACGGGGACTTCCCGCCCCGCAGCGCGCTCGGCCGGCTGTTGACCCCGCTGTTCCTGTCCGGCGTGCTGACCCTGGCCGGTCAGGCGCTGCGCCTGCGGGCCTTCCGTCGCTCGCTGCTGCTGCGGCCCTTCACCCACCGCGGCACTGACGACGCCACCCTGGTCCGCTGGACCACCCCGCTGCGTGACCCGCGGGTCAGGCGCGACGTCCACACGGCCTTCTGGGCCATGCACCCCCGGCACACGCTCGCCGCCGCCGAGCGCAACCGCGACTTCCCCCGGCCCGTGCTGATCGCCTGGGGCGACGACGACCGGCTGTTCGAGCGCCGGCTCGCGCTGCGACTGGCGCAGGACCTGCCGCACGCCCGCCTCGTCACCCTCGAGGACTGCGCCGCCTTCGCCGCCCTGGACCAGCCCGAGCGCCTCGCCGAGCTCATCGACGAACACCTGCACCACGCGCGTCGCCCCGCGCACGCCGTCGGTAGACCGCGGGCAGGGTGATCACGTGCTGCGCGGTTCGACGTCCGTCTCCGGGCCCGAGTCCTGCGGCGTGATCCCCAGCGCCACGGCGCAGTCGCGCACCACCTCGGGATCCCGGGACACGGCCCAGGTGTACGGGCGCGCACCGTCCCCTCCTCGGGGCACGCCGTCGGTCGCCACGAACACGACCGGTCGCCGCTCGGACGGCAGGACGAGGCTCCACTCGTCCACGAGCGGGTCCGAGTCGTCCAGCCAGACCCCGCGGACGCCAGGAGCGAGCCAGGCCTGCAGCGAACGCGCGTACAGCCGCACGTCCGCCCCGCGAGTTGCCAGCTGCGCGTACACCTCGCGCGTCCGAGGCGTCACGAAACGAGCGTCCTGGAACGTGGCCGCAAGTGCCGGAGGCGGGTCCAGCAGCGCTTCGCGTTCCAGCCCCCGCGTCACGGCGATGAGCACCCGCTTGGTCGCGGTGCGCGTCGGCTCGACGGCGGTGACGATCTCGTACGGCGTTCGGCGCGGCGTCAAGGTCGCGGGACTCCCCGTCAGGCGTTCTTGCCGGTAGGAGCTGCGGGGCACGGCAGCAGGGAGAGCGCCGGAGCGCGGACCCACGCCGGCAGTACCCACCGCCGCACGCACCACTCGCGGCGGTGCGGGAGACGGCGGGGCTCGGACGGGCGGCTGCGCGTCAGGCGAGGATGGCCTGCGTCACAGCGGCTTGCTCGGTGAGGACCCCGCCGATGATGGACTGCGTCTCGTTGATCTGCTCGACGGCGACGCCGATCTGCGCCAGTGCCACGACGACGGCCTCGACCTGCTCCTGGATGCCCTGCACCTTGGCCTCGACGTCGCCGGTGGCGCGTGCGGTCTCGTTCGAGAGCTGCTCCACCTCGTTGGCGACGACGGCGAAGCCCTTCCCGGCGTCGCCGGCGCGGGCCGCTTCGATGGTGGCGTTCAGGGCCAGCAGGTTGGTCTGCGCGGCGATCCTCTGGATGACCTGCACGACCTGTCCGATCTCGGCGCTGGACGCGCCGAGCGCGGCGACGGTCGTGTTCGCGTCGTGAGCCAGTCGCTGGCCCTCGCCGGCCACGGCTGTGGCCGACAGGACGTTGCGCTCGACCTCGCCGATCGAGGCGACCAGCTCCTGGCCGGCCGCGGCGAGCTGCTCGGTGGCCTGGAAGCGCTCCAGCGCCTGCCCCAGCAGCAGGAACGCGGTGTTGCGCAGCGCGTCCGCCCGGCCCGGCGACAGCGTCAGCGTCGTGGTCGCGAAGAAGTCCATCGTCCCGACGACCCTTCCACCGGCTTGGATCGGCAGGCACACGCCGGAGCGGACACCGGCGCGTTGGGCGGCCGGAGCCCGCACGCAGTCGGTCACCTCGGCCAGGTCGGCGACGAACACGAGGTCGCGCGCCCGCCAGGCCCGTCCGGCCAGGCCGACGCCCTCGGCGAACGATGCGTTCAGCGTGACGTCGCGGAACTCCTGACCGGCGGTGCCGGACTCCTGTGCGAACCGCAGGACCGGCCCGGCGGCGCTGCCGTGCGCGACGTCGGTGTCCTCGACCCGCCAGCACGACCCGTAGGCCCATCCGAACCCGGCCCGGATGGTGTCGAGCGCCTGGCCCAGCGCCTGCTCGACCGTTCCGGCGGTCGAGATGTCGCGCAGCACGGCGCTCACCGCGGCCACGTCCCGGGCTGCGTCGGCCTGGCGCTCGGCGGCGGCGACGCGCTCGAGCGCCTGCGACACCAGCACTCCGACGCTCCGCAAGGTCTCCAGCCGCTGCGCGGACAGGTGCAGCGCCTCGGTGGCGAAGAAGTCCATCGTCCCGGTGACGACCCCGTCCTCGAGGACCGGGAAGCACACGCCGCTGCGGACCCCCGCGCGCTGCGCAGCCGGCGCGCGCACGCAGTCGACCAGCTCCCCGAGGTCGGCGACGAAGACGAGGTCCCGCGCGCGCCAGGCGCGTCCCGACAGCCCGACGCCCTCGGGGAACGACGCCTCCAGGGTCACCCGGCGGAACTCCTCGCCGGCCGTCCCGGACTCCTGCGAGAAGCGCAGTGCGTCGACCGTCGGGTCGACCCGCCAGTACGACCCGTAGGCCCAGCCGAACAGCCCGCGCACCGTGTCCAGCGCCCGGCGCACCGCCTCCTCCGACGTGGCGACGCCGGCGAGGGCGCGCACCAGCGCCGTCACCGCGTCGACGTCGACGCGCGCCTCCGCCAGCTGCGACCGCGCTTCGGCAGCGGGAGACCGGGACTTCCTGGCGAACATGATCAGCTCCAACGAGGTGGACCGGGAACAACGGCCCCCTGTCTCATCGGCAGGACGCGCGCGACGTGGAGCGGCCTTCAGCGACGTGTGCGGACGCACCGCCCCCCGCCCAGGAGCAGCCGCTGGCCCTCGAGGCGCCGGTCAGCAGGTGAAGCGGCTGACCTCGGTGCGCACGCTGCTGGCCATGCCGGCGAGCTCGTCGACGGCGACCTGCGTCTGTGACGAAGGCTGGCTCAAGGCACCGGGACGCGGCGCCGATGCCGCCTGCGCCAGCCCGACATGTCCCGCGAGGATCGACCGGAGAGTCAAGCGCGATGACCGACCTGCTGAACGGCCTCGTCAGCCAACGCGCCGGCGCCGCGACGTCCCAGCGCCAGCAGCCGGTGCGCGTCTGGCAGCAGGCGCTCGAGCGGGTGCTGCTCGACCCCACGCAGCCGCAGCTGGTCTTCCAACCCATCGTCGACCTCCAGCGCGGCGTGGTGGCGGGCTACGAGGCGCTGGCCCGCTTCTCCGGTCCGCCATCCGCTCCGCCGGACGTCTGGTTCGCGGCGGCGGACCGATTCGGCTGCGGCGCGCGACTGGAAGCCCGGGTCGTCCGTGCCGCGCTGTCGGCAAGGGGGAGCCTGCCGGCCGGCTGCTTCCTCACCGTGAACGTCAGCCCGCACCTGCTTGCCGAGCCCGAGCTGGCAGCTGAGCTCACCGCCGCCGGCGACCTCGGCGGCCTGGTGCTCGAGCTGACCGAGCACGTCCAGGTCGAGGACCACGCGCGCCTGGGCGCCCTGCTCGACCTGCTCCGAAGCCGAGGCCTCACCGTCGCGCTGGACGACGCCGGCTCCGGCTGGTCGGGGCTGCAGCAGATGGCGCTGCTGCGCCCTGAGCTCGTGAAGATCGACCGAGCGCTCGTCGATCACGCCGACCAGGACGAGGTCAAGCTCGCGGTCGCCGAACTGCTCGGCACCTACGCCGGGCGGCTGGACGCCGCCGTGATCGCCGAGGGCATCGAACGGCCCGAGGAGCTCGAGGCGTTCAGCCGCCTCGGCATCCCCCTGGGCCAGGGCTGGCTGTTCGGCCGTCCCGGACCAGGCTGGCCCGCGCTCGGCGAGGAGCAGGGCGAGCACATCCGGTCGCTGGCGCAGCACACCCGGCAGGTCGACCGGGTGAGCGGACTGCTCGAGCGCACCGCGACGCTCCAGGACGACGACCTCGATGCGGCCAGCGGCCTGTTCGCGGCCGACCGCGCGCTCGAGTTCGTGACCGTCCTGGACCGTCACGGCCGCGCCCTGTGCCTGCTGCGCCGCCAGGCGCGCGCCGGCGACACCGAGCACCAGCCGCAGGTGCTGCCCGTCAGCCTGCGCGCCGCGGCGAGCGCCCGCCTCAGCGAGGTCGCGGCCCGGGCGATGACCCGGCCACCGGACACTCGCTTCGACCCGGTGCTGTGCGGCGACGCCCACGGGAGCCACCTGGGGATCGTCCGGCCAGAGCGGATGGTCCTGCGCCTGGCCGAGCTGCAGTCCGCCACCGAGCGCGCCAGCCAGGACGCGCGCGCGTCGAACGCCCGCCCGCCGTCCGTCCACCCGCCGTCCGGCGCCGCGGACCCCGCCTGGAACGGCTCTGACCAGAGGAGAGACGTGTGAAGGAGTACTCCTGCGGCGACGTCGTGCCCGGCTGCGGCGCCCGGTTCGCCGCCGATGACGAGGCAGAGCTGCTCGCGCTGTGCACCGTGCACGCGCAGCACGCCCACGGCCTCGCCGGACCGGTCATGGCCGACGACCTCGTCGCTCGCATCCGCGCCGTCATCCGCACCGCCGGCTGAGAGCTGGACTGCTCCTCGAGCAGCTCTGCGGCAAGGGGCCGGGGGTGAAGCGCTCGGTCACCACGCAGCAGGACCAGGTCGTCGCCAGGTCGTCCCGCTTGGAGCCTGGCATGAGCCCAGGGACAGGTGGTGCACGACTGGTGGGTGCACACCGACGTGTCGAGGAGGGTGTCCGGGCCTCTCGCCCGGCACCTCGGGGTCGTGCAGGACGGGGCCACCCGACGACGGCTGTGGCAGCCACGCACGCCGAGGGGTCGCCGTGGATCCGCCGACGCCACAGCGTGTCGTCGAGGTCGGCCTGCATCCGAGCGCGGACCTGGCCCTCGACGTGGTGCCCACGCGCAGAGGTCGGTACCGCCCGGTCCTGGCTCCCGGCACTCCGACGGCAGCGAACGCGCGGCACGAGCGGCCGAGCCATCTCGCCCGGGAGACGGGCGCCCAGCTGAACGCCCGCCCGTTCAGGCAGCGTGTCCAGGACGCGGCAGCAGTGCATCGAGGAACAGGTCGAGCGCGCCGACCTGGGCCTCGGCGTCGAGTCCGCGCTCGCTGCTGACGGCGTGCAGGGCCAGTCCGTCGACGAGCGCGAGTGCCGCCTGCGCCGCGAGCCGGGTGCGTGCTTCGTCGTCCGTCGGTCGCGCGAGGGCGAAGGCCGCGCTGAGAGCGTCCTGCACGTCGGCCAGGACCTGGCGCTGCAGGTCCGCCAGCCCGGGCGACGTCGAGGCTCGTGCGGCGAAGGCGAGCTGGAGGCGGGCCTCCTCCCTGCGCCGTCGGTCGAGCGGCAGGAGCTGGTGCAGCGCGGCCCGTACGTTCTCGCGGACGTCCTCTCCCTGCTCCGCGGAGTCGACGCGTTCCCGCACGCGGTGCACGACCTCGCTGAAGGCGCCGGCCAGCAGGGCGTCCTTCGTCGGGAAGTAGTGCTGGACGGTCCCGATGGCCACACCGGCCGCCGACGCGACCTCGCGCACCGTGGCCTGCTCCAGGCCACGGTCCGCAGCCACGCGGAGGTACCCGTCGACGACTGCCGCTCGCCCCTGACCGCGACTTGACACAGGATCCATGGCAGGCACCATACAGCCGTATGGACCTATACAAGCGTATGTCGATCCCCCGCGGCCTCGTGGCGGCCACGAGCCTCGGCGTGGCGCTCGCCTGGATCCTGTTCGCGGTGGACCGCCAGCAAGGACTCGGCCCTCCGGTGGTCCAGACAGTGACCTACCTGGCGCTGTTCGCGATCACGGTGCACAGCCGGCAGGCCAAGGTCGCCATCGTCCGCTTCTTGCAGCGGTGGACGCTCAACCCGCTCATGAAGGCCCTGCTCGCCCTCGGCGTGAACCCGCTCGGGCTGACGGTCCTCGAGACCCGCGGTCGCGTGTCCGGTCAGCTCCGGCGGACACCCGTCGGCGACGGCCGCCAGGGCGACTCGGTCTGGATCATCGCCGAGCACGGCACCCGGGCGAACTACGTCCGCAACATCCTGGCCGACCCTCGCGTCCGGGTCCGGCTCCGCCGGGGCCTGCGGTACGTGTGGGTGCCGGGCCTGGCCACCGTGCTTCCGGACGACGACGCGCTGGCGCGGCAGCGGCAGGTCATCCGCTGGCACCCGCTGCGGGCCTTCAACGCGATGAACGTCCGCATCCTCGGCACCGACCTGCTCACCGTGCACGTCCGGCTGCTTCCAGCCGAAGCCGACGAGCCGACCGACCCGCGAGAGGGGCCGCCAGCCCCCACGTGGCGTGATCGGCCCGCCCTGACGCAGCCCCGGATGCCCCCTGCGCCGTCGGAGCTGCTCGTCGATGCACGTGCACCTGCCGGTCGTGCACACCTGACCACGACGCCAGAGGTCGGGCCTGGCAGCGAGCTCGGGTGGCCCGGCGCCCGACGGACCAGTGGACGCACGACGCGCCGGAGCGCAGGACTCGACGGTGCGGATGACGCGGTCCCGACGCAGGACGCCGCCACCGGACTGATCGCCGCGAGGCCGGGTGCCCCGGGAGGTCCGGGGCGCGGCTGAGGTCGTCGCGCAGGTGACGGCGGAAGCCATCCCGGCCACGACGAGCCAGCACGACACGGCCGACCTCTTCGCGACGCCTCGCACTGCGCTGTCACCGGCGGCGCTCCCCTGCCGCCATGGACGACGC
The DNA here is from genome assembly GCA_964243385.1 of uncultured bacterium. Classification (GTDB taxonomy): domain Bacteria; phylum Actinomycetota; class Actinomycetes; order Mycobacteriales; family SCTD01; genus SCTD01. Next base: position 27,834 of record CAXTFU010000004.1, on the reverse strand, counting down.
GAGGATGAGCGCCATGGAGCACCATGCCGTCGTGCGCATCCCTGCGGCCCTGGTGCTCGGTGTGCTCCTGTCGGCCTGCGGCACGCAGGAGGCGGGGGGTGGGAAAGCCGCGACTGCGCCGCCCCCATCTGCTCATGCGGTGCTGCGCGACGGGGACAGCGTCACCGCCACCGGGCGGATCGTCCACGTGCCCGGCGGTCCCGTGCGCCTGTGCGCGCCGCAGGACGAGGCGGGCATGGGCCCCGAGCCGGGCTCGGAACCGCCCACCGTGATGTGCCAGCAGGGCCTGGACCTCGCGGGAGCCGACCTGTCGACCCTGACCGACCGCCGCGAGCGGGCCGGGGCCGTCGAAGGCTGGGCCCGGATCGTCGGCGTCCTGCACGGCGACGCGGTGCAGGTCGAGCAGCAGTCACCCGCGCGCCGGGACGGACGCCCGGACGACGACCTGGCTCCGCCGCTCCGGGACGTCCCGTGCCCGGCGCCGGAGGGCGGCTGGCCGCGCGACCCGAGCATCCTGCGCGGCCCGGGCGACGTGCCCGAGGGCGACGCGAACCTGGACCGTGAACGTCCGACCCTGGACGCCTATCGCGCTGCCCACCCCGCCGAGTTCGTCGACATCGCCTACCTGCGGCCGTTCCCCGACTCGGTCCTGCTCGGCGTCGTCGCGCTGCACGAGCAGGCCCGGGCGGACATCGAGCAGGCGTTGCGCCCCACCTACGGCGACCGGCTGTGCGTGGTGGTCTCCCGCTACAGCGCCGACGAGCTGCGGGCCGTCGGCTCGGACGTGAGCGCGCTCTGGCGCGACGCCGCACGGCACGGCCTGCGCGGCAGCGGCACGACGGTCGGCGACGACCTCCAGCGCCGGGTCGACCTGTTCGTCGTGCGCGTCACCGACGAACTGCTCGCCCTCGTCCGACGTCATCCACGCGGTCTCGTCCACCTCGAGCCGTGGTTGGTGCAGGCCCCCGAGCGCTGACCGGCAGCGCCGTCCCGAGCGGCGCCAAGGTCGACCGGGACGGCGAACAGCTCGAGGGACCTGGTGCTCGGGGCGATCTGCATGCCCGCCCCCTGCAGGGTCGGGCAGACCGGCTCGACTCCGAACTGCTGTCGGTGCTGGTCGACGAACTCGATCAGCGGGCTCGTGGCCGGTCGAGCTCGGTCGCGGAGAACGCCGACGCGCTCATGAGCCTGCTGTTGGCCCGGCGGAGCTCGGAGGGCTCGGCGATGCGCTGCCGGTCCTCGGTCGAGGTCCCAGGTCTGCGGCCGGCGTCGACGTCGGCCCGCTTCACCCATTGCGCAGCGTCTCCGGGTTGACGCCGAGCCGCTGCGCGACCCGCGTCAGCGGCCCACTCGTCCGCTCCCGGGTCTCGAACACCATCCGCACGGCCCGGTCCCGCAGCTGGGGTACTTCTCCTGCGCGCTGGCACTGGTCCACTCCCCCGTGACTCCAGTGCCTCCACCAGACCCGGGGCGGTTCGCAGCCCACCATGCCGGGGCACTCGGTCTGGCGGGACGGGCAGGAACGGGGTGAACGGCGTCCGCGCTCGTGCTGCTGCCCTTGCAGGTTCGGAAGGCGGCCCGCAACGTTCCGCAGGACGTCCGCTCTACGGGCATCGACCTGATCGAGGAGTGCGCGCGGCACACTGGCCACGCCGACCTGATCCGCGAGTCCGTCGACGGTCTCGTCGGAGAAGACCCGCCACCGTGAGCGATCTTCGACGCCGCCTTCAACCGCTTCACCGACCGGCAGGTCGTCCCGGATGGCGTTCGGATACCGAGACGTTCCAGCACCCGAGTCGACACGGTGCCGCCCTTCGTCGCGCTCTGCTGGCTCGCCTCCGACCGTCAGCCTGCCGCGGGTCGAGCGAGGTCGGGGTGAGATCGACGGGTCGGTCGGTCGAGCTCCGCTCGACCGTCTGGGATCGTCGACGTCATGCCTGACGAGGTGCAGCTCCGCACGTCGGCGAACCGACGTGTGATCGCGCGCGTCTTCGCTCGGCTCGACGACGACCAGCTCGCCACGCCGAGCCTGTGCGAAGGGTGGACGTGCCGAGACGTCCTCGGCCACCTGGTGATGTCTGTGGAACTGAGCCTGTTGCGGTTCTTGCGCGAGGTCGCCCGGGACCGGGGCCGCGCCGACGTGACCTCCGCCCGCCTGGCCCGCGCGTACGGCACCCGACCGGTCCCGGACCTGGTGCAGCTCCTGGACGAGCGCAGCGACGTCGGCGTGTCCGCACCCGGCGTCGGTGCCGGCGGACCGTTCGCGGACTCCTGCATCCACCTGCGCGACGTCGCCATCCCCCTCGGCATCGCCACCAGCCCCCCCGTGCAGGACTGGGCCCGCGTTCTGGAGTTCCTCACCACAGCTCGGGCCCGCGCGGGGGGCTTCCTGCCCCGCGGACGCCTCGAGGGGCTGCGGCTGCAGGCGACGGACAGCGCGTGGAGCAGCGGCAGCGGCGCGGAGATCAGCGGCACCAGCGAGGCCCTCGCCCTGTCCCTCACCGGCCGGCCGGCTCTGCTCGACGAGCTCGCCGGAGCCGGTGTCCCGACGCTGCGCGAACGGGTGCTCACCAACAGGCCGTGATCGGTGCAGGCGAGTCGGCGAGCGTCGTCCGTCGCGTCAGCGGGACCGCTCGACGTCCCGCTGACCTCTTCGGCAGGTCTTCGTGCAGAAGGAGCGGCACGGTGTCGTCGCGACGGTCACCTCGATCGCACCTCGTGCGACGCTCCGAACCGCAGCGGCAGCTGCTCCCAGGCGCGCTGGTCGTGGCGGAGAGAACTCCGTGGTCTCGGGACCCGGTCGCTGGTGTGCTCTGCCGCGTGGCCACCCTCGACGACCTCGTCCGCCCGAACCGGTACCCCCGCTCCGCCGGCTACGACTCCGCTTGGTTGGTCGGCCTCGACATGGGCCCGCACCCGCTGTGGCTGCTGGAGGACCTCAGCGCCGACTTGGACCTGCGCCCGGGCATGCGGGTGCTGGACCTCGGGTCCGGCCGAGGCGCCACGTCGGTCTACCTGGCCCGTGAGCACGGCGTGGACGTCGTGGCCGCCGACTGGTGGACCCCTGCGGAGGAAGCCGCCGCGGTCTTCGCCGAGGCGGGAGTCGGTGATCGGGTCACCGCGGTCCACGCCGAGGCCCACGCGCTGCCGTTCGAGGCGGCGAGCTTCGATGCCGTGGTCAGCATCGACGCCTTCGAGTACTTCGGGACCGCGGACTCCTACCTGCCCTACGTGCTGCGCTTCCTGGCCCCCGGCGGGCAGCTGGGCGTGGCGACGCCCGCGATGCGCCGCGAGGCGCGCGAGATGTGCGGGATCCCGGCGCACGTGCGCGCCTGCGTCGGGTGGGAGGCGATGGCCTGGCACACCGCGGACTGGTGGCGCTTCCAGTGGGAGACCACCGAGCTGGTCACCGGCGTCACCGCCCGGTACGCCGAGAGCGGGTGGGCGGACTGGCTGCTCTGGGAGCAGGTCACCCGTGCCGTCCGGGGTGAGGATCCAGCGGGCGGGCCGGTGGTGGCGATGCTGGAGGCCGACGCCGGGCAGCTGCTCACCTTCACACTGACCACCGCACGGCGTCGGCCCTGACCAGGTCACGACCTGGAGCGCCCCGTCGGCTCCGGCGTCCAAGATCGCGGCAGCGCGAGGGGCGCCGTCACGCAGGACGATCGCTGCGTGGGACGCGTGCTGGTTCCGTGGAAGCGCAAGCACCCCTCCCGTCGGTACCGTCCCGCCATGAGCCTGGGTCGACCGTTCTGGACCTGGTGGTCAGCAGCCACTGGCCGACACGGCTCGCGTCGTCGTGCTCGCCGGACTGATCGCGCTCCTGGTCGTGGAGCGAGCTGGCATCACGGCCGTCCTGTCGGCGGCGTTCCTGCTCGGGATCGCCGAGACAGTGCGGGACACCGCCGCCGAGACGGTCGTGCCCCGGCTGGTGTCCGGCGATCAGCTCGAGCGGGCTACGACCCGCGGGCCCCGAGGCCCTCGACGGAGTCACTACCGGCCGCGGACGCCCGTGGTGAGCGTGACGACCAAGGGCCGGGTGATGCGGCCTCCGAAGTCGGTCGCGATGAAGCGCTCGACCTCGTCGAGCAAGGCGATCCGGTCCTGTTCGTCCATCAACTGCGTGCTCGAGTACGACAGCATCAGGGTCCGGTACTGCGGGGCGGTGTACGTCTGGTCCCAGTCGTACTGCAGGACGGTGACGCTGTGGAACCGGCTGTCGGCCTCGATGACCGCTCGCACGGGCGGCTCGACCGCGGTGCGGGTCGGAGCTGGCGGGCCGGAGTGACCTTGCCCGTAGCTTTGGTAGATCGGCTGGGCGGCTGTGAAGAACCCTCGGTCCGAGGGGGACGTCACCTGCACGAGGTCGACGACCGCCAGGACGCCGGCTGGCCGCAGTATGCGCGCCGGCCGGTCGGTCTGTGCGGTCGGGCGGATCCAGTGGTACGCCGTCGCGGCGAAGACCGCGTCGGCACTGCCAGGCTCGGTGAGCAGCCGCTCGAAGTCGCCGATGCTGACTCGCAGGCGGTCGACGGGGAGGTTGGCTCGCAGGCGTCGGGCCATGGCGGCACCGATCTCGACCGCGTGGACGGAGGCGCCACGCGCCAGCAGGCCCCTCGTCGCTTGGCCGGTTCCGGGGCCGACCTCCAGGATCTCCGGCGCCGGCGGCAGCATCCTGAACAGCTCGTCGAGCAGCGCGTCCGGGTACGACGGCCGCACCTCGTCGTAGGCCTCGACAGCCCGGTCGAACGTCAGACGTGCGTCCACCGGCCGCTCCACGAGCACCATCATGCTGACCTGACGAGGCCGGTGCTGCTGGTCGCAGCGGTCCGCGGAGGGGCTGTCCTGTCGCCGAGGTGGACGGTCGTGGTGACCAGGCCACTGCGCCCAGGGCGGCGGCCTCGCGTCAGCCGGCCCGGAGCTCGGCCGGATGGGTGCTGCGGTGGAGCAGCGGCAGCGTCAGCAGGGTCACGGCCAGGACCGCCAGCAGCGTCCCGCCGGCCAGGGTGCCCAGCGCCAACCAGGGGACGGGCAGTCGTCCTGTGGCGGAGGTGCCGGGCAGGTCTGCGGTGGTGCCGAGGACGCCTCGTGCCGCGAGGATCCCCGCGGTGGCGGCCAGGACGACCGCCGGAGCGAGCGGCGCGAGGGTCTCGGCGAGCACCGCCCGGAACAGGACCGCCCGGGGCGTGCCGACGGCGACGAGGCCGGCCAGCACGCGGCGGCGGGTGAGGATGCTCTCGACGGTCCCGATGACCAGGCTGGCGGCAGCAACGGCGGCGCCGACCCCGAACGCGAGGTCGACCAGGGCGAGCGCGCCGGTGTAGAACGACCTGTCCTGGTCGACCTCCGCGAGCAGCCACACGCGCACGCCCTGGGCGAACGCCCACAGCAGCACCACGAGCAGCACGGCGGCGTGGGCGCGCCCGCCCTGGCCGGGCGCCGCGAGCAGCCGACGCCCGGCGAGCAGCAGGCTCGGCCGGCCGGAGCGGGTGGCCAGGACCCGCCCGATCCCGGCCGACAGGGCGCTGGTGCCGAGCAGCAGGCCGAGGCCGGTGAGCAGGAACAGCAGGAGCGCGACGGCACCGGGCACGCTGAAGCTCTCCTGTCCGACGTGCAGCAGGCGGCGCAGCGCGGCGAAGCCGGCGAGTCCGGCGGTGCCGAGCACGAACAGCAGGCCGGGCAGCGCGCGAGCGGGGGCGCTCTGCTCGCGACGCACGACCCCGAAGGGGCTCAGCGTGACGGTGCGCAGCGCGAGGGCGCTGAAGGCGGCGGTGAGCAGCGGCAGCGCGACCACGACCAGCACGAGCGCCGGCCACGGCGGGAGGACGTCGGTGGGCAGGCGCAGTGCAGGACCGGTGATGGTGTCGACGACGGAGCCGGTGCTGCCGTTGTCGTAGGTGACCGGGCGCTCGAGGGTGTAGGTCGCCACGACCGGCCCGCCGAGCAGCGCGCGCAGCAGGAAGAACAGGCCGGTGCCCAGGGCGGCACCGACCCCGGCGGACAGCGCGGTCTCACCGGCGGCGACACGCACGACGTCGGCGGGGGTGGCGCCCTGCAGCCGCAGGGCCGCCAGGCGGCGGTCCCTCGCGGGTGCGCCGATGCGGGCGCACTGGCCGACGAAGGCCAGCACCGGCACGCAGAGCAGGACCAGCGCCGCAACGATCCCCGGGTGCAGGCCGGTCTGGTTGAGCAGCTCGCTGGTGTAGGGGCCGTCGCCCCGGCCGGTGGCGGTGACGGTCGCCGCGGCGAGCAGCGCCAGCGTGCCGGCGGCTGCTCCTGCTGCGGTCAAGGCGATGCGGGTGCCGTCGGCGCTGCCGCCGGCGGCGGCCAGGCGCACCGCGGTCCCCCAGGTCATCGTCCCGTCGCGGCTCGTCGCCGGCGGGAGCGACCGCCCGGGCGCGGGGCGGTCCTGCCGGATGGCGACACCCGCGCTCGTCACAGCGATCGCTCCTCGGTCGGGGGCAGCGCCTGGAGCGCGCCCGGCAGGGACGCGGGCCGGGCGCGCTCGTCCACCTCAGCAGTGCCGTCGGGGTCCTCGTCGACCATGCCGTCTCGGATGACGAGCTCCCGGTCGGCGTAGGCGGCGACCTTCGCGTCGTGCGTGACGATTAGCACGGTCGTGCCCGCGGTCCTGGCCACCCGCAGGACCTGGGCCATGACCTGCTCCCCGTTCACCGAGTCCAATGAACCGGTGGGCTCGTCGGCGAACAGCACCTCGGGTTCGGTGACCAGGGCTCGGGCCGCGGCGACCCGCTGGCCCTGCCCTCCTGACATCTGGCCCGGCCGCTGGGCGGCCATGTCTGCGACGTCGAGGCGCTCCATCCACACCTGTGCCGCACTCAGCGCCTCCCGGCGGCGCACCCCGGCCAGCAGCAGCGGCAGCGCGACGTTCTCTGCAGCGGTCAGCTCGGGCACCAGCTGCCCGAACTGGAACAGCACGCCGAACACCGTCCGGCGCAGCCGCGACCGCTCGGCCTCGCTCGCGTCGTCGATGCGGCGGCCCGCGAAGCTGACCGAGCCGGCGTCCGGGCGCAGGATCCCGGCCAGGCACAGCAGCAGCGTGGACTTGCCGGACCCGGAGGCCCCGGTGATCGCGACGACCTCGCCGCGGCCTGCCGAGAAGCTGACACCCCGCAGCGCCGGCGACCGTCCGTAGGACTTGACCAGCGAACGGGCGGTCAGCAGCTGGTCAACGCCGGTCGGGGGCGGCTGCGTGAGCGCGTGCGGGTGGGTGGGGGCAGCGGGGCTCATGACGCGGTCAGCTCCTGGGTGAGGGCGGTGGCACGGGTGAGGGCGTTGTCGATCCAGCGCAGGTCGGCATCCAGGTGCTCCAGGGCGTAGTCGGCAGCCAGGACCTCGGCGAGGCTCGCGGTGGGACTGGTCTTGAGGCGGGTGTAGTCGCGCATGCGCTCCAGATGAGCCGCGCGCTGACGGCGCAGGTAGGAGCGGGCGGCCTGCTCGCCCGAGGTCAGGACCGCCAGCGTCACCTTCACGGCCAGCGGGTTGCTGACGAACGGGCTCGGCGGCTCGATCTCCTCCAGCCAGCGCCCGAACTCCGTCCGGCCCTGGTCGGTGAGGGTGTACGCGGTGCGGTCCGGGCCGGCGGCACGCTCCCGCGCACCGGGCTCCACCAGGCCGTCCCGGGTCAGCTTGCCCAGCGCCGTGTACACCTGCGCGCTCGCCAGCGGACGGGCAGCCGGGAAGCGGGAGTCGTACGAGCGCTTGAGCTCGTAGCCGTGCCGGTCTCCCGGCACCAGCAGGCCCAGCAGCACGTGTCCGAGTGACATACCTCGACTATACACACGGTTGCTACACGGTACCTAGTTTGCACCGCGCACGGGGACGGGTCCATCGACCCGTTGCACTCCCGCTCCCCTGCACACCGTCGTGGTCGCCGGCGCGCTCGGCTCCGGAGGGTCCCCCGCTGACCTGGACGGGTCTCAGCCGGCGCCGGGCGGAGCTCTGGTCGGTCGTGGCCGGTCCTCCGGGTGGGCGCGCAGGACCAGCAGCGCGATGTCGTCCTCGGCGGTGGCACTGACGGCGTCGAGCAGCGCGTCGCACAGCTGGTCGGGCGTGAGGTCCTGTCCGCTGCGCGTGGCGTCGAGGAGCCAGGACAGGCCGTCGTCGAGGTTCGCGTCGCGTCGCTCGACGAGCCCGTCGGTGTAGAGCAGCACCGTCGAGCCGGGTCGCAGCTCCACGCTGTGGTCGGTGCGACCGGTCGTCGGGTCCAGTCCGAGCAGCAGGTCGGGCTCACCGGTCAGCAGCCGGCGCGTGCCGTCCGGCTCGAGCAGCAGCGGCGGCAGGTGCCCGGCGTTCGACCAGCGCAGGGACCGCAGGCCGCGGCGGCGTTGCTCCGCCGTCTGCTCCACGGTGGCCAGGACCGCGGTCGCCAGCGCCCCGACCTGCAGGTCCTGCATCGCCAGGTCGACGGCCGCCAGCACCCGCCCGGGCGGCTCGCCGAGGGTGTGGGCCAGCGCGCGCAGCAGGTTGCGGATCTGCCCCATGACCGCTGCCGCCTGCCGGTCGTGGCCGGTGACGTCACCGACGACCAGACAGCTCGCCCCGTCGGCGCTCCGGAACGCGTCGTACCAGTCGCCCCCGACCTGGACCTGCTCGGCGGCGGGCCGGTACCGGACGACGATCTCCAGGTGGTCGTGCTGCGGCGGCTCGGTCAGCAGGCTGCGCTGCAGTGCCTCCGACATCTGTCGCGCCGCCACCGCCGCCTGCTGCTCGAGCTCGCGGGCCTGCAGCCGCGCCAGCGCCTGCGCGCACTGCGCCGCGAAGGCGCCGAGCAGCTCGAGCTCGTCCGCGGCGAACGGGTGCTCCTGCGCCCAGGAGGCGGTCAGCGACCCCAGCAGCCGGTCCTCCACCCGCAGCGGCAGCGCCACCCACGCGTCGCGTCCGGTCGACTCGTACACCGCGGCCATCGACGCCGACCAGGCGAGCCCGGCCTGCCGGTCCGGCAGCACGACCAGCTCGCCGGTCCGGGCCGCCCAGGACGCCGGCAGGTCCCCGTCCAGCGGCAGCTCGGCGAAGTCCTGCTGCGTGCGCGGCCCGAGGGAGTCCGTGATCGTCAGGTGCACCAGGTTGCGCTCGTCGTCCCGGACCGCCACCGCCCCGCCGTCCGCGCCCAAGGCCGTCAACCCGGCGCCGACGACCTTCTCGACCAGCTCCTCGACCGACTCGGCTGCCGCCAGCTGCAGCGCCGCCTTCGCCAGCCCCGCCAGCCTTCGGGCTGCGAGGTCCTGCGCCTGCTGTGCCGCCCGCAGCTCCTGTGCCCGCGCGTACAGGTCCGCCTCGACCACCTCGGCTCGACGCTGCCAGCCCAGCCCGCGGCTGCGTTCGTCCTCGCGCTCACGTGCGTACTCGGTGACGTCCTCGACCCGCTGCAGGACCAGCGCGGTCCGGCCGTCCTGTCCGGGCACCGCGGAGTGGATCAGTGACCAGAACCGCTGCTCGACCTGGCCGGTCACCCCGTCGCGCACGTCGTAGTGCAGCAGCGGCATCGCGTCGGTCTGCCCGCTGTCGCGCACGCGCTCGAACGACACCTGCAGGGGGTTGCGGCCCTGCGCGTCCAGGGCTCCTTCCTCGGGCGGGAAGGCGTCGAACACCGGCCGGCCGAGCAGCTCCGCGCGGGTGCGCTGCAGCAGCCGCAGGTACGCCTGGTTCGCCTCGACGATCACCAGGTCGGGTGTCATGACGAGGTAGGCGGTCGACAGCCCGCCGAACAGCTCCTCGAAGTCCACCTGTGCAGCACCCCGGTCCGGCCCGTACGCCCAGCTCACCCGACCACTCCCCAGCGCTGCGTCCGGTCACAGCCGGTGAGCGGACCAGTATGACAGCGATTCGACCCGCTCGAGGTCAGGCACTGGGCTCGAACCGGACGGTCTTTGCCCAGAGGCAGCGCGAGGTCGGCGCTGCTCCCTGCTGCGGCGGCTGCTGTCAGACCTCCTCGAGCGTGACCTGGCCGCGTGCCTCCTGCCGCAGTCCGACGATGACGACGACGAGCAGCACGGCGAGGACGCCGATCACGGCGAGCGCCGGGAGGTCCAGCAGTGCGTCCGCGACGGCGACGAGGGCGGCGACGCCGGCGCACCCAGCTGCAGGGGCTCAGGGTCCCCCCTTGGACACCGACCGATCCCCGTGACCACCAGGTCGGGCAGGCCACCTGCCCGACCTGGTCCGCTACTGGGAGCGCGACGGCGGCTGCAGCACGCACAGCTCGTTGCCGTCCGGGTCAGCCAGGACGTGCCACTGCCAGCCGTGCTCCCGCACCGGTTCGGGCGTCAGGCGAGTACCGCCGGCCGCCTGCACCCGCGCGACCTCGCGGTCCAGGTCACTGGTCCGCAGGTCGAGGTGCACCCGGTTCTTCTCGACCTTCGGGTCGCCGGTCTGCTGCAGCAGCAGCTCGACCCCCCGACCTTCCTGCGGCACCAGGCTGAGGTACGGCCCTCCGCCGTACCCCTCACGCCGGTAGCCCAGGACCACCGTCCAGAAGGCGGCAGCGCTCGAGATCGGCGCAGTCGAGGACTACGACCAGCTCGCCCTGCGGTTAGCGCTGCACGTGCCCAGCCTCGCACCCCAGGTCGCTGATCTGTCGCCTCCCGGACAGGACCGGATCGACGCCCCCTGTCAGAAGCCGGGGTGCATCCAGGACGACCTGCCGCTGGCGCGACGATCGGCCTGTCGGCTCGTCAGCGCCGGTCCGGGACCGCCGGCGCGCTGCAGGTCGTCGTGCACCGGTCCCGTCGGGTGCCGGTCACCCCGTCGCAGCAGGTTCGTGATCCCCGTCAGCACGGTCTTCAGCGCACTCAGCAGCACGATCTCACCGGCGTCGCTCGC
>CAXTFU010000004.1:0-16982 GCA_964243385.1 uncultured bacterium | reverse complement strand
GGTCTGCGCCACGCGAGCAGCGCGGCAGGTCGAGCCCGACGGTACGGACACCAGCTGCAGCGACGCAGGTGTTCACCCGGACGGCAGCGTCCCAGCAGCCGATCGTCCGCCGTGAGCGTGTGCTCGTGCGCCCGTTCGGAGGACGTGACGGTGTGGTCACTCGTAGCGTCCGGGGGTGGACCCAGACCTGCCTTCGCCACCGGTGACGATCAGAGACGGCCGCGGGCACACGCTCAGCGTCGGTCGGAGACGGTGGACGACGCGCACGACGACGACGTGCCACGGCCTGGGCGCGGACGCCAGGTCACTGCACTGGTCCTGGCCGCGACCGTCGGTCGGGGTCGCGACCCTGCTGGGCGAGCAGCGGCAGCGCATGCTCCAGGACTCCGCGGAGGGGGTGCTCTCGCTCGACCTCGGCCCGCAGCCGTCGAGCTGGGAGTCCGATCTGGTGCCCTACGACGGTGGGCTCGCAGTGCACGCCACCCTCGTGCTGCGCAACACCGGCCCGCGTGCCGTCGGGCTGGAGACCGTGGAGCTCGGCGACACCGGCTACGCCGCTGACGACGTCGCGGGCCGACGCATGTCGTCCGGCGGCACGACGTCGGTGCGTCTGCTGCGTCGGGTCCGTTGCGACGACCTGCCGGCACTCGAGCCGGTCGGCCCGTTGCGGGTGCGGGCGATGACCGGGGCAGGCATGCGCACCACCTCGCTGCGGATGGACACCGAGGGGGTCGGCAGGTCGTCCCGCTTCGCCGCGGCGGCCTGCGGGCGCGCGGGCCCGCTCCAGTCGTTCATCCCGATGGACACCCCTCCCGTCACGGTCACCGGCGACCGGGCCGAGGTGGGCTTCGAGCTGAGCAACGCCTCCAGCTCGCCCCTGCTGCTGCAGTCCCTGCAGGTCCGCCCGGGCTGCGCCTTATCGCGCTGCAGCACAGCACCGGCGCCGAGGTCGACCTCCCCCTCCGCCTCGCGCCGGGCGACGACGACCCCCCGACGCAGCCGATGGACGGCCGCGGCCCCACGCCACCCCTGGCCGCCGTCGTCGAGCTGACCACCTGCGTCGCACCGCCGCAGCCCACCGAGGACGAGCCGGAGCTGTACGAGCCGCTGTTCCAGGCCACCGTGACCGACGAGCAGGGCGGCCAGGACGACAGGGGCCAGGACGTCTTCTCCGGCGGGTTCGCGGCCGGCGGTCTCGAGTGGGGCGACCCCGCGGTGGTGGGACGACTGCGCGACAGCGCCTGCCCGCTGCGGCAGCAGGGCTGACCGGTCCGCACGACGAACGCTCACCTCCCGGAAGCGTTCCTCGGCGCCCGGCGGGCGGTTGCCCCGGCGCGGGTCAGCTGGTGTCAGCGAGGTCAGCCAGCGCGACGACGAGGGCGTCGTCGGCCAGCACGTCGGGGGTCAGCGGCCCGCCGTACGTCCTGCCGGTCCGGTCGGCGAACCGGCACGACGTGATCACCAGCAGGGCTCCGTCGGGCAGCAGGACCGTCTCGTTGCCGGTGCTGAGTCCGTGCGTCGCCGCCCCGTAGGACCGGGCCGTCGACACGCCCCGGAACGCGACGGCAACCGCTTCGGCCGCACTCGCGGTGCGTCCGTCGGTCAGCACAGCGACGGGTCCGGGCAGGCGGAGCGGGCCGCGGCCGCGGGCGCTGGCCATGCGTCCGGTACCCACCCGGCGGCCGCGCGCCCACCACGGTGTGCACGTGCCGGTACGGGTGACGAAGGCGCCGAGCATCCCGTCGCCCGCGAGCAGCGGCAGGGCGACCGCGAGCATCGGCCACATCGAGCCACCGGTGTTGCCGCGCAGGTCGACCACCCACCCGTTCGCAGGCGGGAGCCGTCGCAGCGCGCGGCCGCCGGCCGCGGCGTACGCCAGCACCGAGCGCAGATCACCAGGGCAGGACGGCAGGACCAGGACCCCGCAGTGGTCCACCAGGGAGGCGCAGGGGTGCTCCTGCGCTCCGGCCCTCGACCTGCGACCTGGTGGCACCAGCCCGCCGTGCTCGCCACCGGCCTGCCTCGCCACCCTGCGGATCGCGGCGTGCAGGTCGGCCGGGGCCGTCGCGCGCGCGGCGGCCTGGGCCATCGACGTGCGCGTCGTCGGCCAGTCCACCCGATCCGCGTACACCGCCCGGCGCTCGACGTGGTCCAGCGCCAGCGCCCCGTACGCCGCGAGCCGCACCGCTGCCGTCCTCCTGTCGCGCACCTGTCTGCTCCTCGACTGCGGGTGGTACCCGGAGGCTGCGACCGGTCACGCGAGCGCGGCGCCGGTCACGGCCTGCGCTGCGACGTCGGCGATGTGCAGGAACTGCGCGGCACCGTCTCGGCCGCCGTCCCCCGACGGGACGCCGTCGAGGACGACGGCGAGCCAGGCCGTCGCCTGCGAAAGGGGCTGGCCGGTCAGTCGCGGACGGTGTAGGCGCCGAGCGCGTCGCAGTCCTTCGCCTGGCCGATGGTGCCCTCGTGGCCGTCGTACGGCGTCCAGCTGCCGTAGTCGGCGATGAAGTCGGCACGGGCCGGTGCGTCGGCGACGGGCAGGTCCCGGTCGATGAGGCAGTCGCGGATCCGGAGCTGGACGTCGTAGCGCTGGGCGAGCTGGGCGTCCGTGGCGGGCGGGACTCCTTCGCCGGTGTAGCGCAGACCGCAGGCGTACTGCGCTTCCGCGTAGGCGCGTGCGTGCGGGCCGTCGACGGTCGTGTAGCTGTACCCGTCGGACTCCAGCTGCACGGCGAACCCGGCCGTCTGCAGGCAGTCGGCGACGAGCCGGTCGTCCGCCATCGGGTCCGGCGAGGCGGCCACCGGCGCGCCGGGCGCTCCGGGCGCCGCGACGAGCGCGTCGGAGGGCCCGCCCGACGACAGCAGCAGCGGTACCGACGTCGCGGCGCAGGCGGCAGCGAGCACCGCTGCTCCGCCGTTGCGGCGGTGGGTGCGCCGGCGGGCCAGCCGTCGGGCCGAGCTGGCGAGGTGGGCGGTGGGACCGACCGGGCCGTCGAGCAGACGGTGCAGGTCGGACGGGTCAGGCTCGTCGGTCATCGGGTGCTCCTGCTCAAGGGGAGGATCGCGGGGTCGGTGCGTGACAGGTGCGGCGAGGAGCGCAGGCGGGTGAGGGCGCGGGAGCTGGTGCTCTTGACGGTGCCGGGGGCGATGCCGAGCTCTGCGGCGGTCGCTGCCTCGCTCAGGTCGAGCCAGAAGCGCAGGACGACCACGGATCGCTCACGCCGGGTGAGCTCGGCCAGCGCGCGGAGCACGGCGTCCTGCATGACGGCGTCTGTGCTGAGGTCGGCGGCCACCGGACGTTCGGGGACCGCGTCGGTGATCACGTCGCGGCTGGCCCGGCTGCGCCACCACGAGCGCTGCCCGTTGAGCAACCCACGGCGGACGTAGGCCTCGGGCGCACCGTCCAGCCGGCTCCACCGCACGTAGGTGCGGGCGAGCACGTCCTGCAGGAGGTCCTCAGCGCGGTGGCGGTCTCCGGTCAGCAGCTGCGCCGCGCGCAGCAGGCGGGGACCGGAGGCGGTGACGAAGGCGTCGAACTCCTGGTCGCGGTCAGCCACGGGTCGTCCTCGTCATGGGCACACCCTCCTCACGCGGCAGGACGGCGTTCGGTTCTGCGTCCCTCAGGTCGCCGCGACCGACCTCGCACTCGTGGACAGACGCACGTGCGGAGTCACCACGCTGTCCGGCGCGCCGGATCAGCAGCCGACGCGTCCGTGCTGTGCAACAGTGTCTCTACACACCTGGGACTAGTGGGCCGCGGCGGTCGCGGCGGCTCCGCGCGAGGTCCGAGGACGAGCACGGTCGCGCGAACGGCGCGACTCCCACGAAGGAGCACCTGTGTCCCTGCCTCGCACGATCCTGGGCCTGCTGGAGCCGTCGCCCTCGCACGGCTACGACTTGAAGCACTCCTACGACGGCTTGTTCGGCAAGGACAAGCCCGTCGCGTACACCCAGGTCTACGCGGCCCTGGCCCGGCTGCTCGGCAACGGCCTCATCGAGGTCGCCGGCGTCGAGCAGGGCGAGGGACCCGAGCGCAAGCGCTACTCGATCACCGACGCCGGGGTCACGCAGGTCGCCGACTGGCTGCAGACGCCGGAGGAACCGGCGCTCTACCTGCAGAGCACGCTGTACACCAAGGTGGTCCTCGCGCTGCTGTCCGGGCGCAGCGCCACGGACCTGCTCGACACCCAGCGCTCGGCCCACCTCGGGCAGATGCGCGCGCTGACGCGCCGCAAGTCCGGGGGCGACCTGGCGACCCAGCTGGTCTGCGACCACGCCCTGTTCCACCTGGAGGCGGACCTGCGCTGGCTCGAGCTGACCGCCGCCCGGATCGCGGAGCTGCGCGCGGCGGTGACGCGGTGAGCGGCGCCGAGCGGCCGGCGCCGCTGCTGCAGGCGGTCGAGCTGCACAAGGCGTTCGGGGCGACGACGGCCCTGGCGGGGGCGTCGCTGGCCGTGGACGCCGGGGAGATCGTCGCGGTGATGGGCCCGTCGGGTTCCGGCAAGTCGACGCTGATGCACTGCCTGGCCGGGCTGCTCGTGCCCGACGCCGGGACCGTGCTGTTCGACGGCCTGGACGTCGGCGCGATGGACGACGCGGGGCGCAGCGCGCTGCGGCGGCGCTCGTTCGGGTTCGTGTTCCAGAGCAGCCAGCTCGTCCCCGAGCTGACCTGTCTCGAGAACGTCGCGCTCCCGCTGAGGCTCCTCGGCCGGCGTCGCCGTGAGGCGGAGGCCAGAGCAGGCGAACAGCTCGCCGCGCTCGAGGTCGCCGAGGTCGCGAGCCAGCGCCCCGGTGAGGTCTCGGGCGGCCAGGCGCAGCGGGTGGCGGTGGCCCGCGCGCTGGTGTTCGAGCCCCGCGTCGTCTTCGCCGACGAACCGACCGGCGCGCTGGACTCCCTGAACGGCGAGCGGGTCATGCAGCTGCTGACCGCGGCCGCCCGGCGCACCGGTGCGGCCGTGCTCCTCGTCACCCACGACGTGCGCGTCGCCGCGCACTCCGACCGCGAGGTCGTCGTCCGGGACGGGCGGGCGCGGACCACGCCGGCCGGGGTGCCGGCGTGACCGCCCCGGCACGGGCCGGCTCCCGCGCCGTCCGACCGGACCCGTCCCCCGGAAGGCCCGGTCCAGCGCGGGCGGGCACGACGCTGAGCCTGGCGGCGCGGTTCGCCTTCGGCAGCCGCGCCGCGTGGGTGCGCACGGTGCTGACCGCACTGGGCGTGGGCGTGGGGGTCGCTGTCCTGCTCCTCGCGGCGTCCGTCCCCGGCGCCCTGGCCGCCCGCGACGCCCGCGCGGAGGCCCGCAGCGACGAGACGTACACGACCGACGCCCCGGGCCCTGGCCCGGGGACGCTCCTGATCGGCGACGCGAGCACTCCCCTCACCGGCCGGCAGGCCGGTGCGCGGGTCCGCGTGCTCCATCCGGACGGCCCGCGACCCCCGGTCCCCCCGGGGCTGGACGCCCTGCCCGGCGACCGCGAGATGGCCGTCAGCCCTGCCCTGCGCACGCTGCTCGCGTCCCCCGACGGGCGTGTGCTCGCGGTCCGGCTCCCCTACCGCGACGTCGCGACGATCGGCGACGCCGGCCTGCTCGGCCCGGACGAGCTCGTGGCCTACGCGGTCGACCGCAGGATCGCCGAGGGCGGTCTGTCGCGCAGGATCGACCACTTCGGCGCGCCGTTCACGCGAGATCCCCTGGACCCGGTCCTGACCCTCGTGCTCGTCGTGGGCGTCGCGGTCCTGGCCCTGCCCGTCGGGGTGTTCGTCGCGACCTCCGCCCGCTTCGGCGGGGAGGCCCGGGACCGGCGGCTCGCTGCCCTGCGCCTGCTGGGTCTGGACAGCCGGACGGTCCGGCGGGTCGCAGCGTGCGAGGGCGGGTGCGCCGCCGTGCTGGGCCTGGGCGTCGGCGCGGTCCTGTTCCTGGCCGGGCGTCAGCTCCTGCGGTACGTCTCGGCCGCCGGTCTCAGCGTGTTCCCGTCCGACGCGGTCCCGTCCCTGCCGCTCGGGATCGTCGTGGCCGTGGCCGTCCCGGCCGTCGCGGTCGTCGGTTCGCTCGCCGGGCTCCGCAGCGTGACGATCGAGCCGCTCGGCGTCTCGAGGCGAGCCCGGCCCGCGAGGCGCCGCGGCTGGTGGCGCGTCCTGCTCGTGGCCGTCGGTGCGGTGCTGCTGGCCTGGCAGGTGACCTCCTCCACGGACCCGCGCACGGCGCTCGACCCGCGGGTCGCGCTGGCGGGCGTGCTGGTGCTGCTGCTCGGGGTGCTGGCCGTACAGCCCTGGCTGGCCGACCTGGCCGTGGCGCGGCTCGGGGCCGGCCCGCTGCCCTGGCAGCTGGCGGTGCGCCGCCTGCAGTCCGGCGGCGCGACGTCCGGGCGGGTGGCTGCCGGCGTCGCCGTCGCCCTGGCGGGGGTCGTCGCCCTGCAGTCGCTGTTCGGGGCGCTGGCCGGGAACTACACCGAGGCGACCGGCCAGGACCCCGGTCGGGCCGACGCGTTCGTCTCGTCCCACGGCCTGTCCGGGGCCAGCGCGACGGCCGTCGGGCAGTCCCTGGCCCGCAGCCCCGGCGTGGACGGGGTCGCCTGGACGGCCTGGGCGCAGGGACGGCAGGCCGGGGCTGCCGAGCCCGTGACGGTGGTCGTGGGCGGCTGCGCCGACCTCGAGGAGCTCGCGGACCTGCCCAGCTGCGCCGACGGCGACGTGTTCACGACCTCCCCGGAGCTCGCGGCGCTGCACGGCGGGGTGCTGCGGTTCGCCACGACGGACGCGGGGGTCCGGGCCTGGCCGGTCCCGGCCGACGCGGCCGAGGCGGTCGCGACCCCTGACCCGCTGGGTGACGTGCTGGGCGGGCAGGTGCTGGCGACGCGCGGGGCGCTCGGTCTGGCCGAGCTGGCGGGGGTCAGGCTCGACGCGTACGTCCGGCTGTCGGCGGGCGCGGACGCGACCACCGACCTGGTCCGGGTCGCGACGGCGGTCGACCCGGTCGCGGTCGTGCGCGTCCTGCAGGCGACGACGCTGTCGAGCCGGTTCGCCGGGCTGCAGGCAGGGCTGACGGCTGGCGCGTCGGCCGTGCTGCTGGCGGTCGGGGCGACGCTGCTCGTCTCGTCGGTCGAGCAGCTCCGGGAGCGGGCCGCCGTGCTGTCCGCGCTGTCCGCCGTCGGGATGCGGCGTCGCACGGTCGCGGCGTCGCTGCTGGTGGAGGCAGCCGTCCCGGTCTGCCTCGGCCTGGCCGTCGCGCTCCTCGCCGGGACGGCGCTGGGGGCGCTGCTCGCCCTGGTGACGGGCGCCCCCGCCGGCCTGCCGCCGGTCGGCGCGCTGGGTCTGGTCGCCGGCGCCGGAGCCGTCCTGCTCGGGGTGTCCGCACTGTCCCTCCCGGCACTGGGCAGGGCGATGCGGCCGGTCGGTGCCCGGGTCGAGTAGGCGCCGCCCTCTGCTGCACGAGCGTCGCGTGGACGACGTGACGCGCGTGTCCCGCCAGGGGGGTACCGGCGATACCGGTACGACCAGGGCGTGGTGCAGGCGCGCCACGTCCCGGAACCTGGTCGACGCACCCGACCGACATCTCGCACAGGAGCCGAACATGACCACGACCACCGGGACCAGCACCACCGACGAGCTCGCCGAGCAGGTGCTCTCGCGCATGCAGGACTGGAAGCAGGCGTTCGAGGCCAAGGACGTCGACGCGATGATGTCCTTCTACGTGGCCGGGCACGCCTTCAGCGCGTTCGACCTCATGCCCCCCATCGAGTTCCGCGGCGGGCAGATGTGGCGCGAGAACTGGGTCGGCTTCTTCGCCGCGTGGGCCGGCACACCGGTCCTGGAGCTCTCCGACGTCGAGGTGACCGCCTCGGGCGAGCTGTCGGTCGTCCGGCTGCTGGTCCGTCTGGTCGGCACGATGAGCGGCCAGGAGCTGGACCTGTGGGTCCGGCAGACCAACTGCTTCCGGCTCGTCGACGGCCAGTGGCTGATGTTCCACGACCACGTGTCGCTGCCGACCGACTTCGCGACCGGCCAGTCGCTCATGGGCCTGTCGCCCAGCCGGCCGTTCGGGTGAGCGCCGCGTCGACCGGCACGCCGGTCGTCGTCTGCGAGTACCGGGCGGTCCTGCACCGCAGCGACCTGGGTGGGCTGTTCCGCCGCCGCTACGTCGCGGTGCTCACCGTGCGCGGCCGGCGGATCGCGCACCTGCGGGAGCACGCCGGGCCGCTGGTCCCGCTGCCGCGTTGACCGCCGGCGACGGCGACGACGGCCTGCAGGCGCGGGCGAGCGGACCCGGCGCCGACCCGCGCTCGACCAGGGCCGTCGACAGCCGCCCGGACGCACGGAGAGGACCGTCATGACGAGCTCGACACAGGGACCGGTCGCGGTCGTGACCGGCGCGTCCCGCGGCATCGGCCGGGCGTGCGCCGAGCGCCTCGCCGGCGACGGCTACGCCGTCGTCGTGGGGTGCGCGACGCAGGTCGTCGACGCAGCCGAGGTCGTCACCGCGGTGCAGCGCGCAGGTGGACGCGCCGTCGCCGTCGCCGCCGACGTCGCCGACGAGCGCGCCGTGCACGCCCTGTTCGACCAGGCGGAACAGGCGTTCGGCGGCATCGACGCCGTCGTGCACGCGGCAGGGCAGATGACGATCGCGCCCCTGGTCGACCTGGACCTGACGGCCTTGGACGCCATGGTCCGGACCAACCTGCGGGGGACCTTCGTGGTCGGCCAGCAGGCTGCCCGACGACTGCGCGACGGCGGCTCCCTCGTGAACCTCTCGTCGTCGGTCATCGGTCGGCCACTGCCGGGCTACACCGGCTACGCAGCCACCAAGGGCGCCGTCGAGGCGATGACGTTCGTCCTGGCGCAGGAGCTGCGCGGCCGGGACATCACCGTCAACGCGATCGCCCCGGGGCCGACCGCGACCGACATGTTCCTGCAGGGCAAGGACGAGCAGGCCGTCGCTGCGTTCGCCCGAGCCGCTCCCCTCGAGCGCCTGGGCACCCCGTCGGACATCGCGGCCGCCGTCTCCTTCCTCGTCGGCAGCGCCGGGCACTGGGTCAACGGCCAGACCCTGCGCGTCAACGGCGGTCTGCACTGATCGCCGTCGGCAGCACGGCCGACCTGCCGGCGGACCGGCACGCACCGGCCGGGGACGTGCAGCACCGGCGATCGAGCGGAGGGGCACGTTGACGACCTGGGACGACTCGCTCGGCGGCTTCCTGCGCTCGCGTCGCGAGCGCCTCGACCCGCTGGCCCTCGGCTTCCCGGCCACGCGGCGACGGACGCCCGGCCTGCGCCGGGAAGAGGTGGCGCGCCGCGCTGAGGTCAGCGTGGAGTGGTACACCCGTCTCGAGCAGGGCCGCGGCGGAACGCCCTCGAGCGCGGTGCTGGACAGCGTTGCGAGCGCCCTCGTGCTCACCCCGGCCGAGCGCGAGCACCTGTTCGTGCTCGCGCACGGGCGGCGACTGCCCTCGGTCGCCGCCTCGCCCCGACCGTGGGCGAACGGCTCGCACGGGTGCTCGCCGGCTTCCCCGACAGTCCCGCCTACATCAAGACCGCCGCCTGGGACGTCGCGGCGTGGAACGAGGCCGCCCGGGCCGTCCTGACGGACTACGACGCGCTCCCGCCCAGCGAGCGCAACGTCCTCAAGATCTTGTTCCGCGACCCCGCCGCTCGCACCCTGCTCCCGGACTGGGAGCAGGAGGCGGCCCTGGCCGTCTCGACGTTCCGGCTCGAGATGGCCCGGTGGGGGACGACCGACGAGGAGGCCCGGGCCCTCGTGCAGGAGCTCCGCAGCAGCGACGCGGACTTCGCCCGCATGTGGACGGACCACGACGTGAGGACGCTCGGGCAAGGGGTCAAGCACCTCACGCACCCCGTGGCCGGGTCCTTGATGCTGTGGTACTCGTCCTACGCGATCGACGACAGCCCGGGGCTGGGCCTGGTGCTGTACACGCCGCAGGGCGACGACGACACCGACAGGATCCGGCGGTTGCTGCCCCGACCGTGACCCCGTCGTCGGCAAGACCTGACCGGGTTCGAGGTGGCGTCGGACCCTGCTCGCCGAGCGGTGCGCTCCTCAGCCCGGCGCCCGTCCGGCTCCGGCGCAGCTCGGCGCCGGAGCCGCACGCCCGTCCGGTGGCGGGGCGCCGAGCGACCGTCCCACCAGCGCGGCTGCGGCTGCGGCGGGCACCGCGGGCGAGAAGAGCCAGCCCTGCGCGCGGTCGCAGCCGAGGGCGAGCAGGACCTGCCGCTGCTCCTCGGTCTCGACGCCCTCCGCCACGACGGACAGGCCCGTGTCGGCGCACAGCGCCAGGACCGCGCGGACGATGCCCGTGTCGAGGGCGCCCGCCCGTCCAGGACGTGCTGTCCCGAGGCCGGCCACGAAGGAACGGTCGATCTTGAGCCCGGTGACGGGCATCCGCGTGAGGTCCACCAGGTTGGCCCGGGCCACGCCGAAGTCGTCGAGGGCGAGCCGGACGCCGGCAGCGGCCAGCCTCCGGAGCTGGGCGACGTGCCGCTCGGACAGCGCGAGCCCCTCGGTGACCTCCAGGCACAGGCCGGACGGCGGGACCCCGTGGCGTCGCAGCGCGGCCAGGACGCGGTCGACCAGGCAGTCGTCGTCCAGCTCGACCGGTGACAGGTTGACCGAGACGGTGAACTGCTCGCCTCCCGGCAGCGCCCGCCAGCGGGCCAGCTGCTCGCAGGACCGCTCCAGCACGAGCGCGCCGATGTCCGCGATGGCGCCGCTCTCCTCGGCCAGGGGGACGAAGACGGCAGGGCTCACGGTGCCGCAGGACGCAGAGGTCCAGCGCGCCAGGGCCTCGAAGCCGACGGGCCGGCCGGTGCGGAGGTCCACCACCGGCTGGTAGTGCACGGCGATCTCCCCGCGCCGGACGGCCTCCGAGAGCTGCTGGCGCAACGAGAGCCGCGACACGGCCTCCCGGGCCGCGACCGCGTCGAAGACCGCGACGCGGCCGCGTCCTGCGCGCTTCGCCTCGTACATGGCCGCGTCGGCGTCCCGCAGCACCTCCGTCGCCGTCCTCGCCAGAGCACCGCTGCGGCGCCGGTCCCCGACGACGCCGCCGACGCTGACCCCGACACGCACCTGCTCGCGGCCGAGCGCGAACGGCGCGGACAGGGCGCCCAGCAGGCGCTCCCCGACCTCCCGCGTGCCGTGCAGGTCCGTGGTCCCCGCCAGGACGACGACGAACTCGTCACCGCCGAGCCGGGCGAGGACGTCGTCCGGCCGCACGCACGCCGCCAGGCGGGCAGCGACCTGGCGCAGGAGGTCGTCGCCGGCCTCGTGCCCCAGGCGGTCGTTCACGGCCTTGAACTCGTCGAGGTCGCAGAACAGCAGGCCCACCCCACCGGGAGCGTCGGAGTCCGGCGGGGTCTCGAGCGCTTCCTCGAGCACCTGCCTGGCCAGTGCGCGGTTCGCCAGACCGGTCAGCGGGTCGTGGTAGGCCCGGTGCCGCAGCTCCTCCTGCAGCCGCCGTCGCTCGCCGACGAACCGGGACGACAGCACCGTGCTCCCGCTGGCAGTGGTGGCCACCGCCAACGAGGTCTCGACCCACCCCCACTCCCCCGCGCCGGTGCGCAGACGGTGCTCGAGGCGGCTGGCGTGCCGGCGGTCGCCCGGGTCCGCGGCCATGGCAGCACGGACGGCGTCCCGCTCGGACGGGTGCACCAGGCGCGGCAGCTCCGTCCCGACCAGGTGCTCGGCCTCGGCCCCCACGCCCCGGGCGAAGGACGGGGACACCCACTGGACGACCCCGTCGAGGTCGACGACCGCCACCATGTCGTCGATGGCGTCGGTGAGCAGTCGCAGGCGCTCCTCGCTCGACGCCAGCTCGCGGTACAGGCGCGCGTTGACGAGCGCGGGACCGACGTAGCCGGCGAGCAGGGCCGCGGCATCGACGCTCGCCGGCGTGAAGGCGTGCGGACGGTCGTCCGCCGCGTACAGGAGCACCACCGGCAGCCCGTCGTGCAGCACCGGCACGCACAGCAGCGACCGCGCGGCGTGGCGCAGCTCCGCCGTGAGCGGGTCCTGCCCGTCGAGCAGGTCGTGCCGCAGGTGCACCTGGCGGCGCAGGGCGTGCGGCCAGGCCTGGAGGTCCTCCGTCCGGCGTGGCCAGGTGTCCAGGCCGCCCGGCGGCACGCCCTCGGAGGCCACGACGGTCGCGACGCCGTGCTCGACGAGGGCGGCCAGCGCCCACGCCCCGCCGGTCACGGAGCGCAGGACCGCGACGGCCTCGTCGAGGACCGCAGCCAGGTCGAGGGAGTGGTTGAGCCGGTGCCCGGCGCCGGCCAGGCGGCTGACGGCCGTGCGGCGCTCCCCGTCCTCGAGCGACGAGCGCAGCCGCGCCGCGACCGACCCGAGCAGCTGCAGCTCCGTGGCGGTGAACGCGTCCTGCTGACTGCGCAGCAGCGCCATCACCCCGCAGCTCGGGTCGCCGGCGGCCAGCGGCACGACCGCGGCCGACCGGACCGGGACGCCGTCCACGAGGACCTCGGGTCCGTCGGCGCTCGTCCACGAGGTCGGGCCGGCAGCGGCCCACAGCCCGACCGCGGAGAGGCCGTCCAGGGCGTCGACGGCGGCGTCCTCGTCCAGGCCGCACGCGGCGAGGACGTCGGTCTCCACGCGCGGCCCCGCCGTCGACGTGCGCAGCAGCACCGTGATGTCCGCGGAGAAGACCTCGGACAGGCACTCGAGGACGGCGGCCCGGAGCTCCGCAGGTGCGGCCGGCCGGCCGATGACGGCGAGCAGGCGCACCAGCCGGGCGGAGTCGCGGTACGCGTCCCGGGCGGCGTCCCGGGCGGCGGCGAGCTCGCGACGCAGGTCCTGCGGGTCGTCGGTCGGCAGGACCGGTGCGGACCACGCAGCGGACGCAGCCGTCGCCTCGGTGCTCATCCCGTCAGAGGGCCAGCGCCGTCAGCGTGGCGTTGTGCACGCCGCCGACGCCGCGGGTGCGCGCGAACTCGCCGTAGGTGTAGAAGCCGAAGGGGACGACCGTTCCGGCGGCGTCCTGCAGCGAGGCGACCTCCTCGTGCAGGTGCGTCCCGAGGATGTCCATGCGAGCCGTGCAGTCGAACGTGAGCAGCACGCGCTCGTCCCCGTGGACGATCGCCCGGCCGACCACGTCCTCGACCACGCCCAGGACGGCGGGGACGTCGGCGCTCATGACCTGCACGGCCGAGAGCTCCGGGATGGGCGTGAAGCTGTGCAGCGGCCCGTCGGCCGTGGGGAAGACGCCCCGGACGAGGTGGGAGCCGTCGTGCTGGAGGACGCCGAGCGCGTAGGAGGCCTGCCACACCAGCCCGTCGCTCCTGCGCATCACCTCACCGGCGCTCAGGTCGGCGTACTCGGCGTAGACGTCGGTGGCCCGCCGGCCGCCGATCTCGTGCACGACCAGGCCCTCGGCGCGGGTCACGACCTGCGGGAGGCTCACCGGGCTCCAGCCGTGCCCGCTCGTCACGTGCAGGGGCCGGGTCGAGGCGATCCACACGCCGACCGCTGCGTCGGACAGCACCCGGTCGCCGCAGAACACGCTGGTGCGGTGCATGCGCCGGTCGTCGCCCGCGGCTCCGCCGACCACGGGGACCCTCGCACCGGCCACCGAGTGGGCACCGGCGAGGACGGCCTGCTGGTCCCCGCCCAACCCGTCCGTCAGCAGGAGCAGGGCCGCATGCACCTGGTCGTCGGCGGCACCGGCCGCGACGCGGGCGCTGCGGGCCACGTCCGCGCCGACGGCGCGGGCTCCGGCGGCCATGCCCTCGGCCACGGCCACCCCGAAGCGGTACGGGCCGCCGGCGAGGACCAGGACCGCGACCCCCTCGCCCGGTCCGGCGACGTGCCTGCCGATGAAGTGCCCGGCGCTCGTCGCTCCGGCCAGCGGCGCTGATCCGGTCACCGACCGGACGCCGGCGAGGAGCTCCGGCAGGTCGTAGCGGACCGAGGCGTACACGAGCACCAGCGAGGGCGGCCGCCCGGCCAGCGCAGCGACCGCCTCGGTCGCTGCCCGCCGGCCGGCCTCGGCGGCGGACGCGTCGTCGCTGGAGCCCGTGCCTCGTTCGACCGTCGGTGCTGCGAAGGTGACCATGATCCTGGATCGGCCCCGTCCGGAGCCGCCTTGAGCGACCGCGCGGCGTCGACCCCCCGCCCGCGGGCGGGTGCGGCCTACTCGGGCAGCATGAGCTGCCGGCCGATGCCCCGTGCGGCGACCTGCAGCGCCGGCAGCTGGCGGGTGAGATCGCGCCGGGTGTTCGTCACGACGACCCCGAGGGCCGCCCGCGTCACGCCCCAGGCGTCCCGGACCGGCACGGCGAGCGACGCCGTGCCGATCGTCATCTCGTCGAGCGTGCGCGCGAAGCCGCGCCTGCGCACCTCCGCCAGCTGCTGCCGCAGCCGTACCGGGTCGGTGATCGTCTGCGGGGTCACCTGGTGGAGGTCGCCGAGGACGCGCTGCTGCACGAGCTGCGGCGCGTCGGCGAGCAGCACCTTGCCGACGCCGGTGGCGTGCATCGGCAGCCGGGTGCCCATCGTGCTGACGAGCGGGACGGCGTCGTTGCCGTGGATGCGCTCGACGTACAGGACGCCGAAGCCGTCCCGGACGGCGAGGTGGACGTTCTCCCCCGTGGTGGCGAGCACGTCCTGCATGTACGGCAGCGCGACCTGGCGCAGCTCGCGGTTGACCGGCGCCAGCAGCCCGAGCTCCCACAGCCGGGGCCCGATCTCGTACTGGCCGTCGGCGCGGCGGGTGAGTGCGCCCCACTCCTCCAGCTCGGCGACGAGCCGGTGCGCGGTGCTGACCGCGAGCCCGCCCCGCCGGGCGATGGCGGTGACGCCGAGGACGGACCGGGTGCTGTCGAAGGCGCCGAGCACGGCGAGGACCCGCGCGGCGGCCGTGCGCCCCGGCTCGCGACTCCCGCCGGCCAACGCCGCTCCCCCGTCGTCCCACCCTGTCCGTGCGGCGCATCGTGCCACCCACGGCCGCCGTTGCGCGGACGGACCGACGGACCACCCCGACGAGCGCGGCGGGGGCCGGCTCGGGGACGATGCAGCCATGACCCGCACCGCGCCGCCCTTCCGCGCCGACCACGTCGGCTCCCTGCTCCGTCCCGCCGCCCTGCTCGAGGCCCGGACCGCCGCCGCGGACGGCCGTCTCAGCCCCGAGCAGCTGCGCGCCGCCGAGGACGAGGCGGTCCGCGACGTCGTGCGGATGCAGCAGGACGCCGGCCTGTCGTCGGCCACGGACGGGGAGTTCCGCCGCTCGTCCTGGCACATGGACTTCATCTACCAGCTCGGCGGGGTGCGCAAGGCCGACACGTCCATGCACGTGCACTTCGAGAACGAGCAGGGCGCGATCGACTTCGCCCCGCCGGCGACGGAGGTCGCCGACCGCGTGCGGCTCGAGCAGCCGATCTTCGTGGACGACTTCTCGTTCCTGCAGGACGCGGTCGCACAGTCCGGCAGCGGTCTGACGCCGAAGCTGACGATCCCGTCGCCGAGCATGGTCCACTACCGCGGCGGTCGCGCGGCCATCTCCCGCGACGTCTACCCCGACCTCGAGCAGTTCTGGGCGGACCTCGCCGCGGCGTACGCCGAGGAGATCCGGCTGCTCGCGGCGAGCGGGTGCACCTACCTGCAGCTCGACGACACCAGCCTGGCCTACCTCAACGACCCGAAGCAGCGCGAGCTGGTGCGCTCGCAGGGCGACGACGGCGACCGCCAGCACCTGCAGAACATCGCCGAGATCAACGCCGCGCTCGCCGACCGGCCGGCCGGGCTGACCGTCACCACGCACATGTGCCGCGGCAACTTCCGCTCGTCCTGGGCGGCCGAGGGCGGCTACGACTACGTCGCGGAGGCGCTGTTCTCCGAGCTCGAGGTCGACGGCTTCTTCCTGGAGTTCGACGACGCCCGGTCCGGCGGCTTCGAGCCGCTGCGCTTCGTGCCGCCGGGCAAGGTCGTCGTGCTCGGCCTGGTGACGACCAAGCGGCCGCAGCTGGAGTCCAAGGACGACCTGAAGCGCCGCATCGACGAGGCCGCCCAGCACGTCCCGCTCGAGCAGCTGGCGCTGTCGCCGCAGTGCGGCTTCTCCTCGACGGTCGAGGGCAACGCCCTGACGCTCGACGACCAGCGAGCCAAGCTCGACCTCGTCGTCGAGACCGCCGCCGAGGTCTGGGGCTGAGGTCCGGGGCCGAGGCCTGGGCCTGGGCTGAGGTCCGGGGCTGAGGCGCGGGTGCGTCAGCCGGTGACGGAGCGGTCGCGCGCGGCCGACCGCCCCACGGCGACCTGCAGGGCGAGCAGGCCGAGCAGCACCAGCAGGCTGGGCGACCAGTCGCCGGTCGCGGCGTGCAGCAGCCCGATGCTGAACGGCCCGGCGGAGCACAGGACGTAGCCGGCGCCCTGCGCGGTCGCGGACAGGCGGGCGGCCTGCGCGCTGTCGCGCGAGCGCAGCACGACCAGGGTCAGGGCGAGCGGGAAGGCCGCGCCGGTGCCGAGGCCGAGCAGCACCGACCACAGCCACGGCGCCGCGGCCGGCGCGGCGAGCAGCCCGAGCAGCCCGGTCGCGGTCGGCAGTGCGACCAGGACGACGAGCCGCCGCTGGTCGGGGCGGCGGGCGGCCAGCTTCGGGACGACGAAGGCGACCGGGACGCCGCTGGCCGCGGCCACCGCCAGCATCGCGCCCGCCTCGGTGGCCGAGACGCCGGCGGCCCGCAGCACCGACGGGAGCCAGGCGAGCATCGTGTAGAAGGCGAGCGACTGCAGGCCGAAGAAGACCGTGACGGCGCGGGCGACGCGGTCGCGCAGCAGCACGGCCAGCCCGCCGGACGCCGGCGCAGCACGCGCCGAGCTGCGCCGGGCCAGGGGCGCCCAGGCCACCAGGCCGACGAGCGCCGGGACGAGCCAGACGGCGAGGCTCGCCCGCGCGCCGCCGGTCGCGCCCCGCAGCGGCTG
Source organism: uncultured bacterium (assembly GCA_964243385.1). Taxonomy (GTDB): domain Bacteria; phylum Actinomycetota; class Actinomycetes; order Mycobacteriales; family SCTD01; genus SCTD01. Next base: position 48 of record CAXTFU010000004.1, on the reverse strand, counting down.
CGCGAGGCCGGCGCCGAGACTGGCGGACAGGGCGATCGACGACGTGGC
>CAXTFU010000003.1:61204-61547 GCA_964243385.1 uncultured bacterium | reverse complement strand
AACACCGGCGTCTCGCCGTGGCAGGACACCCCCCGCGCGCCGTTCTTCTCGTACCTGCTGTCGCTGCCGCTCGAGCCGCTCGGCGAGACGGTGAACGAGCGCATCGAGGACGTCATGGTGATCGGCCAGATCGCCGTCGTCATGGGCTTCCTCGTGATGGTCACGTACTCCAAGCACCTGCACATCTTCCTCGCGCCGGTCAACGTGCTCACCAAGCGCAACCCCGACGGCGTCGCGCTCGGCGGCCTGCTCCCGATGATGAGCAAGGGCAAGGTCATCGACCTCGAGGAGGCCGACCCCGACGAGGACGAGCGGCTCCGTCGGTCGCTGTGGGCCGTCACGG
>CAXTFU010000003.1:33426-61194 GCA_964243385.1 uncultured bacterium | reverse complement strand
CGACGACATCGAGGACATGGACGAGAGCGCCACCCTCGGCATCGGCGCGATCGAGGAGTTCAGCTGGAAGGGGATGCTCGACATGGCCACCTGCACCGAGTGCGGACGCTGCCAGTCGCAGTGCCCGGCGTGGAACACCGGCAAGCCGCTGTCGCCCAAGCTGCTGATCATGAACCTGCGCGACCACCTGTTCGCAAAGGCGCCGTACATCCTCGGCAGCACGACCGCGCCCGAGGACCACGTCCCGGACTTCCACGACGCCGGAACGCACAGCGCCGACGGCGGCCACGTCCCCGAGTCAGGCTACGAGCGCGTGATGGGCACCAACCACGACCAGGCCGTCCGTCCGCTCGTCGGCACCGCCGAGGAGGGCGGGGTCATCGACCCCGACGTCCTGTGGAGCTGCACCACCTGCGGCGCCTGCGTCGAGCAGTGCCCGGTCGACATCGAGCACGTCGACCACATCCTCGACATGCGCCGCTACCAGGTGCTCATCGAGAGCGCGTTCCCGAGCGAGGCCGGCGTCATGCTGCGCAACCTCGAGAACACCGGCAACCCCTGGGGTCTCAACAACAAGGCGCGCACCGACTGGATGGACGGCCTGCCCTTCGAGGTGCGCGTCGTCGACGGCACGATCCCCGACGACGTCGAGTACCTGTTCTGGGTCGGCTGCGCCGGAGCGCTCGAGGACCGCAGCAAGAAGGTGACGCGCGCGGTCGCCGAGCTGCTGCACACCGCCGGCGTCGAGTTCGCCGTCCTCGGCTCGGGCGAGACCTGCTCCGGCGACCCGGCGCGGCGCCTCGGCAACGAGTTCGTCTTCCAGATGCTCGCCGCCGAGAACGTCGAGACGCTCAACAGCGTCGGCGCCACCCGCGAGCACGACGTGAAGATCGTGGCGACCTGCCCGCACTGCTTCAACACCCTGGCCAACGAGTACCCGCAGCTCGGCGGCCACTACGAGGTCGTCCACCACACGCAGCTGCTGTCGTCGCTGCTCGCGGACGGCCACCTCGTCCCGGTCACGCCGGTCGACGAGAAGGTGACCTACCACGATCCGTGCTACCTGGGGCGGCACAACAAGGTCTACACGCCGCCGCGGGAGATCCTCGACGCCATCAACGGTCTGAACAGCCAGGAGATGCCGCGCTGCAAGGAGCGCGGGTTCTGCTGCGGCGCCGGCGGCGCGCGCATGTGGATGGAGGAGAAGATCGGCAAGTCCATCAACGTCGAGCGCACCGACGAGGCGCTGGCGCTGGACCCCGACATCGTCTCCACCGCCTGCCCGTTCTGCATGGTGATGCTGTCCGACGCCGTGACCGCCAAGCAGCAGTCCGGCGAGGCCAAGGACGGCGTGCAGGTGCTCGACGTCTCGCAGATCCTGGCGCGCTCGCTCGTCGCCCGAGAGCCGGCGCTCGTCGGAGCCCAGCCCGGAGCATCCGGGCTCGCGCCGTCCGAGGTCGGCAGCAGCCGCATCGCCGAGGCGTCCGACGTCACGGCCGACGTGACGGTGGAGGCGCCCAAGCCGGTCGGCGCGACGCCCGCCGAGACGGCGCAGATCGACCAGGCGATGCTCGCGCAGGTCGACCCGAGCAGCGCGCCGCCGGTCACCCGCGACCCGGCCAGCAGCGGCGCCACGCTCGAGACGTCGTCGGTCACCGCGCAGCCGTCCGGCGCGCCGCCGTCCGACCAGGCGCCGGCGCGCACGCCGGAGGGGCACGGGCCCACGCCCGGCCAGGGGCCCGAGCACAGCACCGGCTCGCCGGGCGATGCACCCGGCGGCGCCACCGAGGGGCAGGGGCCGGGCAACCCCCGGCGTCCCGACCCGCAGCCCTAGCGGCCGCGCGACGGCGGTCCTCCTGCGGGAGGGCCGCCGTCGCCGTCCCGGCAGGATGGGCCGGTGCCGCTCCCGCCCCTCGTCACCGCGCTCGCCGCGGGACCCGTCGTGCTCGACGGCGGGCTCGCCACCGAGCTGGAGGCCGCGGGGCACGACGTCAGCGGCCGCCTGTGGTCGGCCCGGCTGCTCGCGGACGACCCGGACGCCGTCGTGGCGGCGCACCGCCGCTTCTTCGCCGCCGGCGCGCGGGTCGCCACGACCGCGAGCTACCAGGCGAGCGCCGAGGGCTTCGCCGCGGCGGGGGTCGACGTGCCCGCGGACGAGCTCCTGACGCGGTCGGTCGTCCTGGCTCAGCGGGCGCGCGCCGAGCACGGGCTCGAGGCCCTCGCGTGGGTCGCCGCATCGGTCGGGCCGTACGGCGCGGTGCGCGCCGACGGCTCCGAGTACACCGGGTCCTACGCCGACCCGGCCCGCCCGGACGCGCTGGACGTCGCCGCGCTGCGACGCTTCCACCGTCCGCGGCTCGAGGTCCTCGCCGCGGCCGGCGCCGACGTCCTGGCGTGCGAGACCCTGCCGGCTGCCGCCGAGGTCGAGGCGCTGCTGCTGGAGCTCGAGCCCCTCGGCGTGCCGGCCTGGGTGTCGTTGACGACGGTCGTCGACGAGCGCGGCACCGTCCGCACCCGCCTGGGCGAACCCGCCGAGGCGGTCTTCGCGATGCTGCGCGGGCTGCCCTTCGTGGTGGCCGCCGGGGTCAACTGCCTCGATCCCGGGGACGTCGCCGCCGCGGTCACCGTGGCCGGACGGGCCAGCGGCCTGCCGGTCGTCGCCTACCCGAACAGCGGCGAGCGCTGGGACGCCGGGCGCCGGGCCTGGTCCGGCGACGCCCGGCTGCGCGCCGGCGACGTCCGGGCCTGGCGGGACGGCGGTGCCCGCCTCGTCGGCGGCTGCTGCCGGGTCGGGCCGGCCGTCCTGGCCGGCGTCGCCGCGGCGCTCGCCGACTGACAGTGACCCGGGCCCGGGCCCGGGCCGAGTAAGGTGGCACCCGCACCGCTGCGGGCGTAGTTCAGCGGCAGAACATCAGCTTCCCAAGCTGAGAACGCGGGTTCGATTCCCGTCGCCCGCTCCACCACGTCCTCGCAGGTCAGCATCAAGAGCCCTTCGGGCTCGCCGTGGCTCGCGAAGATGAGCGGCGGGGCGGCAGTTCGCGTCGGCTCTGGTCAGGACCGGGGCTGACGAGGACGCTGGTCGAGTCCGTTCCGGTTGGCACCGGACTCCGCTGTAGTGCCTGTGAGCCTGTCGGTCAGCATGGCGGTGGAGGGCTGTCTCACAGCTCCGCGACGCCGCCCACGCCGGCGCCGAGACGGCACGCCTGGGTCGCATGCTCGAGACGGTGAAGCGGCTGGCCGTGAGCGGTACAGCCAAGGCGGCGGGCAACGCCCCGTCCCTCGTCAACGGGGGAGGTGAGGCACTCGGCCTTGGTCGAAGGCACCTCGCACACGAGAAGCCTGCGCCCGTCCAGACTTCGTCGGTGTCGGTCGGGACGGCGCAGCAGCTGCCCGACGCCGCCGACCGGGGTGGCCGCACAGGCGGGCGCCACGCCCGCCGAACTCAGACGACGATCCTCATGACGGTGAGCGGCTCGACTGGAACGCCGGGCAGAGGAGACTGCGCCTTGATCCTCGCGCCCGGGGGATTCGGATCGCCCTGCACGTCCAACGTCGCGCCGCTCCGCAGCACGAGGAAGAAGAACTCGCCCAGCTCCCGAGCGTCGAGGCCGAGCCCGTTCAGGCTCTCGCCGAGGAATGCCAGGCAGTGGTCGACGTCCTCCAGGTTGACGCAGGCCAGCAAGTGGAGGACGGGAGCGGTGAGCTGCCCCACGAGGTTCGGCATGGCGTTGGCGGGAGGAGGGGCCACCGCCTGGACGATGTCCTTCTTCTCCAGTTGAACGGACAACGGCTCCTCGACGGACGGCTCGAAGAACCGAGGCGGATTGATCTGTCCCTTGGACAGTGCGATGGCGTGTGCAGTCACGGCGTTCATCAACTTGGTGTACGTCGCAGCAGCGGTAGCCAGCTGACCGGGCGGCGGCGGGTCGTCGAAGAACTCGGGGAACCGGATGGCGAATTCGAGGTCGTTCCGTCTCTGGATGTACCTGAGCTTCTTCTCGCGCGCGTCAGCGAGCGCCTCGAGGAACGCTTCCTGCTCAACGGGCGTCGGCACCGGGAGCGGGATCGTGTCGTACGTGGCGATCTCGCTCTCGTAGGCCGATGCACTGCCTGCCGCGATCGCCGGGAACGCCCGGAACCGGGCGATCACATCATCGATGGTGACGGTCGGAGATATCTCGACGCCCGATCCCGCCCGCTGATACATCACGGACGTGAACTCCGACTTGGTGCTCGACGCCTGGCTCGTGCTCTCGAACTCCAGCTTGAAGCTGCCCGAGGCGACCAGGCCGTTGTACTCCGCCTGCAGCGCGGCCGACAAGGCTGTCTGAGTGCTTGTCGACACCGACGTTATCCTGACGACTGCGTAGAACTCACCGCCGGTCTGCAGGCCGCGCACGAAGCTGTCCCCGAAGGCCCGCTGGAACTTGTCCACCTGGAGGGAGTCCAGCAGAGCCTTCGCGTCAGCCGTGATCTTGAAGTTCTTCCCCCGTCGCAACGGGTTCTCGACCACGACACTCGCGACGACGAAGGTCGACATCGAGTTGTAGTTCGTCTTCTCCGAGAAGCTCGCCTTCGCGGAACCGGCAACCAGTCCGTACCGGCCTTGTGCCTGGAACGACAAGCCGATCGACTCCTGCAGCTCCTCGTGGGTCGAGACGATCGAGATCGCGGACGTGACCTCCGCGCCGGTTGCCGCCGGGTTCTCCTGCACGGTGAAGCCCTCCAGCGCGCTCCCCACGGCCAGGCCCGTCTGGCTGTTGAAGCCCATCCCGATCTCTTCGTCGTTGAACGCCAGTCGTCGGACCTGTGCGACATCCGGCATCGGGATCTCCACTCGTCGAGTTCGGACGGCGCCTGCGTGCAGCGCAGCCAGGCACCGCCACGGCCAGGGGTGGTTCGGCGCTCTGGTGACGTCGGCCATGTGTGTTCGCCTGCGTGTGGATCAGGTGTCCACCACCAGAGCTCTGAGCTCCAGCGCCATCTCCGCGAGATCAGTCAGGTACTCCTGACTGATGAGGGGTGCGGGTGCGCTCGGCAGGTCATCGGCGTCCAGGACGGGATGGCTCATCCCGGTGTCGAAGGGCACCAGAAGGTCTTCGGCGCCGTCGACCACGCACGCTGCCACGGCGGCAAGGGGCGGAGCGGGCTGCTCGGGGTCGACGCCCACGTTGCTCAGGTAGACCTGCTGCACCTCGGCGAGTGATGCCGAGCCCCAGTCCAGCCCGAGCTCCTCGCTCAAGGAGACCCACGCCTCGTTCACCTCGACTGCGAGCTCGGACAGGATCTCCTGCGCGCTTGCCACGACCTCGGCGTTGGCCCTCGCAGCTTCAGCTTGAGCGTTCGCGCCATCGACGTCTCCTGCCTGCACGGCGCCGTCGAACCGCTCGATCGACCGCAGCAGTGCGAACAGTCCGTCGCAGACCACGAGCAACTCCGCATCGAACCGGAAGATCCGCTGCTCCCTGGCCTCCTCGGGCAACGATGCTCCGTCGATCACTGCTGATGTGATCCAGGGTTCGGCGAAGTCATCACGAGGCGGGTCGTTCGCGATCGACTGACGGTAGTTGGCGCACAGCCAGAGCAATCCCGAGCCGATGGCGAGCACAGTGGCGTGGGGCGGTGAGACGAAGGCGACGACGCCAGCGGCAGTCGCCATGCCTGCGGCAAGGTTGTTGTCGGTCAGGGCCATGCGCGTCGAGCGCTGCTTGATCGCTGACCTCTGGTCAGCGCTGATCTCGGTCATGTCGGGCTGGCCTCCTCGTGGAACTGCGCCCCGACGCGGAGGACGGGACCTCCCCGCAACCCTGCCTGTGTCGTCGGCCACTGCTGAAGGACCTGACAGCACGCGCTGAACGTGCATGCTTTGACCTTGTCGCTCACTGTCGTGGCGGTCGCGTTCAAGAAGAAGCGGGCGCGTCGTCACCGGATTCGCGGTGTCGTGCCGCAGTCGGACGCCGCAGAGCCTTGCGAGGAACACCTCGCCTCGCGGATCGCAGATTGGCACCGCGGTCATGGTGTGTCAACGGTCGAAGTGAACTGCGAGCGCGGATCATCCCATTCGTCACGGTGGCTCCCGACACGTCGACGTTCTCTTCTCGGCGCCAGGGCCCCGATCACCCGTCGTCGACGGGGCTGGTCTCCTCGCACCTCTCCCCCGACCGTCGCGTCGTCTCGACGGGTAGTGGCGACGACAAGCCGATCGACCGCTTCTTCACCGTCACGCGCGCGGGCCGCGGGCTCGAGATGCCTCGCGTCCAGCCGAAGGCCGTTGCCGTCGCAGATGCTGGCGGCAGAGAGCCGTTGCCCGCGTGCCGACCATCCACCCGTGCGTGATGCTGCGTCCATGAGCGCCGATGCGGACAGGACGGCGAGCAGTGTGCCGGGGTACGAGACGCTGTCCGGCGTCTACGAGTGGCTGATGCCGGACGGCAAGCTGACGCCCGCGGGGTCCGTGGACGCGTTCCGCGACGTCGTGCAGCTGCTCCCCGTCGACGCACACGTCCTGGACTGCTCGTGCGGCACTGGGCAGCTCGCTGTGGGGCTCGCCGCTCGGGGTCTGACCGTCGTGGCGTCCGACGCGAGTGCAGCGATGGTCCGTCGGACGCAGGAGCTCGCGGTCGAGCACGGTGTCGAGCTGACGACGCTGGAGGCCCGCTGGGAGTCCCTGCCGGACCACCTGGAGCCGGGTTCCTTCGAGATGGTCTTCTGCGTCGGCAACTCCCTCGCGCATGCGAACGGCACCACCGGTCGTTCGGCTGCGCTGGCTGCGACGTCCCGGTTGCTGCGACCAGGCGGGAGGTTGGTGCTCACGTCGCGGACGTGGGAGTCGATCCGTGCCGGCGGCACTCGGATCGACGTGCGCGATCACGTCATCCGCCGCGACGGACGCGACGGCGTGGTGATCTACCACTGGCAGATCGAGGACCGGTGGGAGGACGAGCACCACCTGGAGATCGCTGTCGCGCTGATCGAGGCTGACGGCTCGCTCCGCACGCATGCCGAGCGGTTGTCCCTCTGGCCGTACCGCCATGACGACCTCGTGACGGAGGTGGCCGCCGCTGACCTGAAGGTCGAGTCGAGCACCTTCGACGGCATCGCCGAGAACTACACGGTCGTCGCGCGCCGCGGGTCAGGTGCCGTTGCTCGTCGTGCGGGGGCACAGCAGGGTGCCGGACAGCGGACCGGCGCGAGCGCGAGGTGACGCCCCTCCCCGGTGCACGCTCCACAGGTCCGTGCAGCTCACAGGTCCGGGCGCCGGAGTCCGCCCGCTGACACCGCGTCGAGGGACGGGCCGGCTGTCTCACCGGCGACAGCGAGGTCGCTGGGACGGATGAGCCGGGCGCCGCCGAGCCCGGCGCGGCGGACGGGGCCAGCGCTTTCACGTCCGTGTCACGGCGGCCGACCACCGTGGACCTGGGTGGCCGCCGCCGTGGCGGCCGGGGGTCCGGGGGGCGACATGGACGAACGACAGGAGCGCAGCGAGGCGGAGCGGGACGGCGACGGCGTGCTGAGCCGGCTGCGGATCACGCGGCGGGAGCTGCTCAAGGCGGGCGCCGCCGGAGCGCTCGTCTCCGGGGGCTTCGTGCTCCCGACCGGGTCGACCGCGGCAGCGACGGCGAGCTCGCTGGCCGACCGGAACATGCCCAGGCCGTTCCAGACGGCGTTCGTGCAGGCGCCGACGCTCCGCGGCCGGCTCGTGACCGGGCGGCTGCAGGACGGCACGGTCGGGCGGTACCGCCTGTTCACGGTCATCGAGCGCCAGTCGACCGCCGCCATCGTCCCGGGGCTGAGGACACCGGTCTACGGCTACGGCTACGTCGACGACCTCGGGGTCGAGCGCCCCGTCCGGGTGCCCGGGCCGACGTTCGACGTCGACCGCACGGGGGCGAACGGCGGGCTCCCCGTGAAGCTGCGGGTCGTGAACCGGCTGCCCGAGCGGCACCCGCAGTTCGGGCACCGGTTCGGCACGTCGACCCACCTGCACGGGTCGGCGTCGCTGCCGCAGTACGACGGCTACGCCGACGACATCACCTGGCCCGGCTCCTACAAGGACTACTGGTACCCGAACTTCCAGGACGCGCGCACGCTCTGGTACCACGACCACGCGGTGCACCACACGGCCCTGAACGCCTACGGCGGGCTGGCCGCCCAGTACCACCTGCACGACAAGGTGCAGGAGCGCGACCTGCCGCTGGGTGCCTACGACATCGGCGTCACGCTCAGCGACGCGATGTTCGCCGCCGACGGGCGGCTGGCGTACGACGACCACGACTTCTCCGGGCTGTGGGGCGACGTCATCCTCGTCAACGGCAGGCCGTGGCCGGTCCTGCAGGTCCACCGACGCGTCTACCGGTTCCGGCTGCTCAACGCGAGCCTGGCGAGGTCGTTCCGGCTGCACCTGTCCGACGGGTCGCCGTTCGCCGTCGTCGGGACCGACGGCGGCCTCATGCCGGCCGTGACGGTCACCGAGCTGCGGCACGGCGGCGCCGAGCGCTACGAGATCCTCGTCGACTTCTCGCGGTACCCGCCGGGCGCGACCGTCGACCTGCGCAACCGGAGCAACCGCAACAACGTCGACTACGACCACACCGACGAGGTCATGCGCTTCCAGGTCGTCGACGGCAGCTTCCCGACCACGCGCAACACGATGACGCCGCGGCTGCCGACGCACCCGCTGATGACGCTCCCGGTGAGCGCCTCCACCCGGTCGCGCCGCTTCGAGCTCGACCACGACGACGACACCAACATCTTCAAGATCGACGGCAAGACCTGGGACGACGTCATCGACAGCGGCTACACGGACCTCATCACGGGGAGCACGACGCCCGCGGTCGACGCCGTCGAGGTCTGGGAGCTGGACAACCACTCGGGCGGCTGGTTCCACCCCGTCCACGTGCACCTGGTCGACGTCCGGATCCTCAGCCGCAACGGCCAGGCGGCGCACGCGTTCGAGCGCGGGCCCAAGGACACCGTCTACCTGGGCGAGGACGAGACCGTCCGCCTGCTGGTCAAGTTCGCCGTGCCACCGGGATCCCCCGGCGGCAAGTACATGATCCACTGCCACAACCTGCCGCACGAGGACCACGACATGATGCGGCAGTTCGCGGTCGGCAGGCTCACCCCCGAGCACGACCCGCTGACCGCCGCGCCGCCCCAGCCGCTGCGAGGTCCGGACGGCACCGACGGTGACCTCGGCCTCTACGGCGACGGGACGCTGGCCTAGCCGCCCTCCGGCGCCGCCGGCCGGCGGCGCCCCGCGTGCATAGCCGGTCTCGGCGGTTCGTGCACTACGACCAAGGTCCCATGGTCCGGGCCCGCCGGCTGTGCTGAGAATCCCGAGCACCGCACACGGCGCGTGACGACGATGAGGGGGAAGTCCATGCAACGCAGCAGATGGATGTTGGGAGCGGCGGTGCCGATGGCCCTGGCCGCCCTCGCCGCTCCGCTGGCCGCACCGCCGGCCGTGGCCCAGACCGCACCCGCTCCAGGACCCTCGGTCGTCGACCCGTCCCTGGAGGTGACCACGACGGCCGCCGGGCTGAGCGCGCCGACGAGCATGGCCTTCCTCGACCGCGACACCGCGCTGGTGCTGGAGAAGGCGACCGGCCGCGTGCAGCGCCTCGAGCTGTCCGGCGGCACGGCCGCGGCGCCCACCACCGTGCTCGACCTGCCGGTCAACTCGGCGTCCGAGCGCGGCCTGCTCGGGATCGCCGTGCACCCGCGCTTCCCGCGCTCGCCGTACGTCTACCTGTACTGGACCGAGAGCACGAGCGGCACGGACTCCACGGCCCTGCCGGACGTGCCGCTGCTCGGCAACCGCGTCGACCGCTTCCGGTGGGACGGGACGGCACTGTCGCTGGACAAGCCCCTCATCGCCCTGCGGGCGCGCCAGCACGACGCCACGAACCTCACGACCACGACGCCGCCCACCGTCGTGGAGCGGGGGAACCACAACGGCGGCAAGATCGCCTTCGGCACCGACGGCAAGCTGTTCGTCCAGATCGGCGACGAGGGCCGACGCGGCCAGCTGCAGAACCTCCCCGACGGTCCCGGCTGCATCGCCGCGCCGTGCCCCGCGATCCCGCGCGGCAACCAGCCGGACGACCAGTACGGCGGTCCGGAGCCCGACGACGCGCACCTCACCGGGGTGGTGCTGCGGCTCGAGGACGACGGTGATGCGCCGCGCGACAACCCCTTCTACCGGGCCGGCGTCGAGCGCGGTGGCGAGGTCGGTGAGAACTACAAGAGGATCTGGTCGTACGGGGTCCGCAACGGCTTCGGCCTGGCCGTCGACCCGTTCAGCGGCGCGCTGTGGGATGCCCAGAACGGCGACGACAGCTTCAGCGAGGTCAACCGCATCCCGGCCGGCTCCAACCTGGGCTGGGTGCAGGCGATGGGACCGCTGTCGCGGGCCGGTCAGTTCAAGACGATCGAGACCGACCGGACGACCGTCGACGCGGGGACCGGGCAGACCGGCTACTTCGGCCTGCAGCAGACCAGGTTCGACCCGACCAACCTCGCCGGCTCGGCACGGGAGGCGCTGGCCCGCATGTTCACGGTCCGCAGCGGCGCCACGGAGTTCGCCGCCTCCCTGGACGCGCAGCACGAGGTGCCCACCAACGACTCCGGCGCCAGCGGGCGAGCCCGGTTCGAGCTGAACCGCGACGGGAGCCTGGACTACTCGCTCGACGTCGAGCAGCTCTCCGACGCCCGCATGGCGCACATCCACCTCGGCGGCGCCGGCCAGAACGGTCCCGTCGTCGTGACGCTGTTCGCCGACCCGGCCGGGGTGAGCACCTACGACGACGAGGTCATCGCCCGCGGGCGGATCGAGGCCGACGACGTCGACGAGGCGCTGCTCGGGACGGCCGCCGGTGCGGCAGAGCTCTCGGAGCTGCTGCGCCGGCTGCAGCAGGGCCGGGCGTACGTCAACGTGCACACGTCCCGCTTCCCCGGCGGTGAGATCCGCGGCCAGATCGTGGCGACCGACGGCAAGGCGCTCTCGCACTACCAGGACCCGCAGCTGAGCTGGACCTACGAGGTCGCACCGGTCGGCCTGGGCTTCCTGAGCAGCACCGCACTGGGCAGCCAGTACCGCGGTGACATGTTCCTGGGTGCCGCCCGCAACCTCCTGCAGGGCGGGCAGCTGTTCCGCGTGCCGCTGAGCCGTGACCGGCGCAGCCTGGCGCCGCAGGACCGCCGCCTGCGCGACCGCGTCGCGGACAACCGCTACAAGTACGACGTCACCGAGAGCGAGTCGCTGCTGTTCGGCACGAACTTCGGGGTCGTCACCGACATCCAGACCGGACCGGACGGCAGCCTGTACGTCCTGTCGAACAACACCGGCACCCTGTACGAGATCGACCGCAGGTAGTCCGCCTCGCGCCGCGAGGGCGGCTCGGCCGGGTGCCGAGCCGCCCTCGTCGGGTGGGCGAGGTCAGCGCCCGTGACCCGGGCGGGAGCCGGACGACGGGCGGGAGCGCAGCGGCGGCGTCGTGGGTGGCGTGGTCCGGTGCAGCGTGGCCTGCTCGTAGGCGTAGGCGTAGGCGAGCAGGTCCGCCTCGGTGAAGGCGGTGCCGAGGAAGGACAGGCCGACGGGCTCTCCCGCGGCGGTCGTCCCGGCCGGCACCATCGCGGCGGGGTACCCCGACAGGCTGGCGAGCGCCGAGCCCGCGGACGTCGCGTGCACCAGGACGTCGACGTCGTTCGCGGCGAGCAGCGCATCGATGCCGGCGCGCATGGCGGCCGGTCCGGTGCGCACCGCCGTGAGGTAGTCGGGGTCGGTGAGCGTGCCGCGGGTCGCCTCGCTGCGCAGCCGGGCGAGGACCGACGGGGCCATGCCGAAGCCCACCGCCTCGCTCGCCGCCAGCACGTCGGCGTGCGACTGCACGGGCGCTCCCGGCCGGCGCGTGCGCAGGTACTCCCCCAGCTGGTTCTTGAACTCCGTCTCGGAGATGAACGTGTAGTACTGGCCCTGCAGCGCCTGCACCGAGGCGGGGACCTGGATGCCGTCGACGATCTCGGCGCCGAGGTCCTCCATGTCCTGCAGGGCGGCGTCGACCGCCGGGACGGCGCTGCCCGTGACGTAGGTCCGCAGCACGCCGACGCGCACGCCCCGCAGGGCGCGGCGACGCAGCCCGGCCGTGTAGCTGTCCGGGACCTTGCGGGAGGCTGCAGCGGTTCGGGGGTCCTGCCGGTCGGTCCCGGCGAGCACGTCGAGGGCGCGGGCACTGTCCTCGACCGTGCGGGTCATGGGGCCGGCGACGTCGAAGGTCAGGGCGAACGGGATGACGCCCGCGCCGCTGACGAGGCCGAGGGTGGGCTTCACGCCGGCGAGCTGCTCGGCGTTGATCGGACCGCGCAGCGAGCCGAGGGTGTCGGTGCCGACGCCGAGCACCGCGAACTCCGCGGCGACGGCCGCGCCCGGACCGCCGCTGGACCCCGCCGGCGAGCGGGTCAGGTCGTACGGGTTGCGCGTCTGCCCGTTCACCGAGCTGTAGCCGGCCTGGCCGCCGTGCGCCCACTCGTCCAGGTTGCCCTTGGCGAGGACCAGCGCCCCGGCCTTGCGCAGCCGGCGGGTGATCGTGGCGTCCTGGGGCGGGACGGAGCCGGCGAGCGCCTTGGAGCCGCCGGTGGTCGGCATGTCCGCCGTGTCGATGTTGTCCTTGAGGACCACGGGGACGCAGTGCAGGTCGCCGACCGGCCCCCGCCTGCGGTAGCGCGCATCGAGCGCACGGGCCTGCTGCCGCGCGTCGGGCGCGACGGTGATCAGGCTGTTGAGCGCAGGACCGGCGTCCTCGTAGGCGGCGATCCGGGCGAGGTAGCCGTCCACGAGCCGCTCGCAGGTCAGCGAGCCCCTGGCCAGGGCCGACGTGATCGACGCGATGGTGGCGCCCTCCAGGACGAAGCCGCGCGAGCTCCCAGGTGCCGCCGAGGCGGCGCCCGGCAGGAGGGCGACAGCGCAGGCGGCCGCCGCCGCAGCGGCGACGAGCGGACGTCGGGCACGGGCCACGGGGAGCTCCGATCACGGTCGGGGGGTGCGGGCCCGCGAACGGTAGGAGCCAGGCACGACGACGCGGTTACGCGCGCGTTGCGACGCTGCTCCTTATGTCGGCCGGACCTGCGCGCGGGGCCGGCCGGCGGGGGTGGAGGATGTCGGGATGCCGTTGCAGGGGGAGTACGAGCCGAGCGCGCAGCAGTGGGTCCGCGAGCAGGTGGAGCGCTACGAGCGCTCGGGTGGCACCGAGGGGACCACGCTGCGCGACACCGGGCTGCCCGTCGTGATCATGACGAACCGCGGCGTGCGCAGCGGGAAGCTGCGCAAGACGCCGGTCATGCGCGTCGAGCACGACGGCCGCTACCTGGCCGTCGCGTCCCAGGGCGGGGCGCCGACGCACCCGGCCTGGTACGCCAACCTGCTCGCCGAGCCGCTCGTCGAGCTGCAGGACGTGCCGACACGCGCGACCTGCGCGCGCGCGAGCTGAGCGGCGCCGAGCGCGAGCAGTGGTGGGAGCGCGCCGTGCAGGCGTTCCCGCCGTACGCCGAGTACGAGCGCAAGACCGACCGCGTCATCCCGCTGATGCTGCTCGAGCCGCTGCCCGACCAGCAGGACGCCGGCTCGCGCTGACGACCCGGGGTCGCGCCGCGCGCGCACCAGCGGCGCACCGGACCTGCTGCGAGGTCGGTCCCCCCACGGCCGCGAGCAGGTCGCGCAGGCCGCACCGCTGCCGGTGCAGGAGCACCGACGACCCACGTCCCGGAGGACCCATGACTCCCAACGACCCGCGCAGCCTCGCCTTCGACACGACCCTCGCGGGCTCGGGCGGCACGACCGGCATCGTCGTGCCGCAGGACGCCGTCGACGAGCTCGCCGCCGGCAACCGCCCGGCGGTGCACGTCGACCTGGACGGCTACGCCTACCGCAGCACCGTCGCGGTCATGGGCGGCCAGCACATGATCGCCGTCAGCGGCGCGGTGCGCGCGGCCACCGGTCTGGCCGCGGGCGACCCGGTGCGGGTGACGCTCACGCTGGCGCAGACGCCCCGCGAGGTCGACGTCCCGGACGACCTCGCCGCCGCGCTGGCCGCGGACCCCGCGGCCGGGGCGTTCTTCGCGACGCTGTCGAACAGCCTGCAGCGCTTCCACGTCGACGCGGTCACCGGCGCCAAGACGCCGCAGACCCGGCAGCGGCGCATCGACAGGGCCCTCGAGCTGTTCCGCAGCGGCCGCAAGCGCTGAGCGCTCCCGCCCCGGACGGGTGGCAGGCTGCGGACCAGACCCGCCGCAGTCGAGGAGGACGCATGCCGGAGCCGTCGCCGGGCGAGGTGCTGTGGCGCCCGTCCTCGCAGCGCGTCGAGGGCGCGCGGCTGACCCGCTTCGCCGAGCGCGTCCGCGAGCGGCACGGCCTGCAGGTCACCCGGGACGCCGCGGGCTACGAGGCGCTGTGGCGCTGGTCGGTCGAGCACCTCGAGGACTTCTGGGCGCGGGTGTGGGACGAGTTCGACGTGCTCGCGTCCCGCCCGTACGACCGGGTGGCCACGAGCCGCGAGCTGCCGGGCGCGCACTGGTTCCCCGGCGCCCGGCTCAACCTCGCCGAGAACGTCCTGCGGGTGCGCGGACCGCACGCGGCCCTGGTCGCCGCCGACGAGGACGGCGCCGTCGTCGAGGTCTCGTGGGACGAGCTGCGCGGTCAGGTCGGAGCGCTCCAGCAGGCCCTGCGGGACCTCGGCGTGCAGGCGGGCGACCGCGTCGTCGGCTACCTGCCCAACGTCCCCGCGACCGTGGTGGCGTTCCTCGCGTGCGCCGGCCTCGGCGCGGTCTGGTCGGCGTGCGCCCCCGACATCGGCGCCGCCAGCGCCGTCGACCGGTTCGCGCAGCTCGAGCCGCGGGTGCTCGTCACCGTCGACGGCTACCGCTTCGGCGGCCGTGCGCGCGACCGGCGCCCGGCCGTCGCGGAGCTGCTCGACGGCCTGCCGACCGTCACCGGCGTCGTCGCGGTCCCGCTGCTCGGCGAGCTCGTCGAGCGCCCGGGGCTCGCCGTCGTCGCGTGGGACGACGGCGTCGCCCCGCACCGGGAGCCGGAGTTCGAGCAGGTCGAGTCCGGGCACCCGCTGTGGGTCGTCTTCTCGTCCGGCACGACCGGACTGCCGAAGGGCCTGGTGCACAGCCACGGCGGCGTGCTGCTCGTGAGCCTGGTGCAGGTCGGGCTGCAGTACGACGTCGGCGAGAGCGACCGCTTCTTCTGGTACACGACGCCGAGCTGGATCATGTGGAACATCCTGGTCTCGGCGCTGGCCGTCGGGGCGACGGCGGTGCTCTACGACGGCAGCCCGCTGTGGCCGTCCCCCGACCGGCTGTGGCAGCTCGCCGAGGACACGCGGCTGACCCGGCTCGGGACGAGCCCCGGCTACCTGCTCGCGTCGGAGAAGGCGGGGCTGCACCCCGGGCGCGAGCACGACCTGTCGGCGCTGCGCGCGGTCGGCTCCACCGGCTCGCCCCTGCCTGCGTCGTCGTTCCGCTGGGTCTACGACGAGGTCGCACCGGACCTCGCCCTGCACGTCATCAGCGGCGGCACCGACTTCGCCGCCGCCCTCGTCCTCGACGCCCCCTGGCTGCCCGTCACGGCCGGCGAGATGTCCTGCCGCGGGCTCGGGCTGCACGTCGAGGCGTGGGACGAGCAGGGCGCGCCGCTCGTGGACGAGGTCGGCGAGCTGGTCGTGCGCGCGCCCATGCCGTCGATGCCGACCGGCATCTGGGGCGACGCGTCGGGACAGCGGCTGCACGAGGCGTACTTCGCCGTCTACCCCGGCGTCTGGCGGCACGGCGACTGGGTGACGATCAGCTCGCGCGGCACCGCGGTCGTGCACGGCCGCTCCGACTCGACGCTCAACCGGCACGGCGTCCGCATGGGCAGTGCCGACGTCTACGCCGCCGTCGAGGCGCTGCCGGAGGTCCTCGAGGCGCTGGTGCTCGGGGTCGAGCTGCCCGACGGCGGCTACTGGCTGCCGCTGTTCGTGCGCCTGGCGGACGGCACCGCGCTGGACGACGCGCTCGTCGAGCGCATCCGGACGGCGGTCCGCGAGCAGGCCTCGCCCCGCCACGTCCCGGACGAGGTGGTGGCCGTGCCGGCCGTCCCGCACACCGCCACCGGCAAGAAGCTCGAGGTGCCGCTCAAGCGGATCGCACAGGGCGTCCCGGTCGAGCGGGCCCTGAACCTCGGCTCGGTCGACGACCCGGTCGCCGTGCAGTGGTTCGTGGAGCACCTCGGTGCGCGGGCGGCGGCGCGCTCGGGCGGCTGACGGCCGACCGATGCGCCGGCCGGGACCCGGCGCGCCTGCCGTGGTGTCCTGCTGCCGGTGACCCGTGCGGGCGCCGCGAGAGCACCGAGGAGACGCCGTGCAGATGAAGCTCGAGCTCGTGCCCGTGCCGGTCACCGACGTCGACCGGGCCCGGGCGTTCTACGTCGACCAGCTGGGCTTCGTGCAGGACGTCGACGTCAGCCCCGCCCCGGGCGTGCGCGTCGTGCAGCTGACGCCGCCGGGGTCGGCCTGCTCGCTGTCGCTCAGCACCGGGCTGCCGCGCATCTCCGGCATGACGCCCGGCGCGGTGCAGGGGCTGCACCTGGTCGTCGACGACATCGCGGCCGCCCGCGCCGAGCTCGTGGCGCGCGGCGTGGAGGTCAGCGAGGTCGAGGACGTCGGCGGAGGCGTGCTGTACGCCTGGTGCGCCGACCCGGACGGCAACTCCCTGGTGCTGCAGGAGATGCCGTGGCGCACAGGGGACGCCTTCTGACCGGACGTGACGCGCGTCCCCCGTCCGCCGGGGCCCCGGCAGTGGACGCCGGGGCACGCGGTGACCGACCGTGGACGCCATGCCCGCCGACCGACCTGCCCCGCAGGGACACCTGCCCGGCAGCGTCGAGCACCGGCGCACCGTCGTCGCCCTGTTCGCCGCGGGCGTCGCGACCTTCGCGCTGCTGTACAGCACCCAGCCGCTGCTGCCCGAGCTCGCCGCGCACTTCGACGTCTCGACCACGGCCAGCTCGCTGTCGCTGTCGCTGACCACCCTCGGCCTCGCGGTCGCGCTCCTGGTCGCCGGTCCGGTCTCCGACGTGGTCGGGCGTACGCCGCTCATCCACGCCTCGCTCACCGCCTCGGCGGCCGTCGCCCTGGCCTGCGCCGCGGCGCCGAGCTGGCCGGTCCTGCTCGGCCTGCGGCTGCTCGAGGGCGTCGTCCTCGCCGGGCTGCCGGCCGTCGCGACCGCCTACCTGCGCGAGGAGCTGGACCCCTCGACGCACGCCCGCGTCGCCGGGCTGTACGTCGGCGGCACCGCGCTCGGCGGGATGGCGGGACGGCTGCTCGCCGGGGCGGTGGCCGACGTCGCGGGGTGGCGCTGGGCGCTCGCCTCGGCTGCCGTCCTCGGGCTGGCGTGCGCGCTGGCCGTGCGCCTGCTGCTGCCGGCGTCCCGCCGCTTCGTGCCCGCACCGAGCGGCGCGCGTGCGCTGCTGCGGATGACCCGGCGCGCGCTGTCGGACCGCGTCCTGCTGGCGCTGTACGCGATCGGCGGCTGCTCGATGGGCGCGCTCGTGGCCGTCTTCAACGCGGTCGGCTTCCGGCTCACCGCCGCCCCGTTCGCGCTCGGCATCGGGGCGGCGAGCCTGGTCTTCCTCGTCTACCCGCTCGGCTCGATCAGCGCCTCGGTGGCGGGCCGGCTCGCCGACGCGCACGGGCGGCGCGCGGTCCTGCCGCTCGGCTGCCTGCTCGCGCTCGCCGGCGTCCTGCTGACGCTGCCCGCGTCGCTGCCGCTCGTCGTGCTGGGCCTGGCCGTGTTCACCGCCGGCTTCTTCGCCGTCCACGGCGTCGCGAGCGGGTGGGTCCCCGCCCGCGCGCACGCCAGCGGCGTGGCCACCGGCCAGGCGGCCTCGCTCTACCTGTTCACCTACTACGCCGGCTCGTCCGTGTTCGGCACCGCCGCGGGCGACGCCTGGACCGCCGGCGGCTGGCCGGGGGTCGTCGGGCTCGCCACCGGGCTGCTGCTGCTCACCGCGGTGCTCGCGCAGGTCCTGCGCCGCACGCCGTCGCTGCTGCCGTCGTCCCGGTGACGGGCTGCCCGACGCAGCCGACCGCGGTGCACACGTCGTGATCCGCGCCGGCTCGGGGCCGCGCCTGGCGCCCGCCCGCCGGACGTCCGGTGCGATCACGACGTGTGCCGTGCGGTCCGGTCGTGGCGCCCGAGCCGACGACGCGCGCGCCGTAGAGCGCCTGCGACGCTGGGGGCAGCCCCGACCTCGACGAGGAGCGCGCATGACCGCCGGACTCCGCTACCTCGCCAACTGCTCGATCCTGCTGCCCGAGCTCGACCTGCTGGCCCGGCCGGCCGCCGCCCGGGCCGCCGGCTTCGACGCCGTCGAGCTCTGGTGGCCGTTCGCCACGTCGACGCCCGGTGACCACGAGGTCGACCGGCTCGTCGCGGCGGTGCGCGACGCGGGCGTCCGCCTGGTGGCGATGAACCTGGCCGCGGGCGAGCTGGCCGCCGGCGACCGGGGGCTGCTGTCGGTGCCGGGCCGGGAGCGCGAGCTGCTCGACAGCCTCGACGTCGCCGTCGGCATCGCCGGACAGCTGGGGACGACCGCCTTCAACGCCCTGTACGGCAACCGCGTCGACGGCGTGGCGCCCGAGGCGCAGGACGAGCTCGCCGTCGCGCAGCTCGCCACGGCCGCCGACGCCGCGGCGGGCGTCGGCGCCGTGGTCCTGCTCGAGCCGCTCAGCGGTGCCCCGCGCTACCCGCTGCGGACGGCGCAGGACGTCGTCGACGTCGCCGACTCGGTGCGGACGGCGACCGGCCGCACCGAGCTGCGCCTGCTCGCCGACCTCTACCACCTGGGCGTCAACGGCGACGACGTGCCGGCCGCGCTGGCGCGGCACCTCCCGCTGGTCGGGCACGTCCAGCTCGCCGACGCCCCGGGACGGCACGAGCCGGGCAGCGGCACCCTCCCGCTGACGGCGCAGCTCGAGCAGCTGGTGGCGCTGGGCTACGCGGGCTGGGTCGGGCTCGAGTACGTCCCGCTCACCACCTTCGAGGCGGGGCTGGGCTGGCTGCCCCGCGAGCGCCGGGGCGCGCACGCCTGACGCGGCGCCAGCGGCGGGATGACGCAGGGTGACCAGGACCACCTCCCGTCCTGGTCGGTTGGCCGACCGATCTGGTCGGTCGGGCGTACGCTCGTCCCGTGCGAGCGTTCCGGCAGCAGGTCGACGAGGGCATCCTCGACCGTGCCGCGGGCCTGTTCGCCCAGCGCGGCTTCGCGAAGACCTCGGTGCAGGACGTCGCCGACGCCGTCGGGCTGTCCAAGGCGGGCCTGCTGCACCACTTCCCGAGCAAGGACGCGCTGCGGACGGCCGTGCTCGCCCACGCCGACCGCGTCGGCGGGCGCGTCCTGGACCAGGTCCGCGACGTGCCGCCCGGTCCGGTGCGCGACCGCCGGCTCGTCGAGGCCGTCGTCGACGGCGCCTTCGCCCACCCGGGGCTCGTGGCCCTGCTGCTCGCGCCGCCGGAGCTCGTCGGCAGCGACCCCGACGACCCGGCGAGCGCGGCCGCGGCCGACGCCGTCCTGCTGGCCTTCGGCGTCGACGGGGACGCCCCCGACGCCGAGCGGCGCGTCCGCGTGCTGGGCGCCCTGGCGGCGCTCGCCGTGCTGACGCTCACCGCGCACGCCGAGGACCGCACCAGCGCCTGGCGTCCGCTCATCGTCGACACCTGCCTCGACGCGCTCGACACCCCGCGCGCCGACTCCCCACCGCTCCCGCACCACCCCCACCCGGAGGCCTGACCCAGCATGGCCCGACTGCTCTCCCGGCTCGGCTCCCTGTCGCACCGGCACCGCGCGGCGGTGCTGCTGGTGTGGCTGCTCGTCCTCGGAGCGGCCGGCGCCGGGGCCGCCACGCTCGGCGGCTCGACGTCCAGCAGCTTCGACATCCCTGGGCAGGAGTCGACGAACGCCCTCGAGCGCATCTCGGCGGCCTACGGCGGCGGGGCCGGCGGCGCCACCGCGCAGGTGCTCGTGCAGGCGCCGGCCGGCTCGACGCTCAGCACGCCCGAGCGCGCAGCCGCCGTCGGGGACCTCGTCGGCGAGCTCGGCCGGCTGCCGGGCGCCGTCCGGGCCACCGACCCGCTCGACCCCGCCGCGCCGACCGTGAACGCCGAGCAGACGACCGCCTACAGCACGGTCACCTACGCCGCGGGCGTCGGGGAGGTCACCCCCGAGCAGCAGGACGCGCTGCTCGGCGCCGTCGACCGCGCGCGCGGCACCGGCCTGACCGTCGAGGTGACCGGCGACGCCGCGACCGCACCCCCGCACGTCGGCGGGCCCACCGAGGTGGTCGGTGTCGTCATCGCCCTGCTCGTGCTCGCCGTCACCTACGGCTCGCTCGTCACCGCCGGCATGAACCTCGTGACCGCGGTCGTCGGCGTCGGCATCGGCGTGCTGGGCGTGACCATCGCGACCGGCTTCGCCGAGCTGTCGTCGACCACCCCGACGCTGGCCGCCATGCTCGGCCTCGCCGTCGGCATCGACTACGCGCTGTTCATCGTCACCCGGTTCCGGCAGGAGCTGCGCGCCAGCGGCGACGTCGGCGGCGCCGTCGCCACCGCGGTCGGCACCGCGGGCTCCGCGGTGGTCACCGCCGGCCTGACCGTCGTCATCGCGCTCGCCGGGCTGTCCGTGGTGGGCATCCCGTTCCT
The DNA here is from genome assembly GCA_964243385.1 of uncultured bacterium. GTDB lineage: Bacteria > Actinomycetota > Actinomycetes > Mycobacteriales > SCTD01 > SCTD01. The sequence goes on along the minus strand of CAXTFU010000003.1, from coordinate 40,455 downwards.
CACCCAGATGGGCCTGGCCGCCGCCGCCACGGTCGTCGTCGCCGTGCTCGTCGCCCTGACCCTCGTCCCGGCCGTGCTGAGCCTGCTCGGGGCACGGGCGCTCCCGCGGCGCCAGCGCGCGACGCAGGCGGGGCAGCCGGCTGGTCCGGTCCGCGACCGGGGGTTCCTGTCCGGCTGGATCACCGCCGTGACCCGGCACCGCGTCGCGGCGCTGCTGCTGTCGGTCGTGGCGCTGGGCGCCGTCGCCGTGCCGTTCGCCTCGATGGAGACGACGCTCGTGCAGACGCAGCCGGAGGGCAGCACCCAGGCCCGCGCCGAGCGCCTGCTGGCCGAGGGCTTCGGCGAGGGGCTCAACGGCCCGCTCACCGTCCTGTTCGACGGCAGCGGCGCGGTCGAGGCCGCGACCTCCGTGCGCCCGGCCGTCGCGGCGCTCGACGACGTCGCGACCGTCACCCCGCCGGTCCCGAACGCGGACGGCACCGCGGCGCTGCTCACCGTCGTCCCGGACAGCGGCCCGGCCACGTCGGAGACCGAGCAGCTCGTCGGTGACCTGCGCGACCTGCTGGCGGGCACCGACGGCCCGCAGGCGTCGGTCACCGGCGCCACGGCCGTCAGCGTCGACGTCGCGGACGCGCTCAACGACGCGCTGCCCGTCTACCTCGCCCTGGTCGTGGGGCTGGCGCTGGTGCTGCTCGTGCTCGTGTTCCGCTCGCTGCTCGTCCCGCTCGTCGGGGTGCTCGGGTTCCTGCTCACGATCGGCGCCTCGCTCGGGGCCACCGTGGCGGTGTTCTCGTGGGGCTGGCTCGGCGCGCTGGTGAACCTCGAGAGCGAGGGACCGCTCATCAGCCTCACGCCGATCCTCGTCATCGGCATCCTGTTCGGCCTGGCGATGGACTACCAGGTGTTCCTGGTGTCGCGCATGCACGAGGCGCACCGCGCCGGGGCCTCGCCGCGGGACGCCGTCGTCACCGGCTTCCGGCACGCGGCGCCCGTCGTCGTGGCGGCCGCGCTCATCATGTTCGCCGTGTTCGCCGGCTTCGTGCCGGCCGGCGAGGCGACCATCAAGTCGATCGCCTTCGCCCTCGCGGCGGGCATCGTCTTCGACGCCTTCGTCGTCCGGATGGTGCTCGTGCCGGCCGCGCTCGCCCTGCTCGGCGAGCGCGCCTGGTGGCTGCCGCGCTGGCTCGGCTGGCTGCCGGTGCTCGACGTCGAGGGCGCGGCGCTCGAGCACCCGTCCGCCGGCGTCCGCAGCGGCGACCTGGTCGACAGCCGGCGCTGACGAGCTCGCCGCCGGCGTCGTGCGCACCCATCAGGCGCGCCCTGGGCCCCCTGCGGCTCGAGCACCTGGAGCGGGCACGGGACGAGCCCCCGCCCCGGAGGGCGAGGGCTCGTCAGCCGCAGGCAGGTGCGCCCGTCAGCGGGTGACCTCGGTGCGGACGCGGCGGCTCAGGTCGTCGTCGGTGCTGGCCTCGGCGGTCCGGGAGACCACGCCGCCTCTGGCCGTGACGAACGCGCCCTTGTCGGCGACGACCTTGCCGGTGACGGTCAAGGTCACCGACGCCCCGGCGGCCAGCGACGGGACGGACCACACCGTGCCCGCCACCGCCGCACCGGCGACGGTCAGCACACCCGCGCGGCCGTCCGGGACGGACGTCGTCCGGGCCAGGCCGCTCGTGGTGAGCACGGCCGACACGTCCTCGGCCGTGGAGGGCCCGGCGTTCGTGACGGTCAGGACGTAGGTGGCCCGGTCGGAGGCGCGCACGCTGCTCGGGCCGGTCACGACGGCGCGCAGGTCGGCGACCGGCGGTGCGACGACGACCCGGAAGGTGCCGGGCGTCGCGGCGTTGCTGGAGCGGTCGACCGCGGTGCAGGTGACGGTCGTGGTGCCGACCGGGAGCAGCGAGCCGGACGCGGGCGTGCAGGTCGGGACGACGGCGCCGTCCTGCGTGTCACCGGCCTCGGGCAGCGCGAAGGTGACGCGTGCGCCGCGCCGGTCGGTCGCGACGGCCTGCACGTCGTCGTGCCCGGCGATGCGGGGCGGCAGCACGTCGGCGGGGCGCGCCGCGAGCTTCGACGGGTCGACGATGCCCCAGTAGGCGGGTGCGGCCTGCAGGTCGTCGTCGAAGGGCAGCGGCGCCTCCCACGGACGCGCCGCCGGCCAGGTGCGCAGCCAGCTGCGGGCGTTGCTGAGCCCCCAGAAGGTCACCGACTCGAGCGAGTCGGCGTGCGTGCGCAGCATCGCGAACAGGTCGCGGTAGTAGTAGCCGACCTCGGTCTCGGCGTCGCCGGGCGCCATCGCGGGACGGTGCTGCGGCACGGTGCCGGCGCTGACGTCCGCGCCGTTGTTCTCCGCCGAGTCGCTGACGTCGAGCTCGGTGATGACCTGCAGCAGATCGGGGTCGAGCGCCTCCACGGCGTCGAGCGAGTCGTCGAGCCACTCGACCGGCCGCGCGAAGTCGACGTGCGCCTGGTGCCCGACGCCGTCGATCGGCACGCCGCGCGACCGCAGCGCGGCGACCAGCTCGAGGTAGTCGGCCCGCTTGGTCGGCATCTCGGTGTTGTAGTCGTTGATGAACAGCTGCTGCTGCGGGAAGTACCGGTCCGCCAGGCGGAAGGCGTCGTCGACGAAGCGCTCGCCGAGCACCTGGTACCAGCGGCTGTCGCGCATGTCGTGCGCGTTCGCGGTGTCGCCGTCGGCGATGACCTCGTTCACGACGTCCCACGCCCAGATCGGGCTGTCGCCGTCGGGGTAGCGGGCGGCCAGGTGGTCGGCGATCCCCTTGATGTGGGCCTCCATGCGCGCGCGCAGCAGCGCCTGGTCGGCGGGGCTGCTCGTGAGCGGCCGGGTGCCGTCGAGGAAGAACCAGGCCGGCGTCTGCGAGTGCCACACGAGCACGTGCCCGTACACCTGGACGCCGTTGGCGTCGGCGAAGTCGAGCAGGCGGTCGAGGTTGGTGAACGTGAAGGTGCCCTCGGTGGGCTGCACGCTCTCGGGCTTGCCGTCGTTCTCGGGCGTGAAGGCGTTGAAGTGCCGCAGGAGCAGCTGCGACGCGCGGCCGGCCGTCTCGCGCTGGTCGATGGCCGCGCCGACGTGCTCGATGCCCGCGGCCCCGAGGACGTCCTTCAGGGCCGGCAGGTCCTGCACGGGCGTCTCGACGACGCCCGTCACCGAGACGTCGTCGAGCAGGAAGCTCACACCGGCGTCGCCCTCGACGTAGAGCTGCGCCTTGTCGATGGGCGCGCCGAGCGTGTAGGTCCCGCGCAGCCGCGTCCAGGCGTCGGCGGTCACGACGGCGCTGGCGCCGGCGACGCCCTCGTAGCTCGTCGCCGTGCCGAGGTCGCGCTGCACCGAGATCTTCAGCGACGCGGGCGCCTGGCCGGGCGCCAGCCTGACCCAGGCGGTGACGCCGACGGTCTGGCCGAGCGCGAGGTTCTTCGTGACGTCGAGCACCGGTCCCTGCCAGGCCTGCAGGCGGTTGGTCACCGACAGGCTCGTGGTCCCGCCGTGCGCGTCGGCGGTGGTGAGGGCGACCTGCGCGTCGCCGCGCGGCGCCCAGCCCTGCAGGCCGCTCTCGAAGTCCGTGGTGACGTCGGCGCGGGTCGCGGGCTGCGCGGGTGCGGCGGCCTCGCCGACGATCCGGACGTCGTCGACGAAGAAGCTCTGCGTCGCGTCGGGGCTCTCGAGGTAGAGCTCGAGCTGGCTGTTCGCGGTGCCGACGACGTACCTGCCGGCGACCCGCGTCCACGCCGCGTCGGTCACCGGGACCTGGTAGGCGACGGTGTCGAAGGCGGCTGCGCCGCCCGTGGGCGTGCGGGCGACGCTGGCGGTGACGAGGTCGGACCCCGCACCGGCCGGCAGCCGCACCCAGGCCTCGACGTCGTAGGACCCGGCCGGCATGAGCGCCCTGGCGTCGAGCGCCGGGCCGTTCCACGCCTGCGTGCGGCCGGTGACCGCGAGGCTCGACGCCCCGGTGCGGGCGGTCTCGGACGTGACGGCGACGGCGGCGGAGCCGCGGCCGAAGAAGCCGGCCGTGCCGGTCTCGAAGCTCGTCTCGTAGACGGTGCTGGGGGCGGCCAGGGCGGTCGACGCGTCCAGCAGCGCGATCGGGCCCATCAGGGCCAGCAGTGCCAGCCCCGTTCCACGACGTCGTGACATCTCGGTGCTCTCCTCGGACGCATCGGGTCGACGGACGGGTGCCCGCCGGAGGTGGAGCACCGGACCGGCGACCCGTTCAGGCCACCGTTCCGGTGCGCGGTGCTCGGCGACCGGTGCGGTCGGGTTCGACCGGCGCACAGGCCCTGTGCTGTGCGCGGAGTCACGGTCGGAAGTTTCCGGAAACATACTCGAACGTTGCGGGAGGTCAAGTCGAGCGGGCGGCGTCCGCTGGCTCGCGGTCGGCAGTCCGGGTCCGCCCGACGAGCGGTCTACATCCGGACGAGAGCCACCAGAACGGGGCAGGAGGGTCCTCCGAAAGCGCTCCCACCCGAATCGGAGAGTTGCGGAGGACGAGCCGACCGGGTGCCGGCATCGCGTCCGGAGACCTCGGGCCGCGCCGCCGTACGCTGGCCCTTCGACGAGGAGGCCGCGTTGTCCGAGCTCCAGCCCAGAGCGGTGACGATCTCGGACATCGCCGCCCAGGCGGGCGTGTCGACGCCCACCGTGTCCCGGGTCCTCAACCGCCGGTCCGACGTGTCGCCGAAGACCCGCGAGCGCGTCGAGCAGCTGCTGCGCGAGCACGGCTACCAGCGCCGGGGCAGCCGCACCGAGGAGCGGGCCGGCCTCATCGACCTCGTCTTCAACGACCTGGACAGCCCGTGGGCCGTGGAGGTGATCCGCGGCGTCGAGGAGGCCGCCCACGCCGCCGGCGTCGGCACCGTCGTCTCGGCGATCCACCGCCGCCGCAGCTCGGCCCGCCGCTGGCTCGAGAACCTGCGGGCGCGCGCCAGCGACGGCGCCATCCTCGTGACGACCGCCCTGGACCCCGACCTGCACGCCGAGCTACGCCGGCTGCACGTGCCCGCGGTGGTCGTCGACCCCGCCGGGCTGCCGGACCTCGACGTCCCGACGATCGGCGCGACGAACTGGGCCGGCGGCCTGAGCGCCACCGGGCACCTGACCGCCCTCGGGCACCGCCGCATCGGCTTCGTCGCCGGGCGCCCCGGCCTGTGGTGCAGCCGCGCCCGGCTCGACGGCTACCGCGCCGGCCTCGAGTCGATCGGGCTCGTGGTCGACCCCGACCTGGTCGTGCCGGGCGAGTTCGACTACGCCTCGGGCTTCGCCGGCGGGACCCGGCTGCTCGAGCTGCCCGACCCGCCGAGCGCCGTGTTCGCGGCGAGCGACGAGATGGCGCTGGGCGTGTACGAGGCCGCGCGCAAGCGCGGCCTGCGGGTGCCGGAGGACCTGAGCGTCATCGGCTTCGACGACCTGCCGCAGGCCTGCTGGGCCTCGCCGCCGCTCACCACCGTGCGGCAGCCGCTGGCCGAGATGGGCATGCTCGCCGTGCGCACCGTGCTGCGCCTGATCGACGACGAGCGCCTCGAGAGCACCAAGGTCGAGCTGGCCACCGAGGTGGTCGTCCGCGAGAGCACCGCGCCGCCGGCAGCGTCGCCCACGTCCGCCTGAGCGGTGGTCTGTGCGGGCCGTTCCCGGGACGTCCCGGGAACCGGCCGGAAGGTGCGCGCGCAGACGTGTACCGGCCCGTCCGGCGGGACAGAGCCTGGTGCGGTGCCCTGACCCGGGTGTCGCCCGTGCGCAGGCGACCGGACGTCCGACCGGACCCGGCTCCCCCCGCGCACGCGCCAGGCGCAGGATCGCTGCCCCCGTCCAGCCCGCCTCGGCACCAGCCCGCCCACGGACGTCTCACCGGAGGACAGATGGCACTGCAAGCGACGCGCGAGGACAAGTTCAGCTTCGGCCTGTGGACGGTGGGCTGGCAGGCGCGCGACCTGTTCGGCGAGGCCACCCGCCCGGTCCTGGCCGGGGTCGAGGCCGTGCACAAGCTCGCCGAGCTCGGCGCCTACGGCATCACCTTCCACGACGACGACCTCGTGCCGCCGGACAGCAGTCCGAGCGAGCGCCAGCGGATCATCGACGAGTTCAAGCAGGCGCTCGCCGACACCGGCATGGTCGTCCCGATGGTGACCACGAACCTGTTCGGGGACCCGGTCTTCAAGGACGGCGCCTTCACCAGCAACGACCGCTCGGTGCGCCGGTACGCCATGCGCAAGGTCATGCGCAACATGGACCTCGCCGCCGAGCTCGGCGCGGAGATCTACGTGTTCTGGGGCGGTCGCGAGGGCACCGAGGTCGACTTCGCCAAGGACGTCCGCGTCGCCCTGGACCGCTACCGCGAGGGCATCGACTCGCTGGCGCAGTACTCGATCGACAAGGGCTACGGGATGCGGTTCGCCTTGGAGCCCAAGCCGAACGAGCCCCGTGGCGACATCCTGCTGCCCTCCATCGGGCACGCGCTGGCGTTCATCTCCGAGCTCGAGCACGCCGACATGGTCGGCATCAACCCGGAGACGGGTCACGAGCAGATGGCGAGCCTGAACTACACGCACGGCATCGCCCAGGCGCTGTGGTCGAACAAGCTGTTCCACATCGACCTGAACGGCCAGAAGGGCCCGCGCTACGACCAGGACATGGTCTTCGGCTACGGCGACCTGATCCAGGCCTTCTCGACCGTCGACCTGCTCGAGAACGGCGCTCCCGGCGGCGGTCCCGTCTACGACGGTGACCGGCACTTCGACTACAAGCCGCTGCGCACCGAGGACATGGACGGCGTCTGGGAGTCGGCCCGCGCCAACATGGAGCTGTACCTCGCGCTGCGCGAGCGCTCCCGCGCCTTCCGCGCCGACCCCGAGGTGCAGGAGGCGCTCACCGCCGCCCGCGTCGCCGAGCTGAGCCAGCCGACGCTGGCCCCGGGAGAGACGTACGCCGACCTGCTCGAGGACCGCAGCGCGTTCGAGGAGTTCGACATCGAGCGCGCACGCACCCAGGGCTACGGCTTCGCCAAGCTGCAGCGC
>CAXTFU010000003.1:18614-33416 GCA_964243385.1 uncultured bacterium | reverse complement strand
GGGTGCGCTCGCAGGTCAGCTGACCGGTCGACCCCTCCTCCAGCCCCCTCGCCGACGACGCCGCGCGCCGTCGGCGAGGGGGCTGGCGGCGGTCACGGGCAGCAGGGCGGCGAGGGGTCTCGCAGCGGCGGACGCCGACCGAGCCCGTGTCCCGCGGGCGGGACGGCCTCGTCCTGCAGGTCGGCGGGCCGGAGCGCTCCCGCGGGCGCCGGCAGGGTGAACGACCAGCCGTCGGCCAGCAGCCGCGGCAGCAGCCGCTCGACGGCGTCGACCGTCTGCGTCCGGTCGCCACCGCCGTCGTGCAGCAGCAGCACGCCGCCCGGCTCGATGCCGGTCTCGATCCTGCGCACGAGCTCGTCCACGCCCGGGGGCTCCCAGTCCGCGACGGCGAGCTGCCAGCCCAACGGCTGCATGCCGAGCGCCGCGGCGACGTCCGGGCTCGCGCCCCACGAGCCGTACGGTGCCCGGAACCAGGGGACGGGGGCGCCGGGCGCGGCCGCGGCGATGGCGGCGCCCGTCTCGAGCAGGTCGGCGCGGACGTCCGCGCGGGACCAGGACGCGAGGTCGTCGTGGTGCATCGAGTGGTTGCCGAGCACGTGCCCCGCCGCGCACAGGTCGCGCACGACGGCGGGGTGGTCTACGACGTGGTCGCCCCACAGGAAGAACACCGCGGGCACGGCGTGCGCCGCCAGCACCTCGAGCAGGCGCGGTGTCGTCCGCGGGTCGGGGCCGTCGTCGAAGGTCAGGCTCAGCACGCGGCCCGGGCCACCGGCCCGGTCCAAGACCTCGTTCGTCACCACGCGGCGGCTCCTCCGTCCGCTCAGGCGTCCTGGCCCGGCGGGGCGGTGGACCGACGCACGACCAGCGTGGTGTCGAGGACGACCTGGGTCTGCGTCAGCTCCTGCCCGTCGATGAGGCGGATGAGCATCCCGATGGCGTCGTGCCCCATCCGCCGCATCGGCTGCTGCACGGTGGTGAGCGCGGGCTCGGCCATCGCCGACTCGGGGATGTTGTCGAACCCGAGCACCGACAGCCGTCCCGGCACGTCGAAGCCGAGCTCCGCGGCGACCTCGAGCGTGGCCAGCGCGGAGAGGTCGTTGCACGCGAAGATCGCCGTCGGCGGCTCGGGGAGGGTGAGCAGCTCGCGCGCGGCGTTGCGCGCGGTGCTCGCCTCGAACGCGCCGAGCCGCAGGAGCTCCTCGTCGACCGGGAGGCCGGCTTCGGTCAGCGCCTGCCGGTAGCCCTGCTCCCGCAGCTGCGCCGAGACGAGGTCCGGCCGACCGGTGACCATGCCGACGCGGACGTGCCCGAGCTGCAGCAGGTGCTCGACGCCGTCCCGGGCGCCCTGCAGGTTGTTGGCGCTCGCCGTCGGCAGGCGCGAGCGGCCCGTGTGCGGGTCGACGGCCACGACGGGGCCGTCGTACTGGACGTCGGTGACGGTCGGCGTGACGAGCACGGCGCCGTCGACCAGCGTGCCCATCACCCGCGAGAGGTAGCGGCGCTCCCAGCCCACGTGCTCGTCGACGCGACCGCCCGCGGAGTAGGCGATCAGCTCGAAGCCCGTGCCGCGGATGGCGTCGGCGGCGCCCTTGAGCACCTCGACGCTGAACGGCTCGAAGTCCGAGACGAGCACGCCGATGACGTTCGTGCGGTGGTTGCGCAGGCTGCGCGCCACCAGGCTGGCCTCGTAGCCGAGCCGCTCGATCACCTCGTTGACGTGTGCGGACGTCGCGCTCGCCACGCCGTAGCGCCCGTTCAGCACCTTCGACACGGTCGACACCGAGACGCCCGCGTGGGCGGCGACGTCCTGCATCGTGGCGCGGCCGTCGACCGGACGCGGCGCAGCTGCGTGACTGCGCTCGGCCTCGCGCTTCACGTCCGCCTCGTGCGACCAGCCGGCCGCCGTCGTCCGCTCATCCCTTGACGGCTCCCTGGAGCCCGTTGACGATGCGCCCCTGCATCGTCAGGAACAGCACGAGCGCGGGGATCATCGCGACCGTCGTGAAGGCCAGGACGCCTGCCGTGTCGGCCGAGTACTCGGTCGAGTAGTCGGCCACGCCGAGCGGCAGCGTGCGCATCTCGCCCTGCAGGAGCAGCAGCGGCAGCAGGTAGGCGTTCCACGAGCCGACGAAGGCGAGCACGCCCACGGTGACCAGCCCGGGGACCGACAGCGGCAGCACGATGCGCCAGAAGACGCCGATGCGGGAGGCCCCGTCGATGGTCGCCGCCTCCTCGAGCTCCTTGGGCAGCGCCATGAGGAACGGCCGCAGGATGACGACCGTGATGGGGAGCGCGAAGGCCGCCTGCGGCAGGGCCACGCCCCACCAGCTGTTGGCCAGGCCCAGGTCGCGGGTCACCAGGATGAACAGCGGGATGATCGCCACGGCGGCCGGGAACAGCAGCCCCAGCACGAACACCATGAACAGCGGCTCGCGCAGCCTGAACTGGTAGCGCGCCAAGGGGTAGGCGGCCATCACCCCGGCGAGGACCGCGACCGCGGTGGTGATGACCGCGATGACCGTCGAGTTCAGCGCGTAGCGCCAGAAGTCGGGGTTCTGGAAGACCCGGGCGTAGTTCTCGAACCGCCACGGGTCGGGCAGGCCCGCCGGCGAGCGGGCGATCTGCTCGTTGCTACGGAACCCGCCGAGCGCGCCGTAGAGCACGGGACCGACGGTGATGGCGACCACGACCAGCGCGACGCCGTACACGAGGGGGCCGCCCCCGCCGAACTCCTTGCGACGGCGCAGGCGCCCCTGCGGGGCGGCCTCGGTCGCCCGGACGTCGGCGGTCGTGTCGATGCTCACGTCGTGCTCCTCACCGGGCCGGCCGGGTGTCCCGGCGCAGCACGAGCAGTTGGTAGAGGACGGCCATGACGAAGGCGATGACGAACAGCACGAGGGACGCGGCCCCTGCGACACCGTAGTTGCCCCGCTGGGTCCCCTGGTTGATGAGGTAGGTGGCCATGGTGGTCGTCGCGTTGGCCGGGCCGCCGCCGGTGAGCACCCACACGATGTCGAACAGCTGCAGCGAGCCGATCATGGAGATGAACACCCAGGTGCGGATCGTCGGGCCGAGCATCGGGATGGCGATGCGGCGCTGGGTCTGCCACCAGCTCGCGCCGTCGAGCTGCGCCGCCTCGTAGAGCTCGTCCGGGACCGACTGGAGCCCGGCCAGGAACAGCAGGATGGCCAGGCCGAGGTACTTCCAGACGAGGACGACGAACACGGTCGCGAGGGTCAGCGACGGCGTGCCGAGGAAGCCCTGCTCGGGCGTCGGGACGCCGAGCCCGCCGAGGATGCCGTCGACGACGCCGGACCCCGGCTGCAGCAGCTGGAACCAGATGACGCCTGCGATCACCTCGGCCACGACGTACGGGACGAAGATGATGGTGCGCAGCAGCCCGCGCCCCTTGATCCTGCGGTTCACGAGCAGCGCGATGGCGAGGCCGAGCGGCAGCTGCACCGCGATCGACGCCACCACGATGATGAGGTTGTGCACGACCGCGTCGACGAAGACGGGGTCGGTCAGCACGCGGGTGAAGTTGCGCAGGCCGACGTAGTCGTCCATGGGGCCGAAGCCGCGCCAGCGGTAGAGCGACATGCGGGCGGCCGAGACCACGGGCCATGCGACGAACAGGCCCATGAGCGCCAGCGCCGGGGCGACGAAGATCGCGATCTCCAGCCGCTGCTTCCAGTCCGTGCGGGCGGCGGGGCCGGTCGCCCGGCGCGCAGAGGCGCGCCGGGCGATCGAGTCCTGGGGGGCCGCCGCCGGTGGGGCGAGCGTCACGGTCGGCTCACGCCTCCTCGTCTGCCGCCTGCTGGGTGGCCTTCACCACGTCCTCGGGCGAGGCCTGGCCGGCGAACATGAGGGCGACCGTGTCGTTCAGCGCGCCGCCGACGGACTCGCCGAACGCCGTGTCGAAGTAGAGCTGCACGAACGGCGCCGCGTCGCGCACCGCGAGCAGCTCGCCGAGGGCCGGGTCGGACACGGAGTCCGAGGCAGCCGGGTTGGTCAGCAGGCCCATGTCGTTGCTCGCGAAGCCCTGCTGCACCTCGTCGGAGAGCAGGTACTTCACCAGGTCGACCGCGGTGTCCGGAGCGCCCTCCGAGACGGCCCAGGCGTCACCGCCGCCGAGCTGCGCGGTCGGGTCGCCGGCGCCGCCCTCGACCGCCGGGAAGGGGAACCAGCCGGTCTTGTCGCCCAGGCCCTTGCCGTCGTCGGTGAGGCCCTGCATGACGCCGGGCTCCCAGTGGCCCTGCATCTCCATGGCGACCTTGCCGGTGGCCAGCAGTCCGGAGGCGGAGGTCGCACCCTCCTGCGCCGCGGTGGTCAGGAAGCCCGGGTTGAACGGCTTCTTGCCGAGCAGCTGCTCGACCTGCTCGCCCGCGGTGACGAAGCACGGGTCGGAGAAGTCGCGGCTGCTGACGGCGTCCTCGAGGACGTCCTGCTCGCAGGCGCGCAGGGCCGCGTAGTTCCAGTAGTGCGCGGCCGGCCACTTGTCGCCCGCGCCGACCGAGAGCGGGGTGACGCCGGCGGCCTTGAGCTTGTCGATGACGCCGTACCACTCGTCCATCGTGGTCGGGGGCTCGGTGACGCCCGCCTTCGCGAACAGGTCCTCGTTGTACCAGACGCCGACGACGCCGACCGAGAACGGCAGCGCGTAGGTCTTGCCCTCGACCTGCCAGCCGGCGATCGAGCCGCCGATCTTCTCGATCTCGGCGGAGGCGTCCTTCGAGATGTCGCGCGTGAGGCCCGCGTCGACGTGGTTGGCGAGCTCACCGCCACCGCGCTCCATGTAGACGTCCGGCAGGTCACCGCTCTGGAACGCCGCGGCGAGCTTGTCGACCATGTCCTCGTGCGCCATGGCCATGACCTCGACGTCGACGCCCGCGTTCGCGGCCTCGAAGTCCTGAGCCACCTGCTCGTAGTAGCCCTTGCCGGGCTCGTTGTTGGAGTTGTGCCACCAGGTGATCGTCTTGTCGTCGCCGCCACCGGACGATGCGGCCTCGTCGCCGCCGCCACCACACGCCGTCGCCACCAGCATCACACCGGCGCAGGCAGCGGCGATCGCCGCACCTCGAGTACTTCTCGGCATCGGAGCCCCTCTGGGAGTCGCGTCCACGCTCGCTGTGACGTGGACCACTGACGGAGACGGTCGCATCCGGTCCGCGAGACGTCAAACGATGTCGATAACGATTTCGACGCCCTCGGGCGGGAGACCGGGCCGGACGAGCACCCTGCGAGGCACGGCACGCGGACGTCCCCCTCGCCCCGCGCCTGCAAGCCCGCTGCAACACCCCAGAAGACCAGCCCCCTGGAGGCGCACGTGCCGGCCCCGACCACTCCCTTCACCGCGGACCCCGCAGCCGACGCGTCGTTCCGGCACCGCCGGAGCGACGCCACCGTGACCGTGCGACGCCCGGACGGGTCCGCGCGCGCGGACGCCGAGGTGGTCGTCGAGCAGACCCGGCACGCGTTCGCGTTCGGCAACATCGGCTTCGACTTCGTCGCGTTGGCCAACGGCGAGGACGACGGGGCGCGCGACGCCCCGGCGTTCGGCGGTGCGGCCCCCGCCAGCGCTGCGGCGCTCGTCGAGCCCTGGCTGGAGCTGTTCAACACCGCGACGATCCCCTACTACTGGGCCGGTTTCGAACCGGCCCGCGGGCAGCCGGACACCGACCGCCTGCTGGCGACGGCCCGCTGGTTCCGCGAGCGCGGGGTGTCCGTGAAGGGGCACCCGCTGGTCTGGCACACGCTGGCCCCGCGCTGGCTCGACGACCTGCCGGACGACGAGGTGGCCGCGCTCCTGCGGGCCCGCATCCGTCGTGAGGTGACGGCGGGCTCGGGCCTGGTCACCACCTGGGACGCGATCAACGAGGTCGTGATCATGCCCGTCTTCGACAACGAGCCGCAGGAGAACGCCGTCACGCGCCTGTGCCGCCACCGGGGGCGCATCCCCCTGGTCCGGCTGGCGTTCGACGAGGCGCGGGCGGCCGACCCCGGCGTCACCCTCGTCCTCAACGACTTCGACCTGTCGACGGCCTACGAGTGCCTCATCGAGGGCGTCCTCGAGGCAGGCGTCCGCGTCGACGCTCTCGGCCTGCAGACGCACATGCACCAGGGCTACTGGGGCGAGGAGCGGACGCTGCGCGTGCTGGACCGCTTCGCGCGCTACGGGCTGCCGCTGCACCTCACGGAGACCACGCTGCTGTCCGGCGAGCTCATGCCGCCCGAGGTCGAGGACCTCAACGACCACCAGGTCGCGTCCTGGCCCTCGACCCCCGAGGGTGAGGCCCGCCAGGCCGACGAGGTCGTCCGGCACTACCGGACGCTGCTCTCCCACCCGTCCGTCGAGGCGGTGAACTACTGGGGGTTCACCGACGAGGGCGCCTGGCTCGGTGCGCCGGTCGGCCTCGTGCGGTCCGACGGGACGCCGAAGCCGTCCTACGACGCCCTGCACGGCCTCGTGAAGGACGAGTGGTGGCTGCAGCCGACCACCCTGCGCACCGACGGCGACGGACGGGTGCGCGTCCAGGGCTGGCGCGGCGACTACCGGCTCACCGCCGGCGGTGCCACCGCGTCGTTCGGCCTGCCGGACGCCGAGACGACCGCCGTGGACGTCGTGCTGCCGGGCTGAGGCCGCGCAGCGCCGCGCCCTCCCCCCGAGAGCGGGAGGAGGGCGCGGCGGTGCAGACCGGAGGACCCGCTACGCGGACGGGGCGAGCTGCCGGGCGGTCATGTCCTGCACCTCGGCGTACCGCGTGCGGACGTGCGGGGTCGCGTCCGCCTCGTAGCTGCGCGTCTCGCTGGCCGGCCAGGTCGGCGGCGCCTCGCCGCCGCCGAGGACCCAGGCGGCCTGCCGGGCGGCGCCGTCGGCGACGAACTCGCCGGGCGGCGGCACGAGCACCGGCACGCCGAGCACCGCCGGCGCGAGCTGCCGGACGGCCTCGGACCGCGCCGCGCCGCCCACGAGCAGCACGCGCCGGATCTCCGCACCGCTCGCGGCGATGGCGTCCAGCCCGTCGGCCAGCCCGCAGAGCAGGCCCTCGACCGCGGCGCGCGCGAGGTGCGCCGGGTCGGACGTCGCGAGCGTCAGACCGTGGACGGCGCCGGTCGACCACGGCTTGTCCGGCGTGCGCTCCCCCTCGAGGTACGGCACGACGACCAGCCCGCCGGAGCCGGCGGGCGCGGACAGCGCGAGCGAGGACAGCGCGTCGTGGTCGACGCCGAGCAGGCGCGCCGTGGCGTCGAGCACCCGCGCGGCGTTGAGCGTGACGACGAGCGGCAGGAAGCTGCCGGTCGCGTCGGCGAAGCCGGCCACGATGCCGCTCGGGTCGCCAGCGGGCGTGCTCGAGACGGTGGAGACGACGCCGGACGTGCCGAGCGACAGCACGACGTCACCGACCTCGGCGCCGACGCCCAGCGCCGCAGCCGCGTTGTCGCCCGTGCCGGGGCCGAGCACCGTCGTGCCGCCGGCCACCTGGCCGGCCCGCTCGGACGGCCCGAGCACGCGCGGCACGACGAGCGTGCGGCCGAAGGCGCGCTCCAGCAGGTCCATCCGGTATGCCCCGGTCGAGGGCGACCAGTAGCCGGTGCCGCTCGCGTCGCCGCGGTCGGTCACCAGGTCGTCGAGCGAGCCGGTGCCCGCCAGCTTCCAGGTGAGCCAGTCGTGCGGCAGGCACACCGCCGCGACCCGCGCCGCGTTCTCGGGCTCGTGCCGGGCGAGCCAGCGCAGCTTGGTGATCGTGAACGAGGCGACCGGGACGAGCCCGACCGCGTCCGCCCACGCCTGCCGGCCGGCCTGCTCGTCGCCGTCGCCGAGCTCGGCGATGAGGTCGGTGGCGGCGCCGGCCGACCGGGTGTCGTTCCACAGCAGCGCCGGGCGGACGACCTCGCCGGTCTCGTCCAGGCAGACCATGCCGTGCTGCTGGCCGCCGACCGACAGCGCGGCGACGTCGGCGAGCCCTCCCGCCTGCGCGAGCGCGTCCTGCAGCGCGTCCCACCAGGCCTGGGGGTCGACCTCGGTCCCGGCCGGGTGGACGGCCCGGCCCTCCCGCACGAGCTCTCCGGTGTCCGCGTCGCGGACCACCACCTTGCACGCCTGGGTCGACGAGTCGACCCCTGCCACGAGCGTCATGACGGACTCCTCTGCTCTCGGGCTCCGCGGGCGCCGAGCGGGCGCTCGACGGGCTGCGGGCCGGGGACGGCGCCGGAGAACGTACAGCGCGAAGATCGAACGGGACGGACGGGGGACGGGCTGCGCACGGCGCCGAGACTCCCGACCGGACGGACGCCGAGAGTTTCGACCACTCGGCGCAGGCGACCGGGGGTCACGGCTGCGCTCCGCGGTCCGTGTCGGCCGCTGCGCGCATCGTCGCACGCGCGTCTCCAGCCGCGACCGCGCGGGAAGGCCGTCCGACCCGGCGCTACCTGATGTCCGGAAGTTTCGATAGTGTGCGCTGCCGCACGCCGTGCGGCGCCGGCGAACAGGAGGACGACGTGCAGCCACAGCTGGCCCGACCCACGCTGGCGAGCATCGCGGCGGCCGCGGGCGTCTCCCTGCCGACCGTGTCGAAGGTCGTGAACGGCAAGCTCGACGTGGCTCCTGCCACCCGGGCGAGGGTGCAGCGGCTGCTGGAGGAGCACAACTACGTCCCGGTCGTCCGCCGGCCCGTCGAGGACCTGCTCGTCGACGTCGTCTTCACCGCGCTCGACAGCCCCTGGGCGGTCGAGATCCTGCGGGGGGTCACCGAGAGCGGGCTCGAGGTCGTCGTCTCCCCGCTGTCCCGCCGTCCGGGCAAGGACTGGGTGCAGGCGCTGGTCGCCGGCGGACGCCGCGGCGCCATCGTCGTCACCTCGCGGCTCACCCCTGCCGACCAGCGGGTGCTCGGGCGCTCCCGCCTGCCGGTCGTCGTCATCGACCCGGTCGACATGCCCGGGCTGGACGTCCCGAGCGTCGGCGCCACGAACTGGGCCGGCGGGCTCGCGGCGACCGAGCACCTGGTCGACCTGGGCCACCGCCGCGTCGCGGTCATCGGCGGCCCGCAGGACTACCTCTGCAGCCGCGCGCGCATCGACGGGTACCGCGCCGCGCTCGAGCGGGCCGGCCTCGCCGTCGACCCGGAGCTCGTGCGGCACGGGGACTTCCGGCACGAGGGCGGCTACGAGCGCGCGCGCGAGCTGCTCGCCCTGCCCGACCCGCCGACGGCCGTGTTCGCCGGCAGCGACGAGCAGGCGTTCGGCGTCATGGAGGCCGCCCGCCTCGGCGGGCTGTCCGTCCCGGGCGACCTCAGCGTCGTCGGCTTCGACGACCTGCCGATGGCCCGCTGGTCGTCGCCGCCGCTCACCACCGTCCGCCAGCCGCTCGCCGACATGGGCCGCATGGCCGGCCGCATGCTCCGCCAGCTCATCGACGGCTCGCCGCTCGACACGCAGCGCGTCGAGCTGGCCACCTCCCTCGTCCTGCGCGCCTCCACCAGCGCGCCGCGGCGCTGACCGCCGCACCTCACCACACCTCAGGAGCCCCGCACGTGATCTCAAGCCCGTCTGACCGCGAGGACCTCGGCCGGGAGTGGGCCGACCCCAGCCGCCCGCTCGGGGAGCGGGTGCGCCTGCTCATGGACGCCATGACCCTCGAGGAGAAGCTCGCGCAGCTCGTGGGCGTGTGGGTCGGCGTCACCGAGAAGGGCGAGGAGGTCGCGCCGTTCCAGCACGAGCTCGCCGAGGAGCTGCCGCCGTGGGGCGAGCTCACCAAGGCCGGCCTCGGCCAGCTGACCCGGGTCTTCGGCACCAGCCCGGTCGAGCCGCTGACCGGCGCGCGGGTGCTCGCCCAGACCCAGCGCGACCTCGTCGACGGCTCGCGCCTCGGCATCCCGGCCGTCGCCCACGAGGAGTGCCTCACCGGCTTCACCGCCTGGCAGGCCACGGTGTTCCCCACGCCGCTGGCCTGGGGCGCGTCGTTCGACGCCGAGACGGTGCACCGCATGGCGCACGGGATCGGCGAGCTCATGCGCTCGGTCGGCGTGCACCAGGGGCTCTCGCCCGTGCTCGACGTGACCTCCGACCACCGCTGGGGCCGCACGGAGGAGACGATCGGCGAGGACCCGTACCTCGTGTCGGTCCTGGGCAGCGCCTACACGCGCGGCCTCGAGGACGCCGGCATCGTCGCGACGCTCAAGCACTTCGTCGGCTACTCCGCCTCGCGCAGCGGCCGCAACCACGCGCCGGTCAGCGTCGGGCCGCGCGAGCTGCGCGACGTCCTGCTGCCGCCGTTCGAGATGGCGCTGCGCGAGGGCGGCGCCCGGTCGGTCATGCACTCCTACGCCGCCGTCGACGGCGTCCCGCCGGCCAGCGACCGCGCGCTGCTCACCGACCTGCTGCGCGGCGAGCTCGGCTTCCCGGGCGTCGTGGTCGCCGACTACTTCGGCGTCTCGTTCCTCGAGGCGACGCAGGGCGTCGCCGGCTCGCCGGGCGAGGCGGCGGCGCTGGCCCTGCGCGCCGGCGTCGACGTCGAGCTGCCGACGGTGCGCTGCTACGGCGAGCCGCTGCGCGAGCAGGTGCTCTCCGGCCAGGTGCCGGTCGAGCTGGTCGACCGCGCCGTCGAGCGCGTCCTGCTCCAGAAGGGCGAGCTGGGCCTGCTCGACGCCGGGTGGGACCCCGAGCCGGCGTGCGTGCGAGCCGGCGAGCCGCTCGACTTCGACCCGCCGCACATGCGCGAGCTGGCGCGCACCCTCGCCGAGCGCTCGGTGGTGCTGCTCGACGCCGGCGACGTCCTCCCGCTGACGGGCACCCCGCGGCTCGCCGTCGTCGGGCCGTGCGCCGACGACGTGCTGTCGCTCATGGGCTGCTACGCCTTCCCAAACCACGTCGGGATGCTGCACCCCGACATGCCGCTCGGCCTCGAGCTGCCGACGCTGCTGCAGGCGGTCCGCGACGAGTTCCCCGACAGCGACGTCACGCACGTGCAGGGCTGCCCCGTCTCGGAGCCGGACCGCAGCGGCATCGCGGCCGCCGTCGAGGCGGCGCGCGGCGCCGAGCTGTGCGTCGCCGTGCTCGGCGACCTGGCCGGCCTGTTCGGGCGCGGGACCTCCGGCGAGGGCTGCGACGTCGCCGACCTGCGGCTGCCCGGCGCGCAGGCCGAGCTGCTCGACGCGCTGCTCGACACCGGCACGCCCGTGGTGCTGGTGCTGCTGAGCGGACGCCCGTACGCCCTCGGCGCGGTCGCCGACCGGCTCGCCGGCGTCGTCCAGGCGTTCTTCCCGGGTGAGGAGGGCGCCGCCGCCGTCGCCGGCGTGCTGTCGGGCCGGGTGAACCCGTCCGGCCGGCTGCCCGTGCAGGTCCCGCGCACGCCGGGCGGCTCGCCCGCGACGTACCTGCGCCCGCTGCTCGGCGGGCACAACGACGTCAGCTCCGCCGACCCGACGCCGTGCTTCCCCTTCGGGTTCGGCCTGTCGTACACGAGCTTCTCGTGGGACGGGCTGCAGCTCGACGGCGCGGCCCCCGGCGACGGGCCGCTCGAGGTGCCGACCGACGGCGAGCTCGAGATCTCCTGCACCGTGCGCAACGACGGCCCGCGGGCCGGCACCGAGGTCGTGCAGCTGTACCTGCACGACCCGGTGTCCAGCGTCGTGCGCCCGGTGCGGTCGCTCGTCGGCTTCGCCCGGGTCGACCTCGAGCCGGGGCAGTCGCGGCGGGTCCGCTTCGGGCTGCACGCCGACCGGACGTCCTTCACCGGTCGCGACCTGCGCCGCGTCGTCGAGGCCGGCGACCTCGTGCTGCACCTGGCCGCGTCGAGCGAGGACCTGCGGCTGCGCGCCGACGTCCGCCTCGTCGGGCCGGACCGCGTCGTGGGCGCGGACCGCGTGCTGTCGACGTCGGTCGTCGTCGAGCCGGGCGCGTAGGGCCTGACGACTGTGCGGCGCGTCAGGCCTGGCGCGCCGCACCCGAGGCGAGCAGCGCGTCGACGTCGCGCACGCCCCACTGCTCGAGCGCGGCACGGGTGTGCTCGCCGGGGTGCGGCGGCAGGGCGTCGAGGCGGCTCGGCGTGCGCGAGAACCGCGGCGCCGGCGCAGGTTGCGGGTGGCCGTCGCGCACCACGTACGTGCCGCGGGCCCGCAGGTGCTCGTCCTGCACCGCCTCGGCCATCGACAGCACCGGCTCGACGCAGGCGTCGGTGCCGCGGAACACCGCCGTCCACTCGTCCCGCGTGCGCTCGGCGAAGCGGGCCGTGAACGCCGCGCGCAGCGCGTCGTGCTGCGCCGGGTCGTCGCGGTCGGGCAGGTCGTCCAGGCCGAGGCCCCCCACGAGCTGCGCGTAGAACTGCGGCTCGAGCGCGCCGACGGCCATCCAGCCGCCGTCGCGCGTCCGGTAGACGTCGTACCAGGGCACCCCGCCGTCGAGCAGGTTGACGCCGCGCTCGTCCTGCAGCGCGCCCGCCGCCGCGAAGCTCCAGTGCATCGCGAGCAGCGACGCCGTGCCGTCGACGACGGCGGCGTCGACGACCTGACCCGCACCGGAGCGGCTGCGCTCGACGAGCGCCGCACACACCCCGAAGGCGAGCGACATGCCGCCGCCGCCGAAGTCGCCGAGCAGGTTCGACGGCGGCTGCGGCGGACCACCCGCCCGGCCGAGGACGTGCAGCGCGCCGGTCCGGGCGATGTAGCCGATGTCGTGGCCGGCGGTGCGGGCGGCGGGACCGTCCTGGCCCCAGCCGGTCATCCGGCCGTAGACCAGGCGCGGGTTGCGGGCCAGGCACACGTCCGGCCCGACGCCGAGCCGCTCGGTCACCCCGGGCCGGAAGCCCTCCAGCAGGACGTCGGCGGCGTCCACGAGCTGCAGCAGCGCGTCCAGGCCGTCCGGCGCCTTGAGGTCGAGCACGACCGAGCGGCGGCCCCGGTTGAGCACGGCCGTCCGGCCGTCCGGCCGCCCGGCCGGGGGCCGGTCGACGCGCAGCACCTCGGCGCCGGCGTCCGCGAGCAGCATGGCGCAGAACGGGCCCGGACCGAGCCCGGCGAGCTCGACCACCCGCACGCCGCGCAGCGGTCCCGCGCCCGTCGCCTCCACGGCGCGCAGGCTAGCCCTCTGCCGCCGCGTCTCCGGCGCGGTGTTCCGCCGTCGCCGACCGCCCCGCACACGTCGCGATCGCGAACCGGACGCCGACGACGGTCCCGTGCGGTCGCGCCGCCGAGCGGCGATCACGACGTGTGCCCTGGTGCAGGTCATCGGCGCGGTGGCCGTCACCGGTCGGGACGGCCGTCGGCCGGCGGGTCGGGACGGCCGCCGTCGGGGGTCGGGGCGGGCGGTCGGGGGTCGGGACGGCGGTCGGGTCTGGACGGCCGGCGGTCTGGACGTCCGTGCGGCTGCCGCGCACGACGGCCGGTGCACCGGAACGCGCGCGCTGGCCAGCCGCGCAGCGCTCCCGCCGCTCCGGCGCGGGGTCCGGCGCCGCGCCACCGTCCTGCACACATCGTGATCGCGGACAGGCCGCCGACGACGGTCCCGTGCGGTCGCGCCGCCGAGCGGCGATCACGACGTGTGCGCTGGTGCAGGTCATCGGCGCGGACGTCGTCACCGTCGGGACGGCGTCGACCGGCGGGTCGGGATGGCGGGCGGTCGGGACGGCGGGCGGGTCCGGACGTCCGTGCGGCTACCGCGCACGACGGCCGGTGCACCGGAACGCAAGGCCTTCGAGCCGCGCGCGGGCCAGCCGCGCAGCGCTCCCGACGCTTCGGCGCGGGGTCCGGCGCCGCGCCACCGTCCTGCACACATCGTGATCGCGGACGGGCCGCCGACGACGGTCCCGTGCGGTCGCGCCGCCGAGCGGCGATCACGACGTGTGCGCTGGTGCAGGTCGTCGGCGCGACAGGCGTCGGTCGGGACAGCCGACGGTCGGGACAGGCGTCGGTCGGGACAGCCGCCAGTGGACCGGGGTGCGCTCCGCGGCCCGCGGGCTAGCCCCGCGTCGCCGGTCCCATGCCGGGCATACCGTCCGACCGGCGCGGTGCGGGCAGCCGAGCGAGCAGGCGCCACAGCGGCCGCTGCACGACGTCCGGCATGCCGTGCAGGCTCAGCGACAGCTCGTGCGCGACGTTGACGCGGGCCAGCAGCCGCAGCGGTGGCACGCGCCCCGCCGTGACGAGGACGGCGAACTGGTCCTCCAGCGATCCGGCCGGCGTCTCCCGCACGGCGACCCGCACCGGCCGGTCGGTCACGTTCGAGAAGGCGTGCACGGTGCCGGGCGGGACGACGACCGTCTCGCCCGCCTCGAGGTCACGCCGCTCGGCACCGACCCGGACGCGCAGCCGCCCCTCGAGCACCGTGAACGCCTCGGTCTCGAGCCGGTGCCGGTGCGGCGGCGGTCCGGACAGCCGCGGCGGGAGCACCGCCTCGAAGGAGAACTCCGCACCCGCGGTGTCGGCGCCCGACGACAGGACGTGGACGACCTCCCCGGTCGGCATCCGGAGCACCCGCTGCGGCAGGTCCCGTCCGCGGTCGATCCCGGTCCTGTCACCCCCGGTCCCGTCGCTCCCGGTCCCGTCGCCCCCGGTCCCGTCGCCCCCGGTCCCGTCGCTCCCGGTCCCGTCGTCCCCGGTCGCGCCGCCCCGAGTCTCGTCGTGGGCCACGGCTCCTCCGAGCGGCAGGTGGTGCAGGACGGTGCTGGACGTCATCGGTCGCCGGCGGCGGGACGGGGAGCGCCGGCGCTGCGAGTGTGCTCCCCTCCGCGCGTGCCGTCGACCGCCCCGGGCAGGACGTCCCGGTGGTGAGTGAGCGCTCACTCAGATAGTGTCACGGCGTGCCCTCCCG
>CAXTFU010000003.1:2668-18604 GCA_964243385.1 uncultured bacterium | reverse complement strand
GCCCTGCACGGACCGCCGTCCGCACCGCCAGCCGGCCGCAGCCGCCGCGCCGCCGCGCTGCCCCCCGACGCGCGGCGCACGGCGATCCTCGACGCAGTGGTGCCGCTGCTCGTCGAGCACGGGGCCGGCGTCACCACGCGGCAGATGGCCGAGGCGGCCGGGGTCGCCGAGGGGACCCTGTTCCGGGTGTTCGAGGACAAGGCGGCGCTGCTGCACGCCGCGGCGCACGCCGTCCTGGACCCCGAGCGCGCACGCCGCGCGCTGGCCGAGATCGACCCCCGCCTGCCGCTGCACGCCATGGTCGAGACCGTCGTCGAGCAGCAGCTGCAGGAGCTCGGGAGGGCCATGGCGGTCCTCATGGCGGTCCGCACCAGCCTCGGCCCTGGGGAGGCGGGCTCCGCCGGGCGCACGGGCCCGCCGGCCTTCGTCGTCGAGTCGCACCGCGCCCTGCTGCAGGGCCTGACCGAGCTGTTCGCCCGCCACCGCGGCCAGCTCAGCGTCGAGCCCGAGCGCGCGGCCCTGCTGCTGCGCGCGCTGCTGTTCGGCTCGCGCCAGCCCTGGGCGGACCCGTCCCAGCAGCTGTCCGGCAGCGCGATCGCCGCGGCCCTCGTGCACGGCGTCTGCGCCCGCACCGCCACCCCGGACACGCCCCGCACCGCCACCTCGGACACGCCCCGCAGCTCGACCGGCAGGACCGTCCCGACACCCGACCGCCCGGAGGCCCCGTGCTCGTCCGACTGCTGAGGCAGTACCTGCAGCCCTACCGCAGGCCGCTGACCGCCGTCGTGCTGCTGCAGCTCGTCGGCACGGTGGCGGCGCTGTCCCTGCCCAGCCTGAACGCCGACATCATCGACGACGGCGTCGCCCGGGGTGACACCGGCTTCATCGTCCGGACCGGCGGCACCATGCTCGCGGTCTCGGTGCTGCAGATCGGCTGCTCGGTGGCCGCCGTCTGGTTCGGCGCGAGGACCGCCATGGGCGTCGGCCGCGACCTGCGCGCGTCGGTGTTCGGCCACATCGGCTCGTTCTCGAGCCGCGAGGTGAACGCCTTCGGCGCACCGTCGCTCATCACCCGCGGCACCAACGACGTGCAGCAGGTGCAGATGCTCGTGCTGACGTCCTGCACGATGCTCGTCGCCGCGCCGATCATGATGGTCGGCGGCGTCGTCATGGCGATGCGCGAGGACCTCGGCCTGTCCTGGCTGCTGCTCGTGCTCATCCCGGCGCTGTGCCTCACCGTCGGCGCGATCGTCTGGCGCATGGTGCCCGGCTTCCGGCGCATGCAGGTGCGCATCGACGCCGTGAACCGCATCCTGCGCGAGCAGATCACCGGCGTGCGCGTCGTACGCGCCTTCGTCCGGGAGCCGCAGGAGCGCCGCCGGTTCGGCGAGGCGAACGCCGAGCTCACCTCCGTCGCGGTCACGGTGGGCCGCTGGATGGCGACGATGTTCCCGGCCGTCATGCTCGTCCTCAACGTCACGAGCGTCGCCGTGCTGTGGTTCGGCGGGCACCGCGTCGACGAGGGCCAGATGCAGGTCGGCGCCCTCACCGCGTTCCTGGCCTACCTCGTCCAGATCCTCATGGCGGTCATGATGGCCACCTTCATGCTCGTCATGATGCCGCGGGCCACCGTGTGCGCCGACCGCATCGCCGAGGTGCTCGACACCGACTCGTCCGTGGTGCCACCCGTCGACGAGGTGGTCGACGGCGCCGTGCACGGCGAGCTCGACCTGCGCGGCGTGAGCTTCAGCTATCCGGGCGCCGTCGAGCCGGTGCTGCGCGACATCAGCTTCCGCGCCCGTCCCGGGCAGACGACGGCCGTCATCGGCGCGACCGGTGCGGGCAAGAGCACGCTGCTCAACCTCGTCCCGCGCCTGTTCGACGCGACCGGCGGCGAGGTGCTGGTCGACGGCGTCGACGTGCGGCGGCTGCGCCCCGAACTGCTGTGGGACACCATCGGCCTGGTCCCGCAGCGCGCGTACCTGTTCACCGGCACCGTCGCCAGCAACCTGCGCTACGGCAAGCCCGACGCGACCGACGACGAGCTGTGGGCCGCGCTCGAGGTGGCGCAGGCGCGCGACTTCGTCGAGGCGATGCCCGGCGGGCTCGAGGCGCCCATCGCGCAGGGCGGCACGAACGTCTCCGGCGGGCAGCGGCAGCGGCTCGCCATCGCCCGGGCGCTCGTGCGCCGTCCCGAGATCTACCTGTTCGACGATGCCTTCTCCGCGCTGGACCTCGCGACCGACGCGCGGCTGCGCTCGGCGCTGCGCCCGATCACGCGCGACGCGACGGTGGTCGTCGTCGCGCAGCGCGTCTCGTCGATCGTCGACGCCGACCAGATCCTGGTGCTCGACGACGGCGCCATCGTCGGCCGCGGCACCCACGACGAGCTGCTCGCCGGCTGCACGACCTACCAGGAGATCGTCGCCTCCCAGCTCACCACCTCGGCCGCCGCATGACCGCCCCGGGCACGCGCCGCGCCGGGCCGATGCAGGCGACCGAGCGCATCGAGGGCGGACCGGGACCCGGCCGCGGCCCGTTCGGCGGCGGGCAGGTGGGCCAGCGCTCGCTGAGCTTCGGCCCGTCCGCCCGACGGCTCGTCCGACGGCTCCGGCCGGACCGTGGGCGCGTGCTGCTCGTCGTGCTGCTCGCCGTCCTCAGCGTCGGGTTGTCGGTGCTCGGCCCCCGGATCCTCGGCCGAGCCACCGATCTCGTGTTCGCCGGCCTGTTCGGCCGGCAGCTGCCCGCCGGCCAGAGCAAGGAGCAGGCGGTCGAGGCAGCGCGGGCGCAGCGCGACGGGCAGCTGGCCGACCTGCTGTCGCGCATGGACCTCGTGCCCGGCCAGGGCGTCGACTTCGACGCGGTCGCCGACGTGCTGCTGCTCGTGCTGTGCGTCTACGTCGCGTCGTCGCTGCTCGCCTGGCTGCAGGGCTACGTCCTCAACGACGTCGTGCAGGGCACGGTCCTCCGGCTGCGCTCGGACGTCGAGGACAAGTTCCACCGCCTGCCGCTCGGCTACTTCGACGAGCAGCCGCGCGGCGAGCTGCTCAGCCGCGTGACGAACGACGTCGACAACATCAGCCAGACCCTGCAGCAGACGCTCAGCCAGCTGCTCACCTCGCTGCTGACCGTCGTCGGCGTCGTCGTCCTGATGTTCAGCATCTCGCCGCTGCTCGCGCTCGTCGCGCTGGTGTCAGTGCCGCTGACGCTGGTCGTGAGCAGCGTCGTCATGAAGCGGTCGCAGGGCCTGTTCATCGAGCAGTGGCGGCGCACCGGGCGGCTCAACGCGCACATCGAGGAGGCCTTCACCGGCCACGAGCTCGTGAAGGTGTTCGGCCGCCGGACCGAGGTCGAGGAGGTCTTCCGGCTCGAGAACGACCGACTGCACGAGGCGAGCTTCGGCGCGCAGTTCGTGTCCGGGCTCATCATGCCGGCGGTGAACTTCATCGGGAACCTGAACTACGTGGCCATCGCGGTGCTCGGCGGGCTGCGCGTCGCGAACGGGACGCTGAGCCTCGGCGAGGTGCAGGCGTTCATCCAGTACTCCCGCCAGTTCACCCAGCCGCTGACGCAGGTCGCCTCGATGGTGAACCTGCTGCAGTCCGGCGTCGCGTCCGCCGAGCGCGTCTTCGAGCTGCTCGACGCGCCCGAGGAGCCGGCCGAGCAGGGCGAGCCGCTCGCCGACGTCCCGCACCGCGGCGAGGTCGTCTTCTCCGACGTCTCGTTCCGCTACGACGAGGACGTCCCGCTCATCGAGGGGCTGTCGCTCGTCGCGCGTCCCGGCCAGACGGTCGCGATCGTCGGCCCGACCGGCGCGGGCAAGACGACGCTGGTCAACCTCGTCATGCGCTTCTACGACGTCGACGCGGGCAGCATCACGCTCGACGGCGTCGACGTCGCGCAGCTGCGGCGCAGCGACCTGCGCAGCCAGATCGGGATGGTGCTGCAGGACACCTGGCTGTTCGGCGGCACGATCCGCGACAACATCGCCTACGGCCGGGAGGGCGCGACCGACGACGAGGTCGTCGCGGCCGCGCAGGCGACGTTCGTCGACCGCTTCGTGCGCACCCTGCCCGACGGATACGACACGGTCGTCGACGAGGAGGGCAGCGGCGTGAGTGCCGGTGAGCGGCAGCTCATCACGATCGCGCGCGCGTTCCTGTCCGACCCGGCGCTGCTCATCCTGGACGAGGCCACCAGCTCGGTCGACACCCGCACCGAGGTGCTCGTGCAGCAGGCGATGGCGGTGCTGCGCAGCGACCGCACCAGCTTCGTCATCGCGCACCGCCTGTCGACCGTCCGTGGCGCCGACCTCATCCTGGTCATGCAGGACGGCCGCATCGTCGAGCAGGGGACGCACGACGAGCTGCTCGCGCGGCGGGGCGCCTACGCCGCGCTGCACGACGCCCAGTTCGCCGGGGCGGCCGCCTAGTCCGTGCCCGTCAGCGGTCGGCCGCGACGACGGCGTCCGGTCGGTGCAGCGGCGCCGCGCTGCGGGCGACGACCGCCCCGACCAGCAGCGCGACGAACACGACGAGCAGCGCCTGCAGCACACCGAGGCGCTCGGGCTCGGCGAGCAGGCCGACGAGCGGCGGGCCGGCCAGGAACGCCGTGTAGCCGATCGAGCTGACGACCGACACGCGCACCGCCGCGCCGGCCTCGTCGTCGGCGGCGGCGCTCATCCCGACCGGGAAGCCGAGGGCAGCGCCGGCGCCCCAGAGCAGCGCCCCGACCAGCACGAGCGGCAGGGCCGACGACAGGACCACCAGCAGCAGGCCGGCCGCCGACACCAGCGCCGTGACCCGCAGCACCGGCGTGCGCCCGTAGCGCGACAGCAGGCTCCCGCCGACGGTCCGGGACGCGGTCATCGCGACCACGAAGCACGCGAAGCCCAGCGCGCCGACCGCCTGCGAGGTGCCGTGCCCGTCCACGAGCGCGATGGCGAGCCAGTCGTTGGCCGTGCCCTCGACGAAGGCGAAGCAGAGGACCAGCACGCCGACGAGCAGCGTCCGCGGCTCGCGCCAGGCCGAGGACACCCGCAGGGCGGCCGGCGCGTCGACGTGCGCCTCGGCGACCGGCAGGAACGCCCGCAGGCAGACGGCGATCGCGCCGAGCGCCAGCACGCCGGTGGCCGCCAGCTGCACCTGCACCGCGAGGTCGACGGCGGCCGCCCCGGCGCCGACGAGCGCCCCGGCGACGGTGCCGACGCTGAAGCCGGCGTGGAAGCGCGGCATGAGCGTGCGGTCGAGCCGCCGCTCGACGTCGGCGCCCTCGACGTTCATCGCGACGTCCCAGCTGGCGACCCCGAGCCCGGTGAGGACGAGGCCGGCGCCGGTCAGCGGCACCGACGACGTGCCGACGCCGAGGCTGACCAGCAGCAGCCCCACGGCCACGCAGGCCGCGCCGCCCAGCACCGTCCGGGACGGGCCGGTGCGCGCGATGAGCGGCCCGCTGGCCGGCAGCCCCAGGATCGAGCCGACCGAGATGCAGAGCAGCAGCAGCCCGAGCTGCCCGGTGCTCAGGCCGAGCGCCTCCCGGACGGCCGGCAGGCGGGACACCCAGGAGGCGAAGACCAGCCCGTTGAGGGCGAAGACCAGGGCCACGGCGATCCGCGCCCGCTCGACCACCGCTGCGGGCGCACTCGTCGTCACCGGCTCGACGCTAGCGGGCGGCGCCGCGCACCCCGGAGCAGGAGAGCGCTAGCCGAGGGCGGCACCGACGATCGAGCGCGCCTCCTGCTGGATGCGGCCGAGGTGCTCGGGCCCGGAGAAGCTCTCCGCGTAGATCTTGTAGACGTCCTCGGTGCCGGACGGGCGGGCGGCGAACCAGCCGTTCCGGGTGGTGACCTTGAGCCCGCCCAGCGCGGCGCCGTTGCCGGGCGCCTCGGTGAGCGTGGCGGTGATCGGCTCGCCGGCCAGCTCGGTCGCGGTGACCTGCGCCGGCGACAGGGCGGCGAGGACGGCCTTCTGCTCACGGGTGGCCGGCGCGTCGACGCGCGCGTACGCCGGCGTGCCGTACCGGTCGGTGAGCGCGGCGTAGCGCTCGCTCGGCGAGCTGCCGTGCACGGCGGTGATCTCCGCGGCGAGCAGGCAGAGCAGGATGCCGTCCTTGTCGGTCGTCCAGACGGTGCCGTCCTTGCGCAGGAACGATGCCCCGGCGGACTCCTCGCCGCCGAAGGCGACCGAACCGTCGAGCAGCCCGGGGACGAACCACTTGAAGCCGACGGGCACCTCGAGCAGCGACCGGCCGAGCCCCGCGACCACGCGGTCGATCATCGACGAGCTCACCAGCGTCTTGCCGATGGCGGCGCCGGCCGGCCACGCCGTGCGGGTCGCCAGCAGGTGCTCGATCGCGACGGCCAGGAAGGCGTTCGGGGCGAGCAGGCCGGCGTCCGGCGTGACGATCCCGTGCCGGTCGGCGTCCGCGTCGTTGCCGGTCGAGACCCAGAAGGCGTCCTTGGCCGCGATGAGCGAGGCCATCGCGAACTGCGACGAGCAGTCCATCCGGATCTTGCCGTCCCAGTCGAGCGTCATGAAGCGCCAGGTCGGGTCGACCTGCGGGTTCACGACGGTCAGGTCGAGGCGGTGCCGGTCGGCGATCTCGCCCCAGTAGTCGACGCTCGCGCCGCCCAGCGGGTCGGCGCCGATGCGCACGCCCGCCTCGCGCACGGCGTCGAGGTCGAGCACCGACGGCAGGTCGTCGACGTAGCCGCCCAGGTAGTCGTAGGTCGAGGTCGTGTCGGCGGCGCGGGCCCGCGCCAGCGGGATCCGCTGCACGCCCCCCAGCCCGTCGCGCAGGTGGGCGTTCGCGGCGTCCTGCACGGCGCCGGTGATGTCGCTGCCCGCGGGGCCGCCGTCCGGCGGGTTGTACTTGAAGCCGCCGTCGGCGGGCGGGTTGTGCGAGGGCGTGATGACGACGCCGTCGGCCAGGCCGGTGGTGCGCCCGCGGTTGTAGGTCAGCACGGCGTGCGACAGCGCCGGAGTCGGCGTGTAGCGCTCCCGGCTGTCGACCAGGACCGTCACGCCGTTCGCGGCGAGCACCTCGAGCGCCGTCGCCCACGCGGGCTCGGACAGGGCGTGGGTGTCCTTGGCGAGGAACAGCGGGCCGTCGACGCCGGCTGCGCGGCGGTGGTCGGCGATGGCCTGGCTCGTGGCGGCGATGTGGTCGTCGTTGAAGGCGGTGCGCAGCGACGACCCGCGGTGCCCCGAGGTGCCGAACGACACCCGCTGGCCCGGGTCCTGCGGGTCGGGGTGCTCGGTGTAGTAGGCGGTGACGAGGCGCGCCACGTCGACGAGGTCCTCGGGCAGCGCCGTCGTGCCCGCTCGGTCGTGCTGTGCCATGCCGTCCTCCGGAGGTCGTGTGGGGCCGTCGTGCGCGGGCGTCGTGCGGGTGCGCCGGGGCCGCGCCACGGCGGCCGGTCAGGCGCGGACGGTCTGCCCCTTGCCGACCACCACCACGCCGCCGTCGGACACGGTGTAGAGCTCGCGGTCGCGGTCGAGGTCGACGCCGATGGTCGCCCGTTCGGGCACGACGACGTTCTTGTCGAGGATCGCGTTGCGCACGACGGCGTGCCGGCCGACCTGCACGCCCTGCATGAGCACCGAGGCGTCGACCTGGGCCCAGGAGTGCACGTGCGCGCCGGGCGCCAGGATCGAGCGGCTCACCGAGCTGCCGGACACGACCGAGCCCGGGGAGAGCAGGCACTCGAGTGCCATGCCGGCCCGACCGGCCGAGCCGTGCACGGTGCGCGCCGGCGGCAGGGCGTCCTGCGCGCTGTAGACGGGCCAGCGCGGGTTGTACAGGCTGAAGGCCGGCTCGCCCGAGAGCAGGTCCATGTGCGCGTCGTAGTAGCTGTCGAGCGTGCCGACGTCGCGCCAGTAGCCGCGCTCGAGCTCGGGCGTGCCCGGGACGTCGTTGTCGCGGAAGTCGTAGACCTGCGCCGACTGCTCGCGCACCAGCATCGGGATGATGTCGCCGCCCATGTCGTGCCGGCTCCCCTCGACCTCGGCGTCGCGGCGGACCGCGTCGACGAGCGCCTCGGTCGAGAAGACGTAGTTGCCCATCGAGGCGAAGATCTCGCCCGGCGCGTCGGGCAGGCCCTGGGCGTCGGTGGGCTTCTCCCGGAACGCCGAGATGCGCCGGCCGTCGTCGGCGACCTCGATGACGCCGAACTGGTCGGCCATCGCGAGGGGCTGGCGGATCCCGGCGACCGTGACGGCGGCACCGGACGCGACGTGCTGCGCGACCATCTGCGCCGGGTCCATCCGGTAGATGTGGTCGGCGCCGAAGACCACGACGTGGTCCGGCCGCTCGTCGTCGACGAGGTTCAGGCTCTGGTAGATCGCGTCCGCGCTCCCGGCGAACCAGTGCGGTCCGAGCCGCTGCTGCGCGGGGACCGGCGTGACGTAGTTGTCGAGCAGCGTCGACAGGCGCCAGGTCTTGGTGATGTGCCGGTCGAGCGAGTGGCTCTTGTACTGCGTCAGGACGACGAGCTTGCGGTAGCCGCCGTTCACGAGGTTCGACAGCACGAAGTCGACCATCCGGTACATGCCGCCGAACGGCACGGCCGGCTTGGCGCGGTCCGCCGTGAGGGGCATCAGGCGCTTGCCCTCGCCGCCGGCCAACACGATCCCGAGCACGGTGGGCGTCACGGGTCCGGACCGTAGTCCTCCCGTCGCCTGTCGCCTACTACCGGGGTCCTCCCGGACCGGGCGGCGGCACCGGGACCCCGTCGATCCAGGTCGTGAGGTCGGCCGGGGTCGCCAGGGTGAAGGCCTTGGCGAGCGCGTCGGACGCGTCCCGGGCGTTCCGCAGCGCCACGTCCAGCACCGTCCCGGCCCGCGGGCGCAGCCAGACGGCGTCGAAGCGCTTGCCGACGCCGAGGTCGCCGACCTGGTCGGCCAGGCCCAGGACGTCGGCACCGGCCGACGTCGCCAGGTGCAGCAGGTGGACCGCCTCGAGCCGGGCGCCCTCCTGCCCCAGCAGCTGCTGCACGTAGTAGGCGTGCAGGCCCTCCTTGAACATGCAGAACCCCGAGCCCGCGCCCACGTCGGAGCCGAGCGCCACCCGCACGCCGTGCCGCAGGTGGCGGGCCAGCGGGAAGTGGCCGCTGCCGAGCGCGGAGTTGCTCGTCGGGCAGTGCGCCACGCTCGCGCCGCGTGCGGCGAGCACCTGCAGCTCGGCGTCGGTGGCGTGCACGTTGTGGGCCAGGACGGTGCGCGGTGTCACGAGCCCGTGCCGGTCGTAGGTGGCGACGTAGTGCTCGGCGTCGAACAGGTCGCCCACGCCGGCGATCTCGAGCAGGTTCTCGTTGAGGTGGGTGGTGCACCAGGCGCCCTCGACCTCCTGCAGCAGCGCCGCGCAGGACGCGAGCAGCTCGTCGGTCGACGACAGCGAGAACCGCGGCGTGACCGCGTACCGGCTGCGTCCGGTGTCGTGCCACCGCCGGGCGAGGGCGAGCCCCTCGGCGTGCGCGCGCTCCGGCGTCGTGCGCAGCGACTCGGGCAGCAGCCGGTCGCTGACGACGAGCCCGCTCGTGATGCGCAGCCCTGTCTCGGCCGCCTGCGCGAACAGCGCGTCGACGGCGGGTGCGAAGTGCGCGCCGAACACGAGCGCGGTCGTCGTCCCGGCCTCGACCAGGCCGCCGACGAACTCGGCGGCGATCTCGCGGGCGTAGGCGATGTCGCACAGCCGCTCCTCCTCCGGCAGTGCGCAGCGCTCGAGCCACTCGAGCAGCGGCATGCCGAGCCCGCCGACCGCCCGCACCTGCGGGTAGTGCACGTGCGTGTCGACGAAGCCCGGCAGGACGAGGCCCCCGCGCAGGTCGACCACCTCGTCGCCTCCCGCGCGGGCCTGCACGTCGGCGAAGGCGCCGCGGTCGACGACGGTGCCGTCGCGCACGAGCAGGCCGGCGTCGAGCTCGACGCGCAGCTGACCGCCCGTGAACGGGTCGTCCGGCGTGTCGACGACCGTCCCGCGGAACAGCGTCAAGCCCGGGCCCCGCGCGACGCAGGCCCGGGAGCGGCGGCCGCCTGCCGCTCCCACGAGGCGTACAGGGACGCGGCGACGCTCACCGCGATCGTCGCGGGGTCCTTGCCGGCGACGTCCGGCAGCCCGATGGGCGTCTCGATGCGGCGCAGGGCCGCCTCGTCGTGGCCCTCGGCGGCGAGCTTGGCCCGGAAGCGGCCCCACTTGCCGGCCGAGCCGATGAGCCCGATCGGCCCGAGTGCCGGGGTGCGCAGCGCGGCGTCGCAGATCGCCGCGTCCTCCGCGTGGTCGTGCGTCATGACGAGCACGTGCGTCCCGGCCGGCAGCTCGGCGAGCACCAGCTCGGGGAGCACCGGCACCGCGTGCACGTGCAGCGCGGCGCGCGCGTCGGCGAGCACCGACAGCCGCTCGCCGGTCAGCTGCTCGGGGCGCGAGTCGACCAGGTGCAGCTCGAGGTCGCGCCGCGCCAGCACGCGGGCCAGCTCGAGACCGACGTGCCCGACGCCGAAGACGGCGACGGCGGGCACGACCGGCAGCGGCTCGAGCAGCACGGTCACCTCGCCGCCGCAGCACTGCACGCCGTGCTCGTACGGCGCCCGGTCGGACAGGGCAGCGGTCCAGGTCACGGGCTCGGCGGCCGCTGCCGCGAGCAGCGCGCGGGCGCGGGTGGTCGCCCCGGCCTCGAGGTTGCCGCCGCCGACCGTCCCCCACGAGCCGCCGGCACTCACCACCATCTTGGCGCCGGCCTCCCGGGGCGCGTGGCCGCGCACCGCGACGACGGTGACGAGCACGGCCGCCTCGCGGCGGGTGCGCAGGTCCCGCACGGCGCGCAGCCAGTCCACGACGGTCTCAGGCCTCGGTGAGCGCGTGCTGCTCGCGCTCCGAGCGCGGGCGCAGCGGCGCGGCGCCCGGGTCGGGCTGCGGCGGCTCGACGCCCGAGCCGCCGCGGACGAGCCCGCCGTCGCGGTCGCCGTCGCTCGACCGGGCCCGCTGCAGCGCCCACCACACCGCCTCGGGCGTCGCCGGCGACGCGAGGTCGACGCTGGTGCCGGCCGGTCCGAAGGCGGCGGCGGCCTGGCGCAGCGCCTCCCGCACCGAGAACGCGAGCATGAGCGGCGGCTCGCCGACGCCCTTGGAGCCGTACACGACGCCGTCCTCGGAAGCGTCCTGCAGCAGCGTGACCCGGAAGTCCTCCGGCATCTCCGACAGGCTGGGCAGCTTGTAGGTGCTCGCCGCCTGCGTCGCGAGCCGGCCGCGCGCCGGTCCGTCGCTCTCGTCCCAGCGCAGGTCCTCCAGCGTGAGCCAGCCGGCGCCCTGCACGAACCCGCCCTCGACCTGCCCGAGGTCGATGAGCGGCGACAGGCTGTCGCCGACGTCGTGGACGACGTCGACGCGAAGGGTGCGCGACGAGCCGTCGAAGCCGTCGACCTCGACCTCGGCGGCGGCGACGCCGTAGGCGAAGTACTTGAACGGCTCGCCCTGCATGCGGGTGGAGTCCCAGTGCAGCCCCTCGGTGCGGTAGAAGCCGGCTGCTGAAAGGGGGACTCGCGCGAAGTAGGCCAGGCGCACGACCTCCGGCCACGGCAGCTGCTCGCCGTCCGGGTCGCTGCCGCGCACCGTCCCGTCGACGAAGCGCACGTCCTCGGGGCGGACGTCGAGGCGGACGGCGGCGACCTCGGCGAGCCGCGCGCGCAGCTGGTCGCACGCGTGCTTGACCGCGCCGCCGTTGAGGTCGGCGCCCGAGCTGGCCGCCGTCGCCGAGGTGTTCGGCACCTTGTCGGTGCGCGTCGGTGCGAGGCGCACGGTCGACCAGGGGACGCCGAGGGCGGTGGCCGCGACCTGCAGCATCTTGGTGTGCAGGCCCTGGCCCATCTCGGTGCCGCCGTGGTTCACCAGCACCGAGCCGTCCTTGTAGACGTGGACGAGCGCGCCGGCCTGGTTGAACGCGGTGAAGTTGAACGAGATGCCGAACTTCACCGGCGTGAGCGCGAGGCCGCGCTTGACGTGCGCGTGCGCGGCGTTGAAGCGCTCGACCTGCGCTGTGCGGTCGGCGATCTCGCCAACGTCGAGCAGCTGCTGCCAGGCGCGGGCGAGCCGCTCGGGATGGCGCACGACCTGGCCGTACGGGGTCGTCTGCCCCTGCACGTAGAAGTTGCGCCGGCGCAGCTCGGCGGGGTCGAGCCCCAGCAGCGGTGCGCACCGCCCGAGCACGTCCTCGACGACCATCATCCCCTGCGGACCGCCGAAGCCGCGGAACGCCGTCTGCGAGGTCTTGTGCGTGCGTGCGATGCGTCCGTGCAGGCGCACGTGCGGGATGAAGTAGGCGTTGTCGACGTGGCACAGCGCCCGCGCGAGCACCGGCTCGGACAGGTCGAGGCTCCAGCCGCCGTCGGACGTCAGCGTCGCGTCGAGCGCCTGCAGGCGGCCGGCGTCGTCGAACCCGGCCCGCCAGCGGACCGAGAACCCGTGCCGCTTGCCGGTCATCGTCATGTCGTGGGTGCGGTTGAGGCGCAGGCGCACCGGCCGTCCGGTCAGCACCGCGCCCAGCGCCGCGACCGCCGCGAAGCCGTGCGGCTGCATCTCCTTGCCGCCGAACCCACCGCCCATCCGCAGGCACTGCACGGTGACCTCGGAGCTGGTGCGCCCGAGCACGTGCGCGACGATCTCCTGCGTCTCCGACGGGTGCTGCGTGCTGCTCTGCACGAACACCTGCCCCGCCTCGTCGACGAGCGCGAGCGAGCAGTGCGTCTCGAGGTAGAAGTGCTCCTGGCCGGCGATCTCGAGGGCGCCGCTGAACACGTGCGCAGCGCCGGCGAGAGCGTCCTCGACGTCGCCGCGCGCGAGCCGGGGCTGCCCGCCCTGGAAGCTGCCGGCCGCGACGGCCTCCTGCACCGTGACGATCGAGGGCAGCGGCTCGTAGTCGACCTCGACGGCCTGCGCGCCGGTGCGCGCCGCGTCGAGCGTCTCGCCGAGCACCCAGGACACGGCGTGCCCGTGGAACATGACCTCGTCGGGGAACAGCGGCTCGTCGTGCTTGACCCCGGCGTCGTTGACGCCCGGCACGTCGGCCGCGGTGAGCACCCGCACGACGCCCGGCACCTCCAGCGCCGGCCCGGGGCGCAGGTCGAGCACCCGGGCGTGCGCGTGCGGCGCCTGCACCGGCCAGGCGTGCAGCACGTCCTTGGTGCGGGCGACGAGGTCGTCGGTGAACAGGGCCTGCCCGGTGACGTGCAGCGCCGCGCTCTCGTGCGGCTGCCGGGTGCCGACGACCGCGCCCTCCGGCCGGGCCGACAGGGCGGTCACGAGGCGACGTCCTGCGCGAGGGTGCGCGCGTGCAGCCGGCGCAGCGCCGAGCCG
The DNA here is from genome assembly GCA_964243385.1 of uncultured bacterium. Lineage (GTDB taxonomy): Bacteria > Actinomycetota > Actinomycetes > Mycobacteriales > SCTD01 > SCTD01. The sequence continues at coordinate 5,260 of CAXTFU010000003.1, read as the reverse complement.
AGCATGGCCGACCGGTACGCGGCGCTCGCCCGGTGGTCGTCGATCGGCGACCCCTCGCCCGACAGCACGACCGCCGCCTGCTCGACCGTGTCGGCGCTCCACGGCCGCCCGGTCAGGGCGTCCTCGGTCGCCGTCGCGCGCAGGGGCACCGCGGCCACCCCGCCGAGCCCGATGCGCGCCCGCCGCACGGTCCCGCCGTCGACGTCGAGGGCGAGGGCGACCGCCACGCTGGAGATGTCGTCGTAGCGGCGCTTGGCGACCTTGGCGAACGCGGTCGTGGTCGCGAGCGGCAGCGGCACCCGCACCGCCCGGACCAGCTCGTCGGCACGCCGGACGCTCGACCGGTAGCCCACGAAGTACTCGCTCAGCGCGACCTCGCGCTCCCCGCCGCTCGAGACGAGCAGGACGCTCGCCTCCAGCGCCAGCAGCGCCGGCGCCAGGTCGCCGATGGGCGAGCCGGTGCCGAGGTTGCCGCCGAGCGTCGCGCCGTTGCGGATGAGGCGGGAGGCGAACTGCGGCAGCAGCTCGGCCAGCAGCGGGACGCGGCCGGCCAGGCCCGTCTCGAGCTCGGTGAGGCTCAGCGCCGCCCCGAGCAGCAGGGCGTCGTCGTCGAGCTGCAGCTCGCGCAGCTCGGGCAGCCGGTCGATCGCGACGGTGAGCGGCGCGCGGACGCCGAGCAGGTTCACCGCGACGCCCCAGTCGGTCGACCCCGCCACGACGGTGGCATCGGGGCGCTCGGCCAGCAGCACCAGCGCCTCGTCCAGCGTCGCGGGGCGGACGAACGCGCCCGCCGGGCCCTGCAGCCGGGTGGCGCGGACCGGCGGCGGCGGCGCGGCGCAGCGGGCTGCGAGCGGGTCGGCCGGCTCGGGCGCGCCGAGGGCGAAGGCGGCGTCGCGGATCGGCCGGTAGCCGGTGCAGCGGCACAGGTTGCCGCCGAGCGCGTGCAGGTCGAACCCGTTCTCGCCGTGCTCCGGCGTGGCGTCGTCGGACGGGACGGGCGCGCGGTCGGCGCGGTAGTACTCGGCCGCCATGCTGCACACGAAGCCCGGCGTGCAGAAGCCGCACTGCGAGCCGCCGCGCACGGCCAGCTCGCGCTGCACGGGGTGCAGCGCGTCGGGTGCGCCGAGGCCCTCGACGGTCACCACCTCCTGCGCGTCGAGCGCTGCGGCGGGGACGAGGCACGCGTTCAGCGCCGTCCACTGCGTGGCGGTGGTCGTCCCGGGCCGGGCGACGAGGATCGCGCAGGCGCCGCACTCGCCCTCGGCGCAGCCCTCCTTGCTCCCGGTGAGGCCGCGGTCGCGCAGCCAGTCGAGCGCCGACGCGTGCACGTCGGCCTCGCCGAGCGCGAGGGTGCGCCCGTTCACGGTGACGGCCGGGGGCGGCACGGCGGCTCCTGCTCGGTCGGGGTCTTCGAGGCTACGCCGGACGACGCCGTTCGGTCGGGTCACCGCAGCGGGCCGCCGAGCCGCGCGTGCCGGTTGACGTCCTTGTAGAGCAGGTACCGGAAGCGCCCCGGGCCGCCGGCGTAGCAGGCCTGGGGGCAGAAGGCGCGCAGCCACATGAAGTCGCCCTCCTCCACCTCGACCCAGTCGCGGTTGAGCAGGTACACCGCCTTGCCCTCGAGCACGTACAGCCCGTGCTCCATGACGTGCGTCTCCGGGAACGGGATGGCCCCGCCCGGCAGGAAGGTGACGAGATTGACGTGCATGTCGTGGCGGACGTCGGCCGGGTCGACGAACCGCGTGGTGGTCCAGCTGCCGTCGGTGCCCGGCATCGCCACCGGCGCGACGTCCTGCTCGTGCGTGACGAACGCGGGCGGGACCTCGACGCCCTCGACGCGCTCGTAGGCCTTGCGGATCCAGTGGAGCTGCGCTGCGGCCGGATCCCGGTTGCGCAGCGTCCAGGCCGCGCCCGGCGGCAGGTAGGCGTAGCCGCCCGGCCCCAGCACGGACGGCGTGCCCTCCACGGTGAGGTGCAGCTGTCCCGCGACGACGAACAGCACCGCCTCGGCCGACGGGTCCTGGTCGGGGCGGTCGCTGCCGCCGCCCTCGGCCACCTCGACGACGTACTGCGAGAACGTCTCCGCGAAGCCCGACATCGGCCGGGCGATGACCCACAGCCGGGTCCGCTCCCAGAAGGGCAGCGCGCTCGTGACGATGTCGCGCATGGTCCCGCGCGTCAGCAGCGCCCAGGCCTCGGTGAAGCGGGCGCGGTCGGTCGTCAGCGACCGCTGGTCCGGCAGGCCGCCGGGGGCCGTGGCGTAGCGCCGGGGCAGGTGGGCGGGGGGCAGGTGGGCGGGGGGCAGGTGGGCGGGGGTCAGGTCGGCGGGGGTCAGGTCGTCGGAGGTCATCGCACCGTCCTCGTCAGGAGCCGGCCGGCTGGCGGGCCGGCGAGGTCGACCTCCGCACCGCGCAGCCAGGTGGAGCGGACGACGCCGGACAGGCGCCGACCGGCGTAGGGCGTCACCGGGTTGCGGTGGTGCAGCGCCGCCGGGTCGACGACGAACGACGCGTCGGGTGCGAGGACGCAGAGGTCGGCATCGGCGCCCACTGCGAGCCGGCCCTTGGCGGTCAGGCCGACGAGGTCGGCGGG
>CAXTFU010000003.1:0-2658 GCA_964243385.1 uncultured bacterium | reverse complement strand
CCCCCCAGCGCCCGCGGGGCCGGCCTCCTTAGCCACCCGCGCGGTCGCGCCCGTCGCCATCCAGCGCACGAGGTCGGGCAGGCCGAAGCCGCGCGGCCGCGCGGCGGTCCACACGGCGGCGAGCCCGAGCTGCAGCGAGGCGATCCCGCCCCACGCCTGGCCGAAGTCGCCGGTGTCGAGCCGCTTGAGCTCCGGCGTGCACGGCGAGTGGTCGGTGACGACGAGGTCGACGTCGCCGTCGCGCAGTCCGTCCCACAGCAGGTCCCGCTCGGCGTCGTCGCGGACTGGCGGACAGCACTTGTAGTCGGTCGCCCCGTCCGGGACCTCCGCGGCGGCGAACACCAGGTAGTGCGGGCAGGTCTCGACGGTCAGGCGCAGTCCCTCGGCGCGCGCGGCGCGCAGGCTCGGGAGCGCCCGACCGCTCGCCAGGTGCAGCACGTGCGCGCGACCGCCGACGTCGCGCAGGACGTCGACGAGGCGGTCGAGGGCGACCTGCTCGACCACCGGCGGCCGCGAGGCGAGGAACGACGAGTACGCGGGCCCGCTTGCGGCGGGGGCGCTCTCGAGCTCGGCGGCGTCCTCGGCGTGCACCACCAGGAGCGCATCGAGGCTCGCCGTGCGCGTCAGCGCGGTGCGCAGCTCGTCCGGTGACAGGTGCGGGAACTCCTCGACGCCGGAGTCGGCCAGGAAGCACTTGAAGCCGAAGACGCCCGCCTCGTGCAGCGGCCCGAGGTCGTCCGTGCCGCCCGGCACCGCGCCGCCCCAGAAGCCGACGTCGACGTGCACCTCGCCCTGAGCGGCGGCCTGCTTGGTGCGCAGCGCGTCGACCGTCGTCGTCGGCGGAAGGCTGTTGAGCGGCATGTCGACGAGCGTGGTGACGCCCCCGGCGGCCGCGGCCCGCGTCGCCGAGGCGAAGCCCTCCCACGCGGTGCGCCCCGGCTCGTTGACGTGCACGTGCGTGTCGACCAGGCCGGGCAGCAGCACCTCGTCGTCGGCGAGCACGACCTCGCGGCGGGCGTCCACGGCGTCGTCGACCCCGGCGAGCGCGACGATGCGCCCGTCCTGGACGACGACCGCGCAGGCCGTCTCGGCGCCGTCGACGACCGCCCGCCGGGCCCGCAGGACGAGGTCGGCCGTCACCCGCGCACCACCGTCGCCTCGATGAGCCCGTACGGCCGGTCGGCGGCGGAGAAGACCTCGCCGCGGTTCTCGATGCCGAAGGGAGCCAGGTCGTACAGGAAGTGGTGCTTGTTCGGCGCGGTGAACGACACCTCGGCGATGCGCGGCTCGGCCTCGAGCACGGCCCGGCCCATCTCGAACAGCGTCTGCTGCAGCGCCTTGCTGTGCAGCTGCGCGAACGTCGACGTCATCGCCGTCCGCGCCGCGGCGCGGACGGCGTCCCAGTCGAACCCGCCGTCCAGGCAGTCGCTCCCGTAGCGCCAGGTCGCCGTCAGCGACGTCGCCATGATGCGGTCGGTGGTCTCCTGCAGCGTCGTGTACTCGTCGCGCAGGAACCCCGTGAACTCCGACCCCGTGCTCTTGAGCAGCACGAGGTCGGTGAGCCCCGCCTGGACCACCGTCGCGGGACCGTCCGGCCCCTGCTCGACGGTGACCACGGTCGTGCGGACCTCCTGCCCCCGTCGCACGAAGGCGTGGTCGTGCGGCCGGCCGTCGACCTCGATCCGGTCCCAGACGTGCTCCTGCACCTCGACGCGGGCACCCCGCACGGGTGCCACGTCGTCGACGAAGTGCCGGGCCAGGGCCAGCGCGTAGTCCTCGACGGCGCCGTCACCGTGCGAGCGGGCGTACGCGTAGGCGGTGTTCTTCTGCGTGTCGGTCGGCAGCACGGACGACTGGTCGCCGTGCAGGTGCGCGGCCGCGAAGTCGCCGCGCAGGCGGGTCGACACGGTGAGGTCGCGGATCTCGTGGCGCGGGGTGTCGCGGTAGAGGCGGACGACCCGGTTCTCCGCCTTGCCGTAGGCGTCGTCGCCCAGCACGATCGCCATCTGCCTAGCTCCCTCGGTAGGTGGAGAACGCGAACGGGCTCAGCAGCAGCGGCACGTGGCAGTGCGCGTCCGCCGCCGTCACGGTGAACACCACGACGACCTCCGGGTAGAACGCCGGCGTGCCGGACGCCCGGAACCACGTGCCGGTGTCGAACACGAGCCGGTAGTCCCCCGGGGCCAGGCGGTCTGGCCCCAGCTCGCGCACCCGGCCGTCGTCGTCGGTGCGCGCCTCGACGAGCACGCCCGCCCCCTCGAGCCGCACCGGCACGCCCGCGGCCGGACGGCCGGACGCGGCGTCGAGCACGTGCGTCGTGACGGCGCTCATGCGCTGCCCGTGACGAGCGACGACAGGCGGATGCGGTTGATCCGGCGCAGCTCCTCGCGCAGCACCCGGCGCTCGGTGGCCGGGTCGTTGCCGAGCCGCTGCCGCAGCACGGCGAGCAGCTCGTCGCCGCTGCGGCCGCTCGCGCACACCAGGTAGACGTGACCGAAGCGCTCCTCGTAGTCCCGGTTGCCCGCCGCCAGCGCCTCCCGGACGTCCTGCGCCGTGCCGGACAGGCCGGCCTGCTCGCCCCGGGAGAAGGACGCGGCGGCGGTGCGCTCGCCGATGCGCGGGTGGCCGGCGAGCGCCGCGTCGACCTCGTCCTCGTAC
>CAXTFU010000002.1:32383-62163 GCA_964243385.1 uncultured bacterium | reverse complement strand
GGGGGTTGCCCTCCGGGCCTTTCCCGGCCGCGGGCGTCTCTCCTTGCCGGGAGGGGGCGAAGGATGGTCAGCCACGCAGAGGCGACCACCCCCGGGCCCGGCAGGAGCGGGATCCGCTGTGAGCGTTCAGACCGTCACGGGGTCAGGGTCAACACCGACCAGCAGGACCGGCACGGCGAGCAAGAACAAGAACACCGAGAAGGTGGTCACGGGGCGGGGGCGGTCACCGGAGCAGCGGGCCGCGCGCCTGGCGCAGGCGCACGAGCAGTTGGCCCAGGCGGTCGCCGCGGCCGCCACCGATGCGGGGTGGCGGGCGTGGCTGGGTGCTGCAGCGAGGTTCCGGGAGTACAGCCCGACCAACCAGCTGCTGATCCTGCTCCAGCGGCCTGGGGCGACCCGGGTCGCGGGGTACCGGGTGTGGCAGTCCCTGGGCCGGCAGGTCCGCAAGGGTGAGCGCGGCCTGACGATCCTCGCCCCCGTCCGCCGGCGAGGCACCAGCACTAGCGGGGACAGCGCTAGCGAGAGCACCGGTCCGGACGAGACCGCGAACACGGGACAGAGCACCGCTCCGGACGGTCAGCAGGACCCGGGTCGGCCGGGGCGGGTGCTGGTGGGGTTCACGGCAGTAACGGTGTTCGACGTCGCACAGACCGACGGGGACCCGCTACCCGCGCCGCCGGCGATGCGGCTAGCGGAGGGTGAGGCGCCGGTCGGATTGTGGGACGGCCTGGTCGAGCAGGTGGAAGCCCGCGGGTTCACCGTGGGCGGGGAGGACCCGTCGCCGGCGCTGGGGGTCACCCGGTACGCCCAGCGCACGGTGGACGTCGCCCCGGACCTGAGCCCGGCGATGGCCTGTCACGTCCTGGCGCACGAGCTCGGGCACATCGCCGCTGACCACGAGACCCGGCAGGACGTCAGTCGGGGGGTGCGGGAAGCCGAGGCCGACGGGATCGCCCACCTGGTCACCACCACCGCCGGGCTGGGCGGGCACGTGACCGTCGACTACGTCACCGGCTGGACCAACGGAGACCCCGGCGTCGTCCGCGCGACAGCGACCCGGGTCGTCACCACCGCCGCCCGGATCATCGACGCACTCCACCTCGACGACAGCACCGACACAGACACCGACAGCCAGGCGGCCGGCGAGCTCGAGGAGGCGAGCGCGTGACGCCGGCCCGGCGGCAGCCGACCATGAGGGGCATGACCGACCCGGGAGCGCCGAACCTGGCGCCCCCGGACCTCGGGCGGCTGCGGGCCGCCCTGGCCGAGGCCGCCCGCTGGTACCGGAAACGGCTGCTCAGCGACCGCCCACCGCTGGTGGTGGCGACCCTGGCCGACCGGGGACTGATCGACCTCGCGGCGGACACCCCGGTCGGACGGCGCTGGCAGCTTGGGTACGCCCCCACCGGCCGCGGCTCGGTCGCGCTGGTCGAGCACCTGCGGGGGTGCAGGTTCAGCGACCGGGAGCTGCTCGACGCCGGCGTCGCCGTCTCCGGCCGGTACGGCGGGGTCATCGACGCGCTGCGGCACCGGCTCGTCGTCCCGCTCATCGACACCGGGCCCGGGGGCGGGGTCGGTGGTGGGGGAGTGGTCGGGTTCACCGCCCGCCGGCTGTCCGACGCCGACACCGCCGTGCCGAAGTGGGTGAACACCGCGACCACCGCTCTGTACCGCAAGGGCGAGCACCTGTTCGGCGCCGCGCAGCAGGCTGACCTGATTGCCGCCGGGCGGGGCAGGCCGGTCCTGGTCGAGGGCGCGGTCGACGCGATCGCCGTCAACCTCGCCGGGCACATCGGCCTGGCCGCCGGCGGCACCCGCCTCACCACGCACCACGCCCACCAGCTGCAACAAGTGCTTGCCGCCACCGGTGGTCCACTGCTGCTCGCCTACGACAACGACCCCGCCGGCCAGGACGCCACCCTCCGGGCCGCCAACCTGCTCGCCGGCCTCGACGCCCACGTAGTCCAACTCCCGACCGGCACCGACCCGGCCGACGTCCTCGTCGCCACCGGGTTCCGCGGCCTACGCCGGGCCCTGAAGGACAAGGTGTCGCTCGTCGACGCAGCCATCACCACCCGGCTGCAGCGCTGGGCAGCCCACACCGGGAACCCGGTCGCGCTCGTCGACGCGGTCCGCGAGGTCGCGCCACTGATCACCGCGGCCCCCGCACAGGATCGGGCCCGTCTCGTTGGTCTGATCGCGGGCCGGCTTGAGCTCCCGGTGGGGGTTGTCTCCCTGACGTTGCTCGACGCGGCCGCTCCGGAGTGAGCTTCGCGTCGAGCCGGTCACGGGTGGCCGGGCAGGGCCTCGCAGGCGATGCGGTCGTTGTCCTGGTCCAGTCGGGCGACGTCGCCGTAGTACGGGTAGTAGTAGTTGAACCAATCCTGGGCCTGGCGCCAGGTGGGGAAGTCGGCGGTGGTGCAGTTCTTGGCGTCGCCGGGGTTGGCGGGCTTGCTCGGCGGGGCCTTGACCAGGCCGCCCTTGCTGGTCCAGACGGCGGTGTTGTTGGTCCGGTAGATGACGAAGTTGCCGTCGTTCTGCAACACGGCCCGGGCACCGGAACTGTGGCTGCCCGACCCCCACACCGGCCGGGCGGCGGCGGTGGTGAGGACGAGGTTGCCGTGGGTCTGCATGGTCAGGGTGCGCCCGCCCCGGCTCGCGGTGCCCGTGGCCCAGATGCCGCGGCCGGTGCGCGGGTAGATCACGACGTTGCCGTCGGACTGCACGGCGAGCCGGTACGCGCCGCTGGTGGAGCGCAGCTGCTGGTTGGTGGTGAGCCGCTGCCCGCTGCGCAGGGTGTCCGACGGCGCCGGGGCCGGCGGGGGCGGCGGTGGGGTCGCGGGGTGCTGCTTGCTGGCCCAGATCCCGGCGCCGCTGGCCCGGTAGACCACGACGTTGCCGTCGTCCTGCACCACCGTCCGCCCGCCGGAGTTGCCGGATGTGCCGGTTGCCCAGACCCCGCGGTTGCCGGCGGTGTAGAGGACGAGGTTGCCGTCGGTCTGCTGGGTCAGGCGGACCCCGCCCTTGCCGTTGGTGGCGCTGCTCCACACCGGGGTGCGGGCCGCGGTGTACAGGACGACATTGCCGTCGCTCTGCACGACCAGGTAGTACCGGCCGTCCCGGGACCGCAGCTGCTGGTTGGTCGTCACCTGCTGCCCCGCGGCCAACACACCACCGGTCGGCGCCGGCGCCGACGGCACCGCGGCCGGCTGCGCCGAGGTCGCGGACGCGGCCGGCACACCGGCAACGGCGACACCTCCGATCGCGAGCACCGCCCCGAGCAAGACCCGTGAACTACGTCCCAACCGGCTCATCTGCTGCTCCCGCGCTCGACGCTCAGTGATCGCGGCGATCCTGACCGACAACGACGCCGCCCACAACCGGGTGATCGCGACGTGGGCGGCCGGTCACCGCCTGCGCCAATCCGGTCGCGCTCATCGACGTGCCCCGCGACGTCGACTCACTGATCCCCGGCCTCCGGCTCGGCCCCTGTGCTCGACGTCCTACTCGACTCGGCGGGGGACGCCGAGGACGTGCCGGCGGCCTTGGGTGTCAGCGGGCGACGCGGTCGAAGATGCAGCCGGTCGCGACGACCTCGGTGTCCGTGGCCTTTACCCGGTACCGGCTGGGGGCGGTCAGCTGCACTCCGCGCCCCTTGTGACGGGCGTCGTAGATGAACACCTGACAGGTCCCGCCATCCTCGGCCGGAGCAAAGTGGAACAGGCCGGGCGCCAGCTCGATGGGCACCTGGTAAACGCCGTCGAACAGATCTTCTTCGAAATCGTTCGGGTCATCGGTACCCACGGGCACCGATGTAGGAGGGACCGACGGCGGAACGGTGAGGTCCCGGTCGACGGTCGCGGTGGGCTCAGCGGTTACCTCGGCCGCCGTTGTCTCCGTGGTGGTGGACGGCGTTTCGAGGTCTCCTCCCGCGCCGTGGTCGTTCGGGTCGAGGTAGCCGGGCAACGGGTCTTCGAAGGATCGTGCCTGGTCGCCGTTGGTGATGAGACTTGCAAGGGTGACCCACCAGCGGCGGGTGTCGCTGTCAGCGGAGGCCCGCTCGTCGAGGGCCGCGCCGAACAGTGCCCGGAGTCGAGCGACCTCGTCGGCGCGGGTTGTTCCGTCGAACAGCGCGATCATCCGGTCGATGTCGACCCGCAGCGTCGAGGTGTTCTCGGAGTTCCACTGGTACCCGCGTGGAGGGGTCAGGTCGAGCATGTCCCGGGCCAGGTTGCTGGCATCGATCTGCTGGGCGGTACTCGGCTCCGTCGGGCGGACCGGAGCGAGGGTCACCGCCGGGTCCGCTGTCGGGGTCGGGACCACCGTGACGGTGGCCGTCGGTGCCGCGCCGAAGGGGCTGTGGACCTCACCGCACCCGCTGAGCGCCCAGCCGGTCATGGCGATCGCGGCGACCCGAAGGCCGACAAAGCTTCGGCGGTCACCGCACGGAGCTCCCGGATCGGCGCCTGGACCTGGTCGGCGCCGGCCGCCACCAGGAAGCACCAGTCGTCCGTCCACGAACTCTCCCTTCTGACACGGCGGCGAGCTGACCCGCCCCAGAGGTTGCTGCGCGATCAGGTCGCTCCTCGCTCAGCCGGCGGCTGGCCGGACACTTCGGTCTGCTGCGAAACCTGGACTGGTCATCGAGGGCGCCAGGTTGTTGGACCCAGCAGGTGAGCGCCACCGCACGACGGTGGTCGGCTGCTACTCGCAGGCGACGCCGTCGCCGTCCCGGTCCAGCTTCCGGGAGTAACCGGGGTCCCGGCTGTGCAGCGGAGCCTTTCCCGCGGCGCGGACAGCTGCGCAGTTGGCGTACGACACAGACCCGCCATCGTCGGACCCACCGCTGTCGTCGGATCCGTCGTCACCGCCACCGGCTGATCCACCACCGCTTCCGGTCTCGGTGTCGCAGGCGATGCCGTCGCCGTCCCGGTCCAGCCTGCTGCTGTAGCCGGGGTCACCGCGGTACAGGGGCGCTTTGCCGGCGGCCCGGACTGCGGCGCAGCTGCGGTAGGACACCTCGACGGGGTCCGTGGTCGCTGGCGGGTCGGCCGGCTCAGGTGCCGGTGCTGGCTCTGCGCCGGGGTCCGGCGCGGGAACGGCGCCGGTCGCGTCGTTGGGCAGGAGCTGCCCGGGGCAGCCGACGAGCAGGCGGGCGGTCGCGGCCCGCTCGGGCGGGGTGTCCCAGAGCCGGTACTTGGTCTTCACGGCGACCTGGCGGGCGACGTAGTCGCAGCGGGCCCCGGTGGCCGGGGGGGCAGCCAGGTCGCTGCGTCCCCGTCGCTCTTCTGGCTGTTGAGTCGGCCTTGGACGGCGAGCAGGTTCAGCGGGTCGTTGGCGAACTGCTCCCGCTCGCTGCCGGGCCAGGCGAACGCGCCGGTCTGCCAGGCGTTGGATAGGGCGACGACGTGGTCGATCTGCACGTCGCCGCTGGTGTCAGCGCCGCGGGTGAACGCAATGGTGGTGCCGCTGTAGGGGTCGATGAGGGTGCCGGTGGCGACCTGGCAGCCACCGCTGCCAGCGGTGACCGTGGTGGCGGTGAGGTCCCGGCGTAGCACGTCGTCGCGGGTGTCGCAGCCGTTGGAGTCCACGTCGGCCCAGGCCGGGCCGAACGCGTCCCGGCTGTACCCGGTCTTCGCCGCCCGGCCCTTCACCGGCAGCGCAAGCAGCGCGGCCGCGGCCGGCCCCGACCCCGCGGTAGCCGCCACGGTGTCGCGCGTCGGCGCCGGCTTCAAGGTCGGCGTCGGGATTGGTGGGGGAGTGGCCGTCACGGCCGTCGGTGCCGTCGTCGGAGCAGGCGGCGGCGCGGCTGACACGGTCGGCGTGGCGGCGATCGACGGGATGAAGGTGGGCGTCGCGGGTGGGTCCGCTGTTGTGGTCGTCGGCGGGGATGCCGGCGCGACGACCGCGCCGATGATCATCAGGACCAGGCCGCCGGCGGCGAGTCCAGCGGTGGCCCGAGCTACCGGCTTCGCCCTCTGACGCCGGAGGCGGCGGACAAGAGCAACCAGTCCCGCGGGGACGGCCGCCAGGAGGGCTAGTGCTCCGATTCCGATCAACGCGACACCCATGTTGACTCCGCTCTCGGGGCGCTCCCCGGCCACGAGCAGCGACCGGTCCGCCGCGGAGCGTACGACCGGCAGGTGACGAACTAGTGATCTTGTCCACACCCCTACCGGCGAGCTCCGCCGCACCCAGCGCAATGGTCAGGGCGCCACCGCTCAGCGGGCGAACGGCGACGGTCCCCTACCGTTGGTGCCTGTGGCGACCAAGGCGAAGCGCGAGCTGTTCGGTGAAGTCCAGGTGCGCAGCGCGGTCGTGCCCCAGGGAGAGTGGTCTCCGGAGCAGGCCGTCGGCCTTCTCGGTCAGGGGTACAGCATCGACCGGGTCACGGCACTCACCGGGTACGACCGGCGCTGGTTGACCGCGCAGGGACGCCGTAGATCTAGCGACTGACGGCAGGCGACTGCGGTCGGGTTTCTCGGATCTTCACCCGACCGCATTACCGTTCTCAGTGCCGGCACCGTTCAGTTGTGAACCTGCCCCAACCCCGCCGGTCCGCCGTCGCAGGGGTACGTCCGTCCTCAATGGCGGCGCGGCGCGGCGATCTCACGCGTACGGCCGGGGCTCGGTCCGCATAGAGTGCGGAAGTGCTCAAACTCCCGTTCCGCGACCGACCTCTTAGCGACGAGGAGCTCGAAGCGTTCCGAGTGGTATTGAGCACTTACCGAGACAGCTCGGGACAGAATCAGGCACCCGTGAACCTTCGGACACGTCTCATTGCGGCGCCGCTGTGGACTCGCGAGCCCTAGTGGGCGCGCGTCGAAATTGTCTGCTGTCCGCTGTGTGAATGGCCGCCCTCCGACCAAGTGAACTTGAGGGTCAACTCGTCACTTTGCAGAGGGATGCAGGTCCAACTCCGGGTCTGTGTGGGTAGGAGATCAAACTCCTTGCCATCGTATGCAAGGTGTACTTGTGTTCCGCCTACAATCTCGAAGGTTACGGCTTCGGCCGTGGTCCCTCCTGAGTTGGTTACCTGGAGCTCATTCGTCGTCCGGAACTTCAGTTTCCCTTTTGAGTCCTGTCCGGAGGGGTCTCTGCTGTAGACGTGCCGAGCGACAAGAAGACTGCCGGGCTTCGCCTGCATCTTTGGCTCGGCGAGTGCCAGGCTGGCGACGTCGTCCTCGAGGGCATTGCGTGCCTGGTAAGCCAAATCACGGGGGTTGGCGTACGATCCGAGGAGGCCCTGCGTTCCAAGTTGCTCTTTGAATTCGCGTAGAGCAGCCACCTGGTCGAGGTTTACGTCTCGGGGTAGATCCTCAGAGGAAAAGTAGACGTGCACGGGCTTGCCTGTTCCACTTGCTCGAAGGATTTCTTCGGCGGTCCCGGAAACATGCTCGGCCGTCTCTGTACCCAGTCGTGAGTCAAACAGGGCGATCACGACGTCCGCTCGATCGACAGCCTGCTCATTGATGACGCCTTGGGCGGTTGATCCGAGTCGAGGTACGGCGTGTCGCTCCCACCGCCAGGGCAACATGACGACCTGCGCCTGCTCAGCGCGCGAGGCGTTCCAATCACTGATGGCCCCTTCGACGGCGTTACGTTCGTCTTCTGTGTCGCCCGGAGAGGCGATCAGAACCTTGACGACGTTGGCGACGAAGACCATCAGCCGAACATACGCGGGTGGTCCGACACCAAGACGGTTGGCGCCGGGCACGTTCGGAACCGGTAGCACCGGGCGGGGGCGGTTCCGCTGGTGCGCCTCAGCGGTGCCGCCCGTCAGTGGCGCACCACGAGGGAGCGAGCTCGGCACTGTCCCGGCAGGCGAACCCCCGCGGGGACACCCCGGCAGGGCCGCGGCAACGACGTCACCGCAGGTCGGGGTGTCCCGGCAGACCCGCCCGCGTACCTGTCCGGCCGAGGGTGGCCCACCTGGGACAGTGCCCGGGTAGGTGAAAGCGCGGGCGGGGAATCGCAGTCGGGTACGCGTGGTCCTCGACCGACGAGTAGGAGGCGCACCTAGTGGAGCTCCACCGGGCTAGCGGGCACACCGCCGGCGAGGTCGAAGAACTGTTCGGGGTGGCCCGGTCCACCGTCTACCGGGCCACCGCGCGGCGAGCCCTACCAGTGACCGGGAGCCGACCGTGACGGACAGCTGGCAGCCGTTGGGTGTTCGTCAGGGCTGGCGGGCGGCGGACTCGATGGCCGACGGTGTGCCCGACTGGATGTCCGGTCCCATCTGGAACTGGATCAAGCGGCTGATCCGCGAGATCCCCAGCCCGAGTCGGTACGACGTCGTCGAGCAGCTCGGTCTTCAGCTTCACCTGGCGCTAGAAGGCACCAACTCTCCGGAGGAGCAGGTCGCGCGAGCCGTCAGGCGCACGACCGACGCGGACGAGCTGCGGACCCTGGAGGTCATCGACTGGCTGCTAAACATGCACGCATCAGTTGGTGTTCCCCAATGGGAGCACGAGAGCGCATGGATGCCGGACGCGCCGGCGAGGCTGGAGTACGTGCTGAGCGGTGGCGGGTCTCGGTGGCGGGTGTCCTCCGATGGGGCACAGCTCCAAGACCGGGTCGACCCGACCGTCGTCGCCGCGGCTGACCTGGCCATCGCGGCAGCCGAGAGGGATGTCCCGTCGGCTGCTCAACATTTGAGGACGGCATGGGCGGCGATGTACGGGCGGAACCCCAACCACCGCGAGGCCGTCAACGAAGCGATCAGGGCCGTCGAAGCCTCCGCCAAACCGGTCGTCACCGGCAAGGACCGGGGCACCCTCAGCGACGTTCTCCGAGATCTCGACAAGGACGGCCGGTGGGCTCTGCCCATGCCGCTGGAATGGGGGCCGGGTCCGACGGTCACGGACCCCGGTCCCGTCCTGGCCGGAATGGTCAAGATCGTCTGGCACGGCCAGGGTGAGCGGCACGGGAGCCCGACGTCGACGACACCGGTCTCAGCCGGGCAGGCGGAAACGATCGTGACGACCGCGGTCGCGCTGGTTCACCTCTTCGCCGCGGACCTCGTCCAAGCGGCGGGTGCGGCACCCTGACAGCGCGAGACGAGGGTGACGGTGATGTCCGAAGGGCGGCGGCCGGGTGCGTCGGCGGCCGGATTCGATCTCCCCAGCGGCAAGCCGCCCCTCGCAGGCTCAGTCGAGCCGCCCCGGGCGTCCCGACCACCTGACGACACGGGCACATGGTCGATGGTGAGCCGCCCGCCCACCGAATGCTAGGGAACCGCTCCGAGACGACGCGCTGACGGCGGCGGACCGCCGTGTCGAGACGATCGTTAACGACACGACCACCATGGTACGACGACACGCTGGCACCGGGCGTATCGAACACCGTGTCGAAACGTAGCACCTCCGCCCTGGCACTGCCGAAATGTTATCGGCACCAGTCCCGCGCGCAGACCGCGCGGTCGATGCTGCGGTGGAGCCCGTCTCATTAGGCGAACTTCGGCGGTTTCAGTTCGTCTCCAGGCGACGGGGGCGTCCGGGCGCTGGCCGCTACGGGGTCGACGGACGCCGCCGCTTAGGCGTTACGGGGGGCGACGACGTTAGCGCTCGGTTGTTCGGCGTTCGGGTCAAGAACGCCGAGACCGTCAACGCGCGCGCCGGTCTGGGCTTCGACAACGGAGAGTAAGCGGTTCCCGCGGGGGGCTCGGGTAGTGTACTGGACAATCGTACCGGTGCGGCCAGGCGCATAGAAGTCCTCGTCGAAAGGGCGTATCCCCAGGGCGGAGGAGTAGTCGATGAGCATCTCCTGACTGAACTTGTCGCGGTCGCGCGGTTCGAGGTATGCGGCGGTGTCTTCGAACGGTAGGGGCGGCCCATTCTCGAAGAACTCCCAGTCGCGGCTTCCCCATCGCACCCCGACGATGCGGCCGTCCCAGTCGCGATCGTGAGATTGTGCCGGAGTTGGACCTACGACGCTGAGCTCGTGGATGCCGTGAACCTGAACACCCCATACCTGTCCCCGCATGTTTTCCGGGCAGCTGCGGACCTCGACCGATCCGACCTTGTTTCGCGCAAAGAAGGCGCGGTACGAGTTCAAGTCAGATCCGATAAACCAGTTCCCGAACACGGCAGTGCGGTAGGGCCCAGCCGTGTCCACCGACACCACCAGCAGTCGCCCCGTGCGGCCTTCGAGGGGTGCAAGCGCTGCAAGCTGCGACTCCAGGTCTCCGTCTACTGTCCGGATCGACATTACCTCCGGGGTACCCGGCCGATTAGTACTCGCAACGACCTCAGTCACCCAGGTGTGGGCGTCCGTGGCAAAAAAGGAAACCTTCTTGGTAACTGGGTGCCACCGGCCTTTAAATAGCAGCCGGTCAGCCTCACGTCGAGCTGCTGACACTCGAGCCATCGGGTTCTTCCTCCCGTCGGAATTACTGGCACGCTCCTACAAGCAGTTGCTGGACATTGTCGATGCCGGTGGTCTGGTCGTTGGTCCTAATCCTCAGTTCATGGGCGGCGCCCCGGCGGGACCGCCCGAGACTCGTACCGTCAGGCTTGCACAGGGGCCGGTCGAGTTCGACATAGTAGCGCTTACCCTTGTAAGTGTACTGAAGGTCTGGCCGATTAATGCCTCTAATAGACCCGAGGGCGTCGACCATTACCTGGTTGACCCGGACGTCCTCAACGGTGCCCGGAGGGATGTCCAGGCTACGGAGTTCAACCAGCTTGTCATCGATCCACTGCATCTGTTGCGCGTCTTTGCTGATGAGGCGTTTGCTCCCGCCGAGCCACCTTCCCTCAAGAACGTTATACGCGGGTTCTCGGGCCGAGAATCGGCCGGCGACCAGGCCGTCCTGCGGAAGCTGTTGGCCAAAGGCGGCGATCTGTCGGATGAGTGTCTTGACTTGGTCGGGTGGCAGCTTGCTTTCGGCGACTCTAATGGCGACGTGAGCGGCTCGGCTGTTCTTGCGGGCGAAGTTGAGTGCGTCGGCGGCGGCCTTGATGGTGTCACCGCCCCAGGGGATGATGCCGACAGCGGCGATGGCGGCGCTGCCCCAGGCTCCGGAGCCGGTGTTGTAGAGGATGTCGCGGATGTCCCCGACGATGGCGATGCCCGAGATGGTGGTCCCGACGAGGTACCAGGGGCTCGAGGCGAGTTGGTCGGTGACGCCGAGGTGGCGTGCGGCGAAGGAGTCCCAGGTGTCGCCGAAGAGGAATCCGGCGCTGACGGCGGCGACGCTGTCGCCGACGCTCTCGTCGTAGACGATGGGGTCGCTGCCTTCATCGAGCTCCTGGGCGTCCAGGCGGCCGTCGTTGTCGGCGTCTAGGGCGGTGGCATCAAACCCGGCGTCAACCTCGGTGTAGTCGTCGAGGCCGTCGGTGTCGGAGTCGCGCATCCGGGCGCGGGTGCCGAGGTCGTACTCCTGGGCATCGCCGACGCCGTCCGTGTCGGTGTCGGCGACGGTTGGGTCGGAGTAACTATTGTAGTAGGTGCCCTTGCCGATAGTGCCGCCGGTGGCGTAGGTGCCGGCCTCGTCGCCGTCGGTGAGCCCGTCGCTGTCGGTGTCGGCCTTGGCCGGGTTGGTCTTGTAGACCCGTCCGGCGCCGTCGCGCCATCCGGCCGTCTCGGCTTCGTCGGCGAGCCCGTCTTGGTCGGTGTCGGCGTAGCCAACGTCGTCACCGATTTGGTCGAAGACATCGTTGAGTTGGTTGGCCTGGGTGACCTGGTAGTACTTGCCCCCGGTCTGGTCGGCGATCGCCTGGAGCTGGGCGGCTCGGACACCGGAGCCGAGGCCGACCGTGTAGACGGTGGTGTGCGAGTCATGCGCCCTAGTGATGAGGGAGTTGTCGTAGACACCGTCACCGTCCGTAAGCAGGATGACCGCTCGGCCGCTGTTGGCCTGACCGACCTGGTCCAGGTGGTCCAGTGACGAGCGCAGCCCCGCAGCGATGTTGGTTCCGCCGTTCGCGTCGACCCGGTCGATTGCGCCCTTGACCGCGACCTTGTCGGTGGTCAGCGGCTGCAGCAGGGTCGCCACATCGTCGAAGTCGACGACAGCGGCTCGGTCGTGGTCCCCGAGGACGTCGACAAGGGACTTGGCCGCGGCGAGCCGCGCCCCGCTCGGGTCGTTTTGCGCCATCGACCCGGAGGAGTCGAGGTCCAGGACAACGTCGAGCAGGGCCTTATCGCCGGTGGAGGAGCGGGGTTGAATCAGCTCGGTGGACCAGATCTTCTTGAATTCGGTCAGGTTGACCACGACGAACGGGCTGAAGCTGTTCGTGGTGACCGTGGCGATTCCCACGGTTAGGTCGACGTTCTGGTTGGCGGGTCGGTCGAACGTTCCGGTGGTCTCGTTGAAGTGGAGGACCGCGAGCTCGGCGTCGGCAGCCAGTCCGGAGGTGTCGAACGGGATCTGCAGGGTCCCGGAACTGAGTGGGCGGAGTGCGAGGACTTCGACCGGGGAGGTGAGCTGGCCGGGCACGCCGGTCAGTCGACCGTCGGTGGGCTGGCGGACCTGGACGGCGTTCACGGCACCGCCCGGCCCGGTGGCGGTGAAGCTGATCCGCGTTCCTGCTGGGGCGATGGTCTTGCTGTGCGGTTCCTGGGCGTCACCGACCCCGTCGCCGTCGCTGTCCTTGGTCAACGGGTCGGAGCCGACCGCGTACTCGTCGCCGTCGCTGACGCCGTCGCCGTCCGTGTCGGCGGCCAACGGATTCGTGTGCAATTGCTTCTCGTGTCCATCGGACAGGGTGTCACCGTCGGTGTCGGGTCGGTAGGCGACAGTGTTATCGGCCAGTTCTACGGCGGTCGTGACTCCGTCGTGGTCCGGGTCGTCGGAGGAGTCCGGGACGCCGTTGCCGTTGGTGTCAGCCGCGGTCGGGTCCGCGCCGGCCGTCACCTCCTGGCCGTCGGTGAGCCCGTCACCGTCGCTGTCGGTCGACCCCGGTGTCAGCCCGGCGCGCGCTTCGACCTCATCCGGGAGCGCGTCGTCGTCGTCGTCGGTGCGGGTGTCCATCTGCTCATAAGTGTCGAACCAACCGATGACGTCGACGACCACGTCTACCGGTAATGGCGGCGACGAATAAGGCGTCGCCCTGTCGTTGAACAACCGGAGGTCCGCAAGTCCACCGGCAAGATCTTGTAGGGCGACTGTCGTGATGACGGTGCGGCTCTCGCCGGCGACGTAATTGACGGAGGCGCCCCATCCTCCGAACGTCGAGGCCCCTAGCCGTCCGACTGCCGTCGGGTTAAGAACTGTGACCGCGATGGTTGCGGCGCCCACCCCGGAGTTCGGGACACCACCCTGTCCCAGAATCGGCACGTTCAAATTGGGATTAACCATCCCGGACCCGTTCGGCCGGCTGTCGTAGAGCCGTCGGGCGGTGGGGTGGAATCCGCCGTCCGAGGCGGCTTCTCCGAACCAGCCTTGGCCGATGACGGTCACCTTAGCGGCAGAAGTGCCGTTGTTAACGATGTCAATCCGGTTGTCGAGAGCGGCTGTCGTGGTCGTTGAGGACGACAGTCCACCCGGATACGTCAGAACGGTGACCGGTCCCCCGGGGGGGCCGACCGCCAGAACGCCGCTACTCGGCGCATCGACCTCTATGACGACCAGATTAAGATCGCCCTGGGTTCGGGCCTTTCCGTCGGCTGGTTGCCCCGGATCGAGGACGCGGAATGGTCGGGACAGTCCGGGGTCGATGGAGTCGCCCGAAACAGTTGGTTTATGTGCCGCGTAGCCTCCACCGGAGCGGTCACGGGTGAAGAAGCCGGTGACCCAGAGAGTTGCGTCGGTCGATACGCCGCCATCGACGGTCAGACTGATCTTCCCGTCCTGCCCCAGCGTTGCGATGGTCGTGTTGGACAGGGCCCGTCCGGCCGCAGTGGTGTGGGTGATGGCGATCGGTCGTGCCGTGCCGGCAGGCCAAAGCTGAACGGGGCCGTTGCCGGAGGAGTTCGAGGTCATCAGCGTCATCGCAACCGCTGTCGCACCCGTGCGGGGAACCCCGGCGACCCCGCTGACCTGGACGGTGAGCGGATTGCCGGATGTCAACTTCGCTGGGGGGAGTCCTGTCCCATTGCGGGTGTCGGCGACGACGGCCTGCGGGAGGGTGATGTAGTTGCTCCCGGAACCCGCGGGTGGCGCGGTCGGGTAATAGGGTGCAAACCAGCCTTGGACGTCGACGACGTAGTTGACCGCGATCGTCGACTGGTTGCGGATCAGCAGCCGTCCGCTGTTGATTCCGCCGGTCGAGGTGATGGTCGTGCCGGTGGTGGTGTCGGCGCGGTCGAACGTGATGGTCTGGATCTGCGGTTCGGTGCCGCCTTCGGCGTAGATCCGGGCGTGACCGGGGGCGCCGGGGTTGGCGACCGTCAACGAGACCGCGACGGCGCCGACCCCGGTCGGCGGAATACCCGACTTCCCGAGTACGTCGACGGTGGTGGTCCCACCGGCCGGGACTGGAGTGCCGGTGGTGCGGGTGTCGAGGACCCGGCCGCTGGCAGGGGTGAAGCCGCCGCCGCTGCCGGGTGCGTCGAAGTATCCGACGACGTCGACGATCACGTCCAGGTCAGCCGCCGGTCCAACGGTGACCCGCATGTCCGGTCCACTGGTCTGGGCGATCTGGGTGGCGGTGCTCGGGTAGTTGTCCCCGGCCACCGACACGCTGGAGGCCGCGACCTGCCCGGGCCGGCCGAGGTTGATGTAGTTGTTGACCGTGCTGAAGGTGGTCACCGACACCACCGCCGCGGTCGCCGAGATCGGGATCCCACCGGCGGCCAGCGACACGTCGACGAACCTGCCCGCGGCGATCTTGGCCTGAGGCGCGCCGACGCCCTTGGTGGTATCGACGGCCCGCTTGCCGGGGACTGGTGAGAACCCGCCGCCGCCGTCCGTGGATCGGAAGTAGCCGATGGCGTAGACGATGACATCGGTTGCGCCGGCCGTGCTGAACAGACTGACCTGGTTGTTGGTGCCCGGCTTGACGTAGGCGTCGCCCCCGGCGTTCTCACCTGGCTGCCCCACCACGACCGTGATTGGGGGCCTCGGCTGCCCGGCCGTCCACGCGGTCACCGCGGTTGCGGTCGTCGAGCCCGTGGTCGTCACCGCCAGCACGACCGCGTCGACACCGGAGGCCGGGATCCCGGTCGTTCCGCCGGCCGCGGCAAAACTGACCGTTGTCGCGGCCGAAAGCTTGGCCTTCGGCAAACCGGTGCCACTGCGGGTGTCGACCAGCGTCTTCTGCGGCAGGGGGACGTAGTTGCCGTCCGGAGCTGGCGCGTCGACCGTCGTGACGGCTGCCGCGGGAGGTGCGCTGCCGCTCGCAGTCACCCCCGCCGCGGATGGTGCCCCGATCAGCACAGTCCCCATCGAGGCCACACCCAGGATGGCGACCCAACGGGGCCAGCGAACCCGCCGCGAACGTCCCGCCCGCGACGTCCGTGCCTCGACGACCGTGCTCATCGGACCACCCCCGTCGCGCGGCAACGGTCACCCACCGAGTCAAGACCACGCGCTCCACACCGTGCCCTTCCACCTAGGGCTGGGTCGATGGCCCGCTGCCCATCTGTGGACAGCACGTAGCAAATTGGTAGCGCTGAGTTGCCGCGGCGGGGACGACGGCCCAAGTCCCCGCCGGTTCGGCCTGGCTCAGGAGGCTCCGCGGAGGGGCGCCGCCAGCAACAAAACACTCACGGAGGCTTGGATCACCGAGCCTGCGGCCGACCGGCTCGGTCGGAGAGTCCAGTCGGCACCCTGAGCCGAACCGGCGCGTGAGGACCACAACTAAGCGGCCACCGACAATGGTTTCCTGCCGGCTCGGGCGGTTGGCCCACTCAGCAGCGCGATCCGACGGAGGACCGCACAGCCCGCCATAACCGCGGCGGACGTTTTGGCTACGGTCCCCGAATGCCCATAGCCAGCGGCCAGTAAGCTGCCAGGAAGCCGGGCAACAAGCGGCCCACGCCCAAGCCGATTGGGCATCTGCTCGGGTATCGACGGCGGAGCAAGGACCGGCGTTGCAGCTGGACGCTCTCGGGCAGGCCGGGTGTCCGCGAGTGTTCACCGATCACGCGTCCGGGTCCGGGGAGGGACCGCCTACAGGTGGCGGCCACGCTGGCCCATGAGCGGGGACACGTTGGGTGGTGTGGCGGTCGAGCCGGTCGCGGTCGCCGACGAGCTCGCCGTGGGCCGCGCCCAGGTGTACGCGATGGTCCGGGACAAGACGCTGCTCGCACTGAAGGTCGGTGGCCGCGGGAAGTGGCGGGTCGAGCGGTCGGAACTGGAGGCCTACATCGCCCGGCTGTACCAGGAGGCCCGGGCCCGGCCGGCCGTGGACGCCGACGAGGACGACGACGAGGTCCTCGTCGGCCAGTGAGCGGCGCCGTTCGGTGAGGAACGGCCGGGGCAGCCGGTGGGCCCCGTGAACACCGTAAGGACGGCCCGCCCTGGAGCTGCCCGCCGACCGTTTGACTACGCGCTGGTGAGCACCGGTTTCCTAGACCGCGCGTCACTGCGCCGGGTCCGACCTGGTCGGTGTGCCCGGGATCTCCGGAGTGAGGGCCGGGGTGTGGGGCGGAGCCCCGCGGCTTGAAAGGGCCGGCCCGTCAGGGCCGGCGGTTGGCCTGGTGGTTGGCCGGGGGTGGGGGAGAGTCGGGTTCTCCGTCGTTCGGGCGGGACATCGTCTGCCGGGCCGTGCCGGGTCGGGGCAAGGTCGGGGCCCCTGCGGGGTGGCCTTGCGGCGGCCCGGTGCGGTCTGGCACCCCCTGGGGCCGATCGGACGGCGGGGAAGTCGACGACCCGGGCCAGCCACCCCACAGCGGAGCCGCACAGCTGTGCTGGGCTGTTGGGCGCTCTGACGTCTAGGGGGTCCAGTCCACCCAGTGGGGAACGAGCGTCTGGGTACCGCCGTGGCCTTCGGCGTGTGTTTGGGCGCGGAGGTTCGCGCTGAGGTCGCCGCTGACGAAGTGGACCGGTGTGTCGGTAAATGCCCGGCAGGTCCGTGCAAGGTCGATCAGTGCTTGGTCGACGTCGGCGGGCTGTGGTCCGGTGATTATGCCCGTGTCGAGGAAGACGAGATCGATGCCGTCACCAGCGCCGTCGTACGACTGCGACACGAGAGTGGTGGTCGGAAAGCTGGCTGTACCTGAGGCGGTGAAGAGTCGGTACAGGTCACGGAGGACGTCGCGTGCTCGCCGCCGCGCGGATTGGTCGCCGCGACTCTTGCGGAGGTCGAGTTCGGTCACGACGAAGTCGGGTACCACCACGATCAGTTGACCGGTGATCGTTGGCTCGTCGAGCATCTGACGCCATGGAAGCGACGCGACCGACGTGTCGTGATCGGCGGTGATGGTGTGGCCGTGAAGGTAGATGTTCGTGTCGGCGACGATGAGGTGACTGTCCTGGCTGGCTCGGCGCAGGCGGTCGTGGAGACCTCGAACGTCCGCTGCGATCGTCCGAAGGCGTGCGGCAAGGTCAGCGGACTGTGTCGCGACGGCTCGGCCGAGCACCTCGATTTCCGGTGGGATCGGACTGGCGAGTGCGCCGTAGGCGGACGGAGTCAGGCGAGCAAGGATTTCATGACCCGGTGACAGCAGCAGCGTGTCAGCCGCCGGATGACCGAGCGCAGACCTGAGTTCAGGGAGTGCGTCCTGGACGGCGACGAGGTACTGCCGCCAGCGCGTAGCTACGCCGCCTCTTCCCAGATCGCCGGACTGGTTGGCGCTCTCGATTCGCTGGGCATGGCGCCTCTAGAGCAGCGATGACGTCGACTGCCCGCCGGCCAGGAGCCGGGAGCAAAAGGTCAACCACTAGTCAGCGACCGGTTGCAGCCGCACGGATCGTCGCGGCCGGCCGGGTGCGCGGGTTGTTGGCGGCTCGAAGCCAACGCGACGTAGATCGGACTCGGTCCAGCCGGCTCGTTCGGCGGCGGCCCAGGCGGCGGCGTCGGCTCGCTCGGCGGTGGTGAGCGCGTCTCGGGCTCGGGCGAGGTCGGCCCGGCGTGCGGCCAGCTCTCGGACGGTGGTGACGCGGGAGTCGAGGAGTTCGCGGGCGGCCTTCTCGGCGGTGTCGGGATCGATCACGGTCATGGCCGCGACATTACCGACGCCACCCCGTCGGACGCCAGGGCGAAGGGCAGACAGTCGGACAAGAGCAAGATATGCGGTTGGCATAGCCAAGCCGACGAAGGTCTGGACGGAGCCTGGCGGCCCCGGCAGACTTCGGGGGTCCCCGCGGTGCGGGGTCGCTGCGCTGGGCTGCTGGGCCTAGCGGCCGGTGGGGCCGCGCGGGGCGCGGCCGGAGCGGTGACGGTGACGTGAGCGGGGGTGGTGGGCGTGGCGGCTGGGGGGTTGCTGGGCCGGCGTCGCCGGGAAAACGCGGCCGGTGGCCGGCGGATCGCGCACCAGGTGAAGGTGACGGTGGAGGAGGAGGCGGTGCTGATCCGTCTGGCCGAGCAGGCGGGGGTCAGCGTTCCGCGGTTGCTGGTGGAGGCGGCGGTGGCCGGCGGGTCGGGGTCTACCTCGACCCAGCGGCGTGAGGCGGTCGTGGAGTTGATGGCGGTGTCGCGGGTGCTGGCCGGGGTCGCGACGAACCTGAACCAGTTGGCGCGGGCGGTGAACTCCGGGGCGGAGTTCCCCCCGCAGGCGGCGGTGGTGCGGGAGAAGATCCGGGAGCTGATCCCGCGGCTGGCGCGGGCCGCGGAGGACCTGCGGGACCCGGCGAACACGCGGCCGTTGGACCCTCCGCCGGGACGTCCGGGCAGCGCAGGGCTGCACACCGGCCAGCCGCGGACCGGGAGCCTGCGCGCGGGGCAACGGGGGACTGGCGGCCCGGTCGACGGGGGTTCGGGGTGATCGCCCGGGTCAGCCGCGGGTCGGGGATGGTCGGGTTGATGCGGTACCTGGCGGGGCCGGGCAAGCGCAACGAGCACAGCGACCCGCACCTGGTCGCCGGTGACGGCGCGGTCGTGGCGTGGTGGGACGACGCGCAGCTGGACCGGGACGCCGCGACCCGGATCGGGGCGCACCTGGACGGGGCCCGCCGGGCCACCGGCACGGACGTGGCCGGTGGGCATGTGTGGCACTGCTCGCTGTCGCTGCCGGCCGGGGACGGTGAGCTCTCGGACGAGCGGTGGGCCGCGATCACCGGTGAGTTCGTGGCCGAGATGGGTTTCGCCGGCGACGGGGCCAAGGCACCGTGCCGGTGGGCCGCGGTCCGGCACGGGGTCAGCGCCAACGGCAACGACCACGTGCACCTGGTGGTGAGCCTGGTCCGGGACGACGGCACGAAGGCCGACACCTGGCGGGACTACGCCCGCGCGAGTGCCGCGGTCGCCGGCCTGGAGGCGCGGCACGGGCTGACGGTGGTCGAGTCCCGCCAGCTGGGCCGCGGGTCGGTCGGGGTGACGGGTGCCGAGGTGAACAAGGCCACCCGGCTGGGGGATGCGGAGCCGGCCCGGTCGGCGGTGTCCCGCCGGGTCCGGGCGGCAGCGGTCGCCTCCCGCACCGAGGCCGAGTTCGTCCGTCGCGCCCGCCGCGACGGTCTGCTGGTCCGGCCCCGGTTCGCCGCCGGCACCCAGGACGTGGTCGTCGGGTACTCCGCCGCGGTCAAGCCCGCGTCGCGGGACGAGCGGCCGGTGTGGTTCGGCGGGGGCCGGCTCGACCGGGACCTGAGCCTGCCGCGGCTACGGGAGCAGTGGCCGGACACCCCGCACGCGGCGAGCGCGGCAGCCGCGGAGTGGACCGCGGCCGCGCGGCACCGGCGGCCCGTCGCGCCCGGCCGGGAGACCCGCGAGGTGGACCCGCGGCTGGTTGAGCAGGCCCGCCGGGACGTCGTGGGCATCCGGGCGTGGCTGCGCACCGTCGACCCCGCCGACACCGCGACCTGGGCGGGCGCCGCCCGAGAAACCTCCGGGATGTTCGCGGCGCTGTCAGCCCGTGTCGAGGTCACACCCGGGCCGTTGGCGCGGGCAGCGGACCAGCTGGCCCGGTCCGCGCAGTACCGGGCCGGCGCCGCCCGCGGCCAACGCCCACCCGGGATCGGGGCGACCCGGGTCGCCGCGTACGCGCTGCAGGCCACGCCCGGAGTCCCCCGGCCGATCATCGACGCGGTCCTGCTGCGGCAGCTGACGATGACCGCGAACGCGATCCACAACGCCAGCCGTGCCGCCGGCGACGCCCGGCAGGCCCGGGCGCTGGCCGCGACCATCCGCCAGGACCTCGCCGCCGTGCACAGCGCCGAAGCGAGCGCTGCGGTCAGCGCTGGGCGTCCGACCGCGGTGGGAGCGGAGCGACCGGGCCCGGAGCCGGCCGTACGGGCCGCAGACGGAGCTCCCCTGTTACCGCCGGTGCCGGAGGGCATCGACCCAGATGCCGCGCGGGCCGCCCGTCAGCTCGCGGTCCGACGGCATGGCGTCGGAGCGCCGACGCCGGCCGCGCCCGGCGGAGCACCGACCGGGTCGGACAGCCGGCGGAGAGTCGAACCGGACCAGGAGCGCGGGATCGACCGGTGAACACGGGCACGGAAAGGCCGGGTGTTTGGACAGGGAGAGAGGTGCGGGGATGAGCGAGTCCGATGAAATTAGCGAGGCCGTCGACGCAGAGGTTCGCGCGGCGGTGATGGCCGCGGCGCAGCTCGCTGAGCAGCTGGCCCGGCACGCCGAGGCCCGCGCCCGGGACGCCGAGCGCGACGCCGCGGCTGCCGCGGCGCAGGCCGAGCAGCGGCTGACCGCGGAGCGGGACACTGCCCGCGCCGAGGTCGCGCCGGCCCGGGAGCAGGGCTGGTGGGACACCGCGGACCTCGAGGCCGCGGCCCGCGTGTACGCAACAGCCGACGCCTGGCGCGACGTCGACCCGCAGCTGGGCCGGGACGCCCAACAGATCGAGACCCGCTTGGAGGAACGGTTCGGCCCCGACGTCCGCGAGGCCGTCGTCGACGCCGCGCGCGACGGCCGCGACATGGTTGGTCAACCGTCCGCCGGCGAAGCCGACCTCGCCGGCGATCGGGTGCAAGCCGCGACCGCCGAGGCCCGGTTTGCGGCGATCGTCGCCGAGGACGCTCGCCTGACGGCAGGGAAAGCGACCGCAGAACGGACCAGGGCAGTCACCGTCGCGGAGGCCGTTCGCGAGGGGGCAACCGTCGAACCAGGCTGGGACAGCTCTGCCCGACGGAACGCGTTCGCCTCGTCGATCGGCCCCGTCCCAGACTCGGAGGGCGTCGACGCCCGGCTCCGGCTGGACAAGGCGCGGGCACACCCCAGCCGCGCCGCGGTCACCGCCGCGCCCAGCGTGCGGGGTCGGCCGAGGAGGCCGTCGGCAGCGGCACGGTCTAACGAGGTGCAGCGGTAACGAACCCCGGCGAGCCCAGGGACACCGGACTCCGGTGAGCCGACGATCTGTCCGTGCTGGCGGATATAACGGAGTCTTCGATTAGCCGATGAACCGGGGGGCGGCGATGAGCGACACGGCCTCGTTTTCAGGATGCCGAAGTTCCACGACCGTATCGCGACGGGTCTCTTACAGCTGGACCTGTTCAAAATGTCACGACTTCCAGCGCGGTGTTGTCTGGGAAATAGTGGACGCCCGCGAGCGCCCAGAGGTGCTAGCTAGTGGGCTAAGCGCGCCCGGTTTCGTGCGCGTTGCTTGTGCCAACTGCGGCACGAGCCACTCAATAGCAGACCGTACCATCCTAGTGATCCGTCCTGAAGCGACTCTCCCGATGCTGCTAGCAATACCGAAGGAGCAAATGTCAGACGACTATCCTCCCGGAACCGGAGACCTGCTCAACGACGCGCTCACCGCAATGAGCGGCGAGCCGCTCGGGGTTTACCCACCGCTCATCGTAATACCTCGCCATCTCCTCGCGGTTATTCTGACACGTACTCCTGACGATGACGTAAGGACTCCG
The DNA here is from genome assembly GCA_964243385.1 of uncultured bacterium. Lineage (GTDB taxonomy): Bacteria > Actinomycetota > Actinomycetes > Mycobacteriales > SCTD01 > SCTD01. The sequence goes on along the minus strand of CAXTFU010000002.1, from coordinate 40,298 downwards.
GACGCCGCGTGTATTCAGGTAGCCGAGGCGTGGTCCGTGGGCCACGCGGAGGCCTATCGGTTATTCCTACTAGACGTGGAGGGAAGTGCTCGAACTAGAGAGATCAATCGGCTCCTACAACAGGTGTGGAGTACTCCGCCCGACCTGCTGGAGCAGTTCGTAGAAGGTCACCCCGATTTAGCATCGCCGGACGTAGTTGCCACAGTAGCGAACGAGTTGAACGCTAGCCTTCCACAAGAGGAGGTCGCCTCGCCACTAGCCGCCCGTCTCAAGCTACTTCAGTCGCTCGCAGCTGGAGCTTCCCCGGCGGGCTCAACTGACGAATACAAACGAGCAATCGGCAACCTATTTGCTCAACATGTAGCACCTCGGATCGCTGAACTTATCGCGGCACTGAGCGAAGACCCGTCGCCGAGCTTGATCCCCGACGCCCAAGAACTCCTAACATTGGCGGTCAGAATAGGTGACCCAACGCTGGAGGCGTTCGCTTCCTGTGATCTTGGCAACCGGTATCTGCGGGTGCCGTCTAGTCGTGGCATGGAGGAGGCTACCGCCCTACTGGCAAGAACCCTTGAGCTCATCGGCGATGATGACCCCTACTGGGCCGTAGTCGCAGGCAACTTGGCCCAGGCTCTCGTACGCCGACCTTCGGGTGACCCAAATGCCAACTGGGCCCGTGCACACGACTTACTGACGCGCGCGTGTCAGGCCGACCCAGAGTCGGACGTCCACACTTGGGTCGTGAATCACACGAATCTCGGCCTACTCCTCTCGGAGCGCCCGGGCGGGTCGGATGTCAACGACCTGACGGAAGCGATCGGGCTTATCAAGGCTGGGGCAGCCCGGAGGTCTCCGGATGAGGACTTAACTGATTGGGCGTACGCGCAAGTCAATTTGGGTTTCTTGTATCGGCGTCGCTCCCGTCCCGGCGATGACGCGGTAGCGACCAGTCTGTTCCAAGGCGCCGCTGCTCGGCTTGACCCGGCGGTCGACCGTCGACTCTGGGCGTCCCTGCAGCTCAACATCGGCGAGCTGCTCGCGGCCGACGCTGCGCCCGGACGCGACCAAGACATCTTGAACGCCGCTCGTGACGGCCTCGAAGCGGAGCCGCCGCTCGAAGACCCCGAGCTGAAGGCGCGCTTAATCTGGTTGACGGCAAGGCATACGGCCGTTCCGGCGGGAGCGCTGGAGCTTCGTCGCCAAGCGCTCAACCTGCTCGCCCCCGATATCTACTCGAGCTTATACCTCCGGATTGGGGCCGAGGTAGCTAAGGCGACCGAGCTCGCCGGCGACTGGAATGTCGCAGCGTCGACCTACGAGCGGATGCTGCTGGCCTTGGATGCCCTGCTCGAAGCTCAGTCCACAGAGCAGGGGCGGCGGCGGACGCTCGAAGAGTGGCCCCGCCTATCCCGCTGGGCGGCGTACGCACTGGCCCGAGCGGATCGGCCCGAACAGGCTGTGCAGGCCATCGAGCAGGGGCGCGCCCGAGAGCTGGCGATGAGCACCTCCAGGACAACTGCCCAACTCGCCGACCTCCGACGTATAGATGCGAATCTCGCAAATCGCTACGAATACAGCCGTCGCGCGTATGCCGCAGCAGTTATCCAGGCCGGTCGCTTGCAGGAGGCGGCGGCCGCACAGGCTCTTGTAGAGGCCGCAGCCGACTTGAGGGACGCAGTAGAGACGATCCGGACCGTGCCGGGCCACGCGCGCTTTCAGGCACCGCTCTCAACTCCGGAGTTGCTTCGAGCGACCGGGGGTCTGCCAGTCGCCTACTTAGTTCCAGCGGCGCTGGGCAGCTGTGTCTTGACGTTGGAGAACGGGGCCGACGGGGAAACCGCGAGAACCGCGGTTCAATTTTCAGGAGTAAACGCGGTGGATGTGGCCTCAGTAGCGGTTTTTGACTTTGACCGAGACCGTCCCGGTTTACTCACAGCACAGGACAAGGAACAGCGGCAGGCCGCGTTGGCGCGTCTGGCGGAACTGACTGCCTTCACTGAGCCAGTTGTAGCGCTGTTTCAATCAGTTGGTGTCGAGAAAGTCGTGATCGTCCCGACTGGACCGTTTAGCGCCATACCCATCCACGCTATACCGACCAGCAATGGACGAGTGCTCGACGACGAAGGCGAGACCCACATCGCGCCGTCCGTCGCCGTCTACGAGGCGTCCCGTCGACGATCTAGCCGAGTAGCTGCCGGGCACTTGGTGGGCGTTGCTGACACCGACGAGCTCCACCCACTTCGAGCGAGCCGGCAAGAATTAGCCTTTGTCGAACGCCTCTTCGCAAAGTTTGAGCGGCCGTCGATACGTCTTGGAGATCTAGCCACGCGTCAGTGGGTCTTAGACGAGGCCAGGGTGGCCACCCACCTACATTTTGCCTGTCACGGGTCGTCAAGCCTAGCGGCGCGCTTCGGTTGCGAACTGGTTCTCGCCGACGGAGTCCTTGACATGACCGATCTCACTGAAGAACAATTCGGACAGTGCCGGCTGGCAGTGGCGAGCGCTTGTGAGTCTGGTCATCATGACATCGCGCTCACCCCTGACGAGTTTCTCGGTCTTCCGGCGGGTTTCTTGCGGGGCGGAGCCGCATGCGTGGTTGCGAGTCTGTGGAAAGTTGACGACGTGGCGACCGCATTTCTCATGATTCGGTTTTACGAGCTACTCGGTGCCGACCGGGCCGGTCCCCTACAAACGCCCGTTGCTGCGCTCCGTGCGGCCCGCCTCTGGATGAAAACGCTGACTCCCGCCAATGTCGGCGAGTATCGTCGTACTCACGCGACTTCCCTCGGGAGCCCGAATCCAAGGCTCGACGAGTCCCTAGCGGAACGCCTCACGAGCGTGAACAGTTGGGCTTCGTTCGCCGCTTACGGTTGCTGACGTGCGCCAGGCGGGGACGGAGGGTTGGTTGTAGCGATTCTTACCCCAGACCCGTGACAGTTGGCGCAGGAGACGGCAGGTTGGCCTCAAAGGAGATTCTTCGTGCTCGTCTAGTAGCCCTTAGGAAACAAGCCGGCCTCAGGGATATCCAGGGGGAGTGGCTGGACGAGCAGGTTGGCGTTGGCGTGTCGGCTGCCGCGGCATTGGCCGAAGGGGCCGTCGCGGCTGAGCAGGACGGTCATGAGGGGGTCGGCGTAGTCCTTCCACCAGACGGCGGGGCCGGTGGCGGGGTCGCGGCGTAGGGCTTCCCAGGCGCGCCAGAGGGCGTCGAGGCGGTCGAGGGCTTCGGGGTGGCGCCACCACTGGGAGCACCAGTAGTGGTGGGCGCCGTTGACACGGACTTCGCGGGCGTAGGCGACGGCGAGGAAGTCGGCGACCCATTCGGCGACGGACCCGTAGAGGGTGGTCGGCGCGTCGACGTCGTCGGCCACGGTCGGTGGAGGGGCTGCGAGGTCGTCGTCGAGAAGGTCGTCGTCCAGGCCGTCGGGGTCGGTCATGGCCGGCCCACGGTCAGCTGCGCTGGCCCAGGGTCAGCGGCCGCGGCCGCCGCCGGGGTGGCCCGGCGGGCGGCGCGGGGCCGGTGTGCGTGGACGACGGCTGCGAGCTCGACGCCGCGGACGCCGGCGCTGGCGGCGGTGATGGCGGCGGCGTGCGATCCGTCCTGGTAGGGCACCGTCTGGACGAGGGTGGCGGGGGTTCCGGAGGTGAGGATGACGGCGCGGCCGAGGGGGAGGGCGGCGAGTTCGGCGGCGTCGAGGATGGGTTCGCGGCGGGTGCTGCGGCTGGTGGACCGGCCGGCGTGGCCGTGGCTGACGCTGTCGGTGGGGCGTTCGTAGGTGCCGATGAGGTCGGACAGTTCGGTGAGGAAGTCGCGGTCTTTGACGCCGCCGGCGTACACGAGGACGTTCGCGCTGTCGCGAAGGGTGGCCCAGCCCTGTTCGCCCCAGAGCTGGATGCCTTGGCTGGGGGACTGGACGTAGGTGGAGAGCAGGATCCCGCGGCTGCCGTAGTGGCTGTAGAGCTGGGGCAGGTCCCGCCAGCGGCAGACGTTCGCAGCCTCGTCGAGGACCCCGGTCAGCGGGACCCGCAGCCGGCCCCCGGGTGAGCTGGTGGCGGCGCGTTCGGCGGCCTGGGTGACGGCGACGGTGAGCGCGGTGACCAGCGCCCCCGCGGATCCGCGGCCCTCCCGGCTCAGGGAGTACAGGGTGTCGGTGCTGGCGACGAACACGGCGGGGTCGAACCGCCGGGCCCGGGCGGCGCGGTCGGCGGGTGGGGTGACCCAGCGGGTGGTGACCGGGTTGGTCAGGCAGGCGACCATCTGCAGGGCGGTCCCGAAGACCCCGGCGCGTTGGCGGTCCGGGGCGGTGGTGACGGCGCGGACCGCGTTGGCCACCGCGGTGTGCCAGGTGTCGGTGAGCAGCGCGGCGGGGGTGGGGTCGTCTGGGTCGGTGAGCCAGCCGTGGACGGCGGTGACCGGCCGGTGGTCGACGGCAGCGGCCAGGATCAGGCCGGCGAGCAGGCTGCGGCCGGCGCCGTCGAAGTAGGCGTCGCCGCCGGCGCGGGGGTTGCGGGTGTCCTCGGCGAAGTGGTCGGCGAGCAGCTCCGCGTCGGACAGGGCGCTGACCTCGGCCAGGGGGTCCCACCACCAGTCGGGGCCCGCCCCGTCGGCGCGGTCGGTGCCGGCGAGCTGTTGGGGGTCGAAGACCCACACGGTGCCGCGGAGTTCGCGCAGCGGCGCGGTCTTCTCGAGCAGGTCGGTCTTGTTGGAGGTGGCGATGACTGGGCCGGGGGCGTCGAGGATCGTGGGGATCGCGAAGGCGCTGCTCTTGCCGGACCGGGTGCCGGCGACGACGAGGGTGACCATCTCGCAGCTGGTGTAGAGCGGGCGCCGGTCGGCCACCGTCCGGCCGAGCAGCGGGCCCGGTGTGTCGCCGACCGCGGAGCCCAGCCGCTTGGCGGTGGCCAGCACGGCCGGGGCGTGCAGGCGGCGCAGCGCCCGGCCGCGGGCGAGGTGGCGCGCGGCGGCGTCGACCGTCTGCCGGCCCCGGTGGGAGCGGTGCACCCCGACCGCGACCAGCGCGGGGAACCCGATGAGGACGGCGGCCGTGGCGGCCCCGGCGACGGCCCAGCCGGTGCTGCTGGGCGCGGACCGGTGCCCGGTGAGGATCGCCCGGGCCAGCGGGAACGGGTTGCCCGGGTGAGGTTGGCCGGCGCGGACCGCGTCGACGGCCGCGGCCAGCCAGATCACGCCGGCGACGGCGACGGCCAGCGTGATGAGGCCGAGGATCGCGACGAGGGCGGGGGTGTCGGAGTCCCCGCCGCCGCGGACCGGGCTACCGGCGGCCATCGCCGTTCCCCTTCCAGCTGGGGTCTTCGCCGAGCTCGCGGTCCGCCGGCGGGGTGTCGCGCGGCTGGTTTCGGCGTTTGGCGCGGATGCGGGCGGCGCCGTCCAGCAGCAGAGGGACACCGATCGCGACGACCCCGACGAACGCGGCCAGCTGCAGGCCGAGGAACAGCCAGGAGGGTCCGCTGGCCGGTTCCACGGCGTGCGCGGCGAACGCGAACAGCACCACGAGCAGGGAGCAGAACCCCAGCCATCGCAGCCAGAAGGAGACCGGGTCGGGCAGCCCCAGCGCGCTCGGCGGGGTGCTGGGCCGGCCGACCGAACCGCGGTGTGAGCGGCGCTCTGCTGCCGGCTTGGTGGGGGTGGAGTCAGGTGGGGCGGCGGTCACCGGTGACCCAGCGGTGGGAGGTGTTGTGCAGGGCGGCCTCTGCCGGGGTGCGGCGGACCCGGAATTGGACGCCGGGACGGGCGCCGACCTTGAGCATGAACAGGCCCCGGCCGGGGCGGTCGTCGTCATCGCTGCCTTCCCAGTCATCCGGGGTCGACCAGGACGCGAGCAGGTTCCGTTCGGCGGTGGACAGGGTGACCAGCCGGTCCATCGCGTCCATCTCCTCGTCCTGCAGCGCGCCGAGCAGCTTCATGTCCGAGCGGCTGATGAACCCCCGCGCGATCCCGGTGTCCTCGGGGTCGGGGAGGTTCAGGTCGTTGGGGGAGTGGGTGATCATCGCGAACGCCTGCCCGTCGGTCCGGCCCAGGCGGGTGACCTCGTCGATCCGGCGGGCCATCCCGACGCCGGCGCGCAGGCTGCGCCACAGCTCGTCCATGACCGCGTAGTAGGTGCGGTGCGGCGCGAGGCCGGCATCGGCGAGCAGGTGCGCGCCGAAGATCGCGGCGGACCCGGCGTACCAGGCGTTGAGCAGCGCAGCGCCTTCCATCTTCCGGTCCATCTTGTTGATCCGGCTGATGTCCAGGCACACCGCGGGGGCGTCCTGGTCGATGGCGGTCTGGTTGTCGTGAGCGAAGGTGTCCCCGAACGCCCCGGTCCGGATGGCCTGGAAGGAGCGGGCGAGCTCCCCGGTCAGGGCGGCGTACTCGGTGTCGCTGTCGACGCCGAGGACGCTGCAGGTCAGCTCGGGCCGGGCGTGCAGGGCCGCGATCAGGTCATCCAGGACGGGGACCCGGCCGAGGCTGTCGTAGACGACGGTGAGCAGCGAGGCGAGCGCGGTTTCCTCGTGCTCCTTCAGGCGCCCGCGGCGGGACAGCTCGAGCAGGGCGGCGACGCCGTTGTGCTGCCAGGCGAGGAAGTCCCCGTGGGCGGCGGACCAGGCGGCGGCGTCCAGGTGGGGGCGGGCGGTGCGCAGCACGCCCCACAGCCCGCCGGGGTTGAGGACGTTCAGGCCGCCCAGGCCGCGGCCGATGGACACGACCTGCCCGCCGAGGCGGCCGACGAGGTCGACGTAGTCGGGCTTGAGGTCGCCCATGATGAATGGGACGTGGCCCTGGAACACGGCGCCGGTGACCAGGCGGCCCTGCAGGAACGACTTGCCGACGCCGGCGTTGGCCAGGGTGAACAGGCCGGGGTTGTTGATGATCCCGCGGAGCAGGAAGTTGATGGGGTCACCGGCCACGGTCGTGGCGGTGGTCAGGTGCTGGCCCAGCACTGTGCCGACGCTGGGGACGCCGGAGCCGGCGGCGAACGGCCACAGCCCGCAGGCCTGCCGGGTGGTGCCCCGCCACTCCAGGGGGGCCTCGATCCAGTCGTCGCGGCCGCTGCCCGGCCCGGTCCACCCGCGCGGCCCCGGGACGCTGGCTCGGGTCGGCGCCGGCGGCCGCCGGCCGCCCGCCCCACCGCGAACACCACCGGCCCGGCCCGCGATTGGAGCGGCGGTGGAAGTGGTGCGGGGCGCGGTGGTGCGGCGGGTGCGGCCGGTGATGCGGTCGATCAGCGGTGTTCTCACGTGGTCGACCGGGCCTTCTGCTTGCCGATCAGGGTGTGCCGGGGGAGCACAACCCCGGTCGGGAGGGTCGCGGCGAACGCGGCGGCCTGGAACCCGTAGCAAGGGCGCAGCTCGATCCGGGCCGGGCCGGCGAGGCGCCGTTCGGTGGTCTGCCGCGCGCGGCGCAGCTGGTCGGGGTCGGTGACGGTCGCCGAGACGAGCATCCCGAACCCGACGAGGCCGGCGCCGGCGGCTTCCTCCTCGGCGGCCTGCTGGGCGGCGGAGAGGTCGGCGCGGTCCCGGGCGGTGACCCGGTTCTGCTGGCCGACCTTGAAGTCCGCGGACTGCACGTCCTGGTCGACGGTGTCCGCGGACTCCTTGGGGTCGAACGGCCGGTACAGCAGGGTGACCCGCTTGACCGCGATCCGGGTGTGCGGGGCGAGCAGTGCTTCCAGCACGTTGCTCAGCACGGTGCCGCGGGGCGGTTTGCTCATCGACCACACCACCGAGGTGCCGCTGTCGTGGGTGTAGCTGGCCCAGTTGTTGACGTGCGCGGCCGGCCCCGCCTGCGACCAGTCGACCGCGGCCCCCTCGTCGCCGAGAGCGGCGATCGCGGTGGACTGCTCGGGGTCGAACGCGCGGCGCACGAACGCCGACACCGCCGCCGAGGTCATCGCCCGCGGCCGGGTCCCAGCGC
>CAXTFU010000002.1:15467-32373 GCA_964243385.1 uncultured bacterium | reverse complement strand
CCGGTCCCGGCCAGCGCCCGGGTCATCTCCGGCAGCGCCCCGCCGATCTCGGCGGCCATCTCCGCCACGGTCCGCTTCTTGCCGTCGACGGTGCCCCGCCAGGTCAGCTGCACGATCGTGTCGACGACCGCGGACGCCGACGGGTAGGTGTCGGCGATCTCGGCCATCACCTGCTCGGCGAACGCCGGCGGTGCGGGGCTGCGCTGGGCCTCGAGCAGCTGCGCGAGGGCCACGCCGGGGTCCGGGGCGGTCTGCACGGTGATCGAGCAGGCGACCAGGTCCTCCTCCAGGCCCAGCCGGGTCAGGAACTCCCCGAACTGGGCGACCTGGCGGTCCACGACCGCGGTGTCCACCAGCTCCGCCCCGGTCGGGGAGCAGCGGATCGCGAAGGAGAAGTCGTTGGTGGCCGGGGCGTGGATCAGGGCGAACGGCTGGTCGTAGGCGTCGACGCAGTCCCACAGCTCGGTCCGCGAGGCGATCCCGGGCAGCTGGTGCGCCCCGGTCCCCACCGGCGCCACGAGGCCGGCGGCGTACAGGTGGTGCCGCTTGGCCCGGGACCGCCGGTAGGCCAGCCACCCGGCCCACCGCATGATCACCGGCCGCCCCGCGACCTGCACGCTGGTCACCGCGACCCCGCCCACGGTGAGGCCGAGGACCAGCGCGGCCGCGGGGAGGTCGTGGATGAACACCGCGACGACGACCGCGACGATGCACCCGGCCAGCAGCGCCGACGTCGCGCCGACACTGAGCGGGCCCAGCCCGGCCGACACCGGCCGCCGCCAGTTCCCGTACGTCCGGGCGCGGACCTGCTCCTGCTGCTGGCTCACCGATCACTCCCGTCGCTGCCATCCGGGTCCTCCGGGGCTCGGCCGTGCCGGTCCACCACGCGGCCCGCGGCCCGGCCTCCACCACCACTCGCACCGGGACCGCCGTGGCGGCCGCCGGCCGGACCAGCCCCACCCCCGGCGGTTCCGCCCGGTGACCCGGCCGCGGGCACAGTGCCGCTTCCCGACCCCGGGCGACCCGCGGCCGCGGCCGCGGGACTGCCCGGACCGGCACCCCCGGTGCTCGAGCCCCCGGACGCACCGGGTCGCCCGCTGGCACCGCTCCCCCCGGCCGCACCGCTCCCCCCGGCCGTACCGGGGCGTCCACCGGCGCCGGTGGCGCCGACGCCACCGGCGGCTCCCGGGCCGCCTCGCGCCCCGGAAGCACCGCTCACGGACCCGGCGCCGACCGGGGAGGCTCCTGCCCTGCCGAGGAGCCGTCCGGTGCCGGCGACCCGGCCCGCACCGGCAGCCGCACCGGCGCCGGGCGTGGCCAGAGCGAGAGCACCCGTCGCCAGCGTTCCGCCGGTGGCGGCCGGGCCGCCGGTGCCGGCGGCGATCGCGGACGTCGCCGGCACGACCAGCCGAAGCAGCACCGCGAGCAGCAGGCCCATCATCGCCAGCGCGACCCCACCGAGCAGGCCGTCCATGACCGTCTTGCCGTCCTGGACCCAGTGGAACGCGACCGCGAGCAGGGTCGCGCCGGCGGGCTTGACCAGGACGAACGCCAGCAGCCACGCGGTGTGCTTGGCCCACGCCTGCCGCCCGCCCCGGGAGAACGACGCGGCCGCGGTCAGCGGGAGGAACCCGACCAGCAGAACCACGACCACCGACCGGAAGACCAGGGTCGCGATCATGACCAGAGACCCGAGCCCGCCGGCGAGGGCGAAGAACAGCATCAGCAACGAGCCCGCGTTGGCGACCGTCATGCCCGCCGGGGATCCCAGCGCGATCAGCTTCTGCCCGAAGTCCGGGCCGGTCGCGTCGGCCAGGATCCACGTCGCGTAGGAGTCGCCGGCCTCCATCAGCAGGCTCAGCAGCGGCCCCACGAACACTCCGGCCGCGATCGTCCGGAACAGGGTCGCGCCGAGCGTCTTCGCGTGGACGGCGTTGCGGGTGAGGATCACCCACATCGCGGCGACCAGGCACGTGGTCAGCGCGACCGCGTTGGTGATCCAGCCCAGGTGCTCGTCGAGGAACGTGATCTGGGAGCTGCCCGAGGACAGGTCCGGGTCGGGGAAGTCGACCCAGAACGTGTACAGCAGCTTCACCAGCTTCCCGACACCGTTGACCAGGGACGTGACCGTCGCGTCCCACCCGGACTGCGCCACGTTCCCCGGCAGGTCGCAGATCTTGCTGATGGGTCCTACGCAGGGGTTGGGCAGGGCCGGGGCCGCGGCCGGTGGCGTCACCGGTCCCCGCGCCAGATGGTGAACCCGGCCGGGGAGTCCGCCGCGGTGACGTCGGGGGTGTCGTCGCCGTTGGGCTGTAGGACCAGCTTCCAGTCGCCGCCGGACCAGTGGACGGTCTCCACCGTCACCGTGTAGCTGCCCGACGGTGCCGCGTTGAGGAGCTGGACGACGGCCTCGGTCGGGTTGTAGGCGAGGAACCGGTACCCGGCGGTCTGCGTCCACCCCCCGGTCGGTGGGGTGATCGTGGTTCCGAGCTGCGCGCGGGCCTGCCGCCACGCCGCGACCCCCGGTCCGGGCTCGATGGAGGCGTCGATCACCGCGGTCCAGTCGGCGGCGAGGATCCGCCGGATCGGCAGCTGCGCGGCGGCGAACAGCGCCCCGGTGGGGTTGTGCGCGAACCCCCGGGCGACGTCGCCGGTCACCGAGCTAGGCCCGGCGGTCGGCGAGGACGGGATCGAGACGCCGTGGAAGTCGGTCCACGACGCGACCGGGGCTGTGGCCGGTTTCGTTGTGTCAGCCCCGGGGCCTGCGGCGGTCGGCCCGGTGGTCGGGGAGCTCGCGGTGCCCCCGGAGCGGCCCACGACGATGGCGACCCCGCCGAGGATCAGTAGCAGCACGACGACCGCGGACCCGATGAACGTCTTGGACGCCCACACGCTGCTGCGGTGGCGTTCGGCGCTGGCATCCGGGACTTCCAAGCGGACCGCCATCGGTCAGGAGGTCGCCCAGCCGGCGAGCCCGCCGGCGGCGGCCCCGATGATGCAGCCGAGCAGGACCCGCATCAGCCCGGACACGTGGCCGCTGCCGGGGCCGCGGTCGTTGAACGCCAGGATCAGCGTGATCCCCACGCCGATGAACCCGACGATCGCGACCGCCCCGAAGGTCCAGGAGATCCAGTTGATGACGTCGATGACCTTCGCGCTGCCCGGCGGGGGCTTCGGGGTGTAGTTGATCGCCGCGGTGATCCGGGAGGTGGCGGGCGTCAAGGCGGACATGCGGGCCTCCTAGGCCTGGTGGGGTGTCGGGCGGCGGGACAGCCGACCAACGCGGTGGCGGTCGGGTGCCGAGATCGGGGACGCCGCCGCGCCGGCACGGGTGCCGGCGTCGGCGGGTGGATCGGGCAGGAAGAGGCGCAGGGGTGCGGGGACCGGATCACCGGGTCCGACGACCGCGCCGATCAGGTCCGGTCGCCACGGCAGGACCGCGACCGCCGGGACGATCCGCCGCAGCTGGTCCAGCTCATCCAGCAGCGGTCGCGCGGTGCGCCCGGGTTCGGCGGCCACGACGACCGCGCCGACCAGGTCCACCAACGGGGACGTGCCGTGCGCGGCCCACTGGCGCACCGCCATCCGCAGCTTTCGCAACCCCAGCGCGCTGAGCCGGCCCACCAGCAGGACGGCGCGGGGACCGCCGAACGCCGGGTCCGGCCACGAGCGGTTCGCGTCCGCCGCGTCGCCGAGCAGCGTGGCGACCGTGGTCGCGCCCGCGCCGCCGTGGACACCGAGGACCCACACCGCCGCCGACCCCGTCCCGGGGACGGTCTCGGCGAACTGGTCGGTGACCGGGCCGTCCCAGCAGGCCAACCGGTCCACCCGCGGCGGCAGGTCGGCCACGGCGGGCCCTGGGTCCCGGGACCAGCGCGCCGCTGCTGTCGCTGTCAGGAACGTCGGGGGCACGGTCGGCCGGGGCACGCCGGCGGCCACGTCACCCACGAGGGAGTGGCCCACGCCGGCGGTCGGCGGGCGGGAGCCGCCCCGGGATCCCGGCCATCGTCGACACCCCCGTGGTCGCGGCTGGAGCGACCCCGGAATGTCGGGTCGCGTCACTACGGTGCTGATCGGCGGTCGCCCGATCCGGCACGACCGTAGAGACGCTATGGGTCGACTGTCAATCGGTGACGATGCGTGAGAAATGTCAAATGATCATCAACGATCGTCAGGTGGTTGCCAGGAGCCGGTGACGACTCGCAGACTGCTCCGGTGGTCACTGATGAGCCCTCAGCGATCGTGTGGGATGGGTCTCGTGATCAACCCGGACGGCCCCGAACCGGAGGTCATGACCAGCGAGGAAGCTGCGCAGTTCCTCCGGATGAACCGGATCTACCTGGTCTCCCAGGCACGCAACGGCGTCATCCCCGGGCACCAGGTCAGCCGCCACTGGCGGTTCCTACGGTCCGAGCTGCTCGCCTGGGTCGCGGCCCAGGGACCGGGCGGCGACAGCAAGCGGTAACCGCCCTCACCGCCTTGCCCGCCGGCACCGCCGGCCCGGGCTCCGCTCGAGCGCGGGAAGGCATGCGCCGGCCGCGTGCGGGGCGCTGGTGAGCGCCCGCCTCGCGGCGGGCTCCGGTGCGCTGGTGCTCGGCCTGACCGTTGTCCTGGCCGGCGGCGGCACCGACAGCCCCACCCCGGACACCGGCGGCAGCGGCACCCCCGGCGGCCAGCTCAAGCTCGGCTCCGTCCCGGCCGCGTACACCGGGCTGGTCGCTCAGGCGGGGTTGATGTGCGCGGAGATGCCCGCGCCGATCATCGCTGCCCAGGTCCAAACCGAGAGCGCGTGGAACCCGCGCGCGGTGTCGTCCGCCGGCGCGCAGGGCATCGCGCAGTTCATGCCCGGCACGTGGGCCGGGGCGGGGAAGGACTGGTCCGGCGACGGTGTCGCCGACGTGTGGGACCCCGCGGACGCGATCCCCAGCCAGGGCGGCTACGACTGCTCGATCGTGGACCAGCTGCGTCCGGCGCTGGCCGCTGGACGGGTCCGCGGGGACCTGACCGACCTGGCGCTGGCCGGGTACAACGCCGGGGTCGGCGCGGTCCTGCGCTACGGGGGGATCCCCCCGTTCCCGGAAACCCAGGCCTACGTACCCCGGATCCGGGCGCTCGCGCTCACCTACACCGCGCCCGCAGGGCCGCCGAGCGCACCAGGACAGCCCGGCGCCCCGGCCGGGTCGTTCGCCGCCGCGGTCATCGCGGCCGCCGAGTCCCAGGTCGGGCTGCCCTACCAGTGGGGCGGCGGGGGAGTGAACGGGCCCAGCGGAGGACCACCGCCCGGGTTCGACTGCTCCGGGCTCGTCCAGTACGCCGTCTACCAGGGCAGCGCGGGCCGGATCACCCTGCCGCGGACCGCGGACCAGCAGGCCCGGGTCGGCGCCCAGGTCGCCGCCGGCCGCGGGTCCAGCATCGACCTGGCCGCCGTCGCGCCCGGGGACACCATCGCGTTCCAGAACGACCCGTCCCGGCCCGGGATCTACACCCACATCGCCATCTACGTCGGCGGCGGGCAGATCGTCGCCGCCCCGCACAGCGGGGAGAACGTCAAGGTCCAGCCCGTCACCACCGCCTACTGGACCCGCACCATCTGGTCAGTCCGGCGGTACGGATGAACACGCGACGCCGCACCGTGGCAGCACTCACGGTCGCCCTCGCCGCAGTGGTCGGCGGGTGCGCCGACCACTCCAACCAGTCCAGGCCCACCGTCACCGTCCCGGCGACCCTCGCTGCTCAATCGCCCACACCGACGAGCCCCGCTCGCGCGTTCACCCCGGCGCCGATCCCGACTGGGCGACCCGGGATGCCCGCCGGCGGACTACCCCCACCAAGCACCATCACCAGCTCCGACCCCGACGTCGCCGCCGTCGCCGCGCTGACCGCCTACTACGGCGCGGACACCGCCCTGGACCTCAGCCCCGCCGACACCCACCGACGCGCCCTGCCCTGGACCACCGGCCAGCTCGCCGCCGCCATCACCGCCGACCGGCCAATCGCCGCCCCCGGCGCCACCTGGAACACCTGGGCCGCCCACCGCGCCTACACCACAGTCACCGCCACCCGCGCGTACGACGATGGTGCACCCGCCGAGACCCCGACCACCGCGTACCGGCAGTACGTCATCACGGTCACCTTGCACGGTCGGGACCGGTGGACCGGCCCAGCGGTCGGCCACACCGACTTCCTCGTCCTCCACCGGACCGGCAACGGGTGGCGGATCACCAACCTGGCCGAGAACCGCTAACCAGCGGGCCCGGGCCGTGCCCGGGGGAGACCCGACGGCCGTCGAGGGCGTCGTCCTTCGGGCGGCCGAGGCAGCGCAGCTGGCTAGCGCGGCGACCCGGCGGCAGGAGCAGCGGCCGAGCCGTCGGTCCTCACGGTCCGGTCGGCGATCCGCGCGTTGGCGATCCGGCGGGTGACCGCCGACGTGGGCTTGTTCTGACGGTCGTTCACCGCGACCCGCAACCGCGCTGCCTGGACCACTGCCGGCGTCACGAGGACCTGCTTTCGGCTCACGGGTTGCTCCTCAGCGGTCGGGTGCATCTTCATCCTCGGTCACGAAGTCCACCTCATCGACCTCGTCGGCGTACTTCTGCTCGAGTTCGTTGAGGACAGGGTTCGCGTTGAGCGCCTCGAGCAGGGCCTCGTCGTCGGCGGTCGCGAGCTCGGACCTTGCCAAGACTGCCAGCAACGCTCGCCCCTTGGCCACTGACCGGGCGTTGTCCGCCAGGGTCAGGTCGGTGGCCCACTGCATCCGGCGAAACCACTCCTGCCGACGAGCGGCCCGCTCCGACTGATCGGCCGACAGCTGCGTGGCCCGTGCACCGGCGCGGGCGGCGTAGAACGCCGCCGCCACCGTCGCCGCACCGACCACCAGCTGAACCACGAGTCCGAGCACGCCGCGAGCGTAGGAAGACCTCACCGACCGTCCAAGCCAGGCGGCCGGCAACGAGAACTGGAAGTCACCGGCAGAGTGGGCGGCGCGGACCGCCATCGACTGGCCTCCGGTCGTTCGCATGCATAACCATGATTATCCACCATCGGTCGCCGGGTCCCCGTCCGATGCTTGGACGAGCTGGACCCTGAGAAGGGCGCTGGCGGACTCGTCGCAGGCCCAGCTCGGAGCTCCAGCGGCAGCGCCCGGAACCCGACGGAGACGTCGTGAGTGTCGAGGGAGCACTTGATGCCGCCATCGCCGCGTCAGGGTCGCTGAGACCTAAGCCCTCCCACCCGTTAGCAGCTACACCAAGACATCGATCACGGGCGCAGGAATACGACCGCGCCGGCAGGCGCGGAAGGTGAAACTCGTCGAGCGCGGGGGCGCCCAGTGCTGCACCCGGTCTTTGATCGACCGGACGGGTCGTCGGGTCGACGGGGGAGCTGGTCTAGCCGCTTGAGCGGGTCACGTGTCCGCTCGGCGCCGCCGAGCACGGCCGCGCGGCGGACCTAACCCGCCGGGGTCGGTTTGCCGCCAATGAGCTCAGTGCCGACCAGCCCGGCCGCGGCTAGCGGATCGGACGACGTGAGTGCCCGCGCGCAGGGCGGCGAGCCGTAGTACAGCAGCCCGACTGGGGGGAAACGAGGTCATAGTCGAGGTTTTGCGCTCCTCGTTCGAACGATCACGTACAACGCCGTACACAGGGTCGCAAGCCCTAGGAGCACAACTAAAGACAGCCTCAGAGGACGGGACTGATCAGCCAGCCCGACCGATGCAGCTATCGTCAATAAGCCGAGGATGGCCATTGCGGTGGCGACCCCTACCGTCTTGCGGCTAAATTTACTCACCGTTCAGGTACTTTGTGAACGCCTTGTAACCGATGTTTCCGGCGCTCCGCAGGCCGCCAGTGGCGCCGCCGATGACCGCCTGCTTACCGACGTTATCAATAGTTTCGTCCTCGTCATCACCGTCGATTGCGGATCCGATCCCGCCGCTTACGGCCCCACCCAACGCGCCGGAGGCAGCTCCGCCAGCGACGCAACCAAGACCGCCGGTCGCGCCGCAGGCAATCGCCGTCCCAGCAACACCGACGGCGGTTCCCACGACAGCTCCAACTGCATCCCCGTACGAGATACCAAAAATCAAGCCGCTGGGATCACTTCTATTGACAGGGTTGCTGCCGGTGTAAAGGTAGGTGTTGGCCTCCTGGCCGGATGGGTCCGACTGCGTGAAGCGACCGTGGTTGGGCTGGTAGTAACGGGCGCCGAGCTTGTACAACCCAGTGGTGTTGTCCTGGTACTCCCCGGTGTAGCGCCACGGGTTGCTGTCGTGCTGCTCGGTGTTGTTGGTCTTGGTCGTGGCGCCGTAGGGGTCGTAGGTGTAGCGGCGGTCGATGGTTCCGTCGGGGTTGGCGACGGCGATGACCGAGCCCTGGCGATCGGTGAGGTAGGAGCGCTTGCCGCTGGCCGGAGTGCGCCAGGTGATGAGGGTGCCGGTGGGGTCGCGGGTGTAGGCGTCGACCTGGGTGGGGTTGGTGGTGGTGCGGGCGGTCACGCCCAGGACGGTACGGGTGAACGTGACCGGCCGGGTGGCGGTCCCCAGGTTGTCGGTGGTGGTGGTGCGCCCGTTCTGGGTGGCGCCGGTGTAGGTGGGTGCGGACGCGGCTTGTCCGGTGGGGGTGAATCCGGTGGTCTGGTCGTAGGCGTTGAACGTCGCGGTGGAGGCGGTGCTGGCGGGCGGGGTGGTGGTGGTCTGGTTGCCGTTGGCGTCGTAGGCGTACCGGGTGAGCCCGGTGTAGCTGTCCGAGCAGGCGTTCGTCGGGGGCGCGGTGGTGCCGGGGGCGCCGGTCCAGCAGAGCTGGTCGGCGGCGTTGAACGCGGCGGTGGAGCCGGTGCCGTCGGTGCTGGCACGGGTCCGGTTGCCGTTCTTGTCATAGCTGTAGTCGTAGGTCTTGACCACGGTGGCGGCGCTGTTCTTGGTCTGGGCCTGGGTGAGCCGGGACAGCCCGTCGTAGGTGTAGGCGGTGGTCTGGTTGACGGTCGTGTCCTTCACCGTCTGCACCACGGTGTGGTCGTCGGCGGGGCCGGTGCCGTAGGTGTAGGTGAGGTCGGTCAGCGCGGTCGCGGTCGCGGTGAGCCCGCGGATGCGGGTGATCCGGCCGGACCCGTCGTGGTCGGTGTTCTGGGTGACCCCGCCGGGCCAGGTGATCTTGGTGCGCTGGTTGTCGGCGTCGTAGGTGAAGTCGGTGATGCCGGCGTCGGGCTCGGTGAGCCGGTCGATGTTGTTCCCGGCGTCGTACCGGTAGGTCACGGTCCCGGCCTTGTCGGTGTGGGTGAGCAGGTTCCCGACGCTGTCGTAGGTGTAGGCGGCGTTTCCACCGACGGACGGGGCCTGGGCGGTGACCCGGTTCAGCGCCTCGTAGGTGGAGGTGCTGGTGCCGGTGGCGTCGGTCTGCTCGGTGCGGTTGCCGGCCCCGTCGTAGACCGAGGTGACGGTGGCCGCGTCGGTCGCGGCGGTCTGGGTGACCCGGTCGAGGTTGTCGTAGGTGTAGGTCCGGACAGCGCCGGTCCCGGTGGTGACGGTGCTCACCCGGCTCAGCGCGTCGTAGGTGTAGGTCTCGTCCCCGAGCGGGGCCGGCTTGTCCAGGCTGGTGAGCTGCCCGTCGAGGTCGTAGTGGTAGGTGGTGACGTTGCCCTTGGGGTCGGTCTCCTGCCGGGGCTGGCCGTCGCTGTTGCGGTCCACGGTGGTCCTGCCCTGACCGGGGGTGCTGTCGGTGGAGCTCGAGGTGTTCCCGGCGGCGTCGTAGGTGAACGAGGTGGAGTTGCCCTGGGCGTCGGTGGAGCTGGTCGGGGCGTACTTGTTGGTGCTGGAGTCGGTGTAGCTGAACGTGTCCTTGGCCCCGGTGGGCAGCGTTGAGTCGGTCATCCGGTTGAGGCTGTCGAACGTGTTCGCGACCGCGTTGCCGCCGTCCCCGGCGGTGGCCGGGGTGTAGCTGGCGACGTTCCCGTTGGCGGTGTACGAAGCGGCGCGGGTGTGCGCGAGCGCGTCGGTGGTCGAGGTGACCTTGCCCTGCTCGTCGATGTACTCGAGGGTGACGTGACCGTTGGGGTCCTCGACGCGGGTCCGGTGGCTCTGGTAGCTGAACGCCCAGGCCTGGCTGGGTTGGGCGGTGTTGCGGACCAGGGAGGTGACCCGGCCGTCGGTGTCGGTGGCCAGGCTGAGCTGGGTGCCGCGGGGGTTGGTGACCGAGGCCAGGCGGCCGGTGGTCGCGTTGTAGGCGTAGGCGGTCTGCCCGCCGGCGGGGTCGGTGGTGGCGGTGAGCCGGCCCGAGGTGTACCCGTACTGCCAGGTCCGCAGCACCGCGGACCCCGGGGCGGGCGCGCGCAGGGTCAACGCCGTGATCAGCCCGGCAACCCGGGTGACCCCGAGGACCCGGCCGCGGGTGTCGGTGACCGAGGTGAGCAGCCCCGCGCCGTCATAGCTGTAGTCGACGGTGTTGCCGTTGCGGTCCTTGCGGACGTCGAACTGCCCGTCGAGGGTGAAGGTCCACACCTCAGCGGAGCGGTCGAACTTCAGCTGGAACCCGCCGGTGATGTTGGTCAGGGCCGCGTCGATCCCGGGCGGGCTCGTCCACCCACCGCCGCTCTTGGGCTTGAAGGTGACCGTCTGCCCGGTCGGCCCGTACAGAACCCGGTTCGCGCCACTGGCGGGCAGCCTGATGTCGCCGCCGGCGTCGAGGGTCCAGCCGGTGCCGAACGAGCCGGCCTCGTTGACCCGGCTGTTGTAGTGCCGGCCCAGGGACAGGCTCTGCCCGGTGCCGGTGACGTTGACGTCGGCGGCGGAGTACAGCGCGTTCCCGGAGGCGGCCGCGACCCGCAGGCGGTCCTTGGTGGTGATCGCGAAGTTCGTGAACTGGGAGAAGCTCTGCGCTCCGGGCCCGCCGGGGAAGCTCTCGCCGATGGCGGGGTCGTAGTAGGGGGTGAACCAGCCCTGCACGTCGACGACCACCCGCAGCGGCGCCGCGGACTGGTTGCGGACGAGCAGTGTGCCGGTGGCCGGCAGGGTGGTGGACACGATCGCGGAGTTGGTGTTGCTGTCCCCCACGTCGAAGGCGAGGGTCTGGATCTGCGGTTCGGTCGCGCCATTGGAGTAGATCCGGGCCAGCCCGGAGGCCTGCGGGTTGACCGCGGTCAACGCGACCGCCACCGCGCCGACCCCGGCCTTCGGGATGCCGGACTTGCCGAGCACCGGGACGACGGTCACCCCGTTCGCGGGGATGGAGATCCCGGCGGTGGCGGTGTCGAACACCCGGCCCGAGGCGGGGGTGAACCCGCCGCCGGCGCTGGCGGCGCCGAAGTAGCCCGTCACGTCCAGCAGCACGTCAACGGCACCGGCCGGGCCGGCCGCGATCCGCAGGTTGCGCTGGTCCACCGGGACGATCTGGGTCACCGAGTGCGGGAACGGGTCACCGACCACCGAAAGGCTGTTGGCGTTGGCCTGCCCGGGCGGCCCCATCTTCAGGTAGCTGTTCACTGAGGAGTACACCGTGGCGGTCACGACCGCCGCCGACGCCGATGTCGGGATCCCCGACGCGGCCAGGGACACGTCGATGAACCCGCCCGCCGGGATCTTCGCCAGGGGCGCGCCGACCCCGTGCCGGGTGTCCACCACGCGGGTGCCTGGCAGTGGCGAGAACCCGGCCGCGTCATCGGTGGACCGGAAGTAGCCGATCACCGTCACGATCAGGTCGGTCGTGCCGCTGTCGATCTGCGCGGTGATCTGGTTGTTCGAGCCCGGCTTGATGTACCCGTTGCCCGACTCGTTCACCCCGGCCTGCGCGGTCACCGTCGACGTCCCCGGCTTGGTCTGCCCCGCCGGCCACGCCGTGAACGGCGTCAACGTCGTGGAATTCGTCAGCGTGAACGTCACCGCAACCGCGTCGACCCCGGAGCTCGGCACACCCGTCGTGCCCCCGGCGGCCGCGAACGTCACCGGCACTCCCCCGGCGATCTTCGCCTTCGGCATCCCGGTCCCGCTGCGGGTGTCCACGATCGTGGCCTGCGGCAACGGCACGAAGTTGCCGTCCGTGTCACCCGGATTCACCTCAGCAGCGACCGCCACCGCGGGCACCACCGCAGAAACCGCTGCCGCCGCCGGCGGCGCTGCAGCTGCCTGCCCGACCGACGGCAGCCCCGCCAGCACCGTGCCCACCGCCAACCCAGCGACGACCGCCGTCAACCGGCGAAACCCCCGACCTCGGCGCGGCTGCACGAGTGGACCACCAGAACTGCTCACGGGACTCCCTCAACGGACCGCTCAACGATGGGCGCTGGGGTCGGGCGAGGGTCGGAGCGGGACGCGCAGCCCGCTCAACGTGACACAGCGACATCCGACCAGCACCGACTGTGCGCATGAACACCCGGCGAACTCCGCGGCGGGCGCCTTCGACCCAGCCGCCACCCAAACCGCGGTTTCAGTTCGCGCTCGAGCACCGTCAACAAGGTGTGCAGGTCGCACGGAGCGGCTGCGCAGGGGGGTACCCATGACCGAGAACGCTGTCCACGCCCACCAGACCAAGCGGTACGAAGTCACGATCCGGACCCTCGCCGGCCACCACCAGCCCGAGGACGTCCACGACACCGAGAAGGTCGGCACGCTCACCGCCAAGGCGGTCAAGGACTTCGAGTCGAGGGCGCAACTCACACCGGGTGACTACGCGCTAACGCTGCCGCGGCTCGGCGAGGCTGAGCTCGATCCCGCGGGCCGGCTGCGGGACGCCGGCGTCGTGCCGGGCGACGTGCTGGTGCTGGTGAGCCGCGCGCCGCAGGTCGACGGCTGATGGCCCTGCACCCCCGGGTGCTGTCCGAGCTGCTCGACGCCGAGGTCGAGCAGGCTCGGGCAGCCCTGGGCGCGCGGGCGGGCGACCTTCGCCACGAGGACGGCGTCATCCTCATGACTCTCACCCGGCCCGACGGTTCGTGGAACCTACGCCTGGACGCCCGCGACTTCGACGCCGAGCCCTACGACCTCAGCGTGGTTGACACCGCCGGGCACACCCTGCCCTTGGAGGCCTGGCCGCCGGGGCTCGCGCACAGCGTCCACCCGGTGTTCGGCACCGCCTGGGCGTGCATCTCCGGCACCCGGGCCTACTACAGCTACCCCGGCCACCACGCCGACCGCTGGGACACCGGCCGGTACAGCCTGCGCGCCGACACCCTGCTCCGCCATGTCCTGCAGAAGGTCGGCCTGTGATGGCGCTCCACCTCGACCTCGACCTGCTCGAGCAGGTCCGACGCGTTCTCGAGGAGCGCGGCAGCCACGGCGTGGAGGGCACTGCACTCATCGTCGGCGGTGCCCGCCCGCGGCTGGTCGTCCCCGAGCAGAAGGCCACCGGCGGACGGTCCGGCCACACCGTTGAGGTCACGCGCGCCGGGCGGATGCAGCTCGCCCTCGCCCTGGGGCCCGGGGAGACCTACGCCGCCCGCATCCACTCCCACCCCGACGACGCCTTCCACAGCCGGGCCGACGACGCCAACCCCGCCCTGACCTTCGAGGGCGCCCTGTCAATCGTGGTGCCGTACTACGGGCTCGGCCTGCGCCACGGCCTTGACGCGTGCGCAGTCTTCCTGCTTCACGACCGGCGCTGGCTCAACCTTCCTCCTGGCGAACGCGCCGCACATCTCACCGCCGACGGCCCTGACGAGGGGTCTGACGAGGGGATCGCCGATGCTTGAGGATCCGCGGGTGCGGCTCACCGGCCTGACTGACGAGCAGGCCGCCGCCCCTGTCCTCGCCGCCCTCGACGACACCGCCGTCGACATCGTCATGGGCACCGACGTCCACCCGCCCGCCCGGCTGGCCGCTGCGGCCACCGCCGCCATCGCTGCACGGCTGTTCGGCGAGGTTGCCGTGCACGGCGACGACACCCTCCCGCCGAACTGGTGGAACGCCGCCACCGTCACCGAACTGGTCGCACGGCTGAGCAGCGCGAGGTCGACGGTGCCCGCCGGGCCGCCCGCCCGGCGCCTAGTGCTGAGCTTCGGCGCCGCGCTGCCCGCCGACGTCTCCCCCACCGTCGGCGTCGGCGGCGGGGACTACCTCGCGCTGGTCGGCTCCGCCGCGCAGCCCGTGCAGGTCGGCACGCATGCGCTGGGGGTGCATGCCGCGGGCTGCCTGGCCGTCGGCCAACTGCTCGCCGCCGCGCTGGCCAGCAGCGGGGCAGCACCAGCACCGGAACCACTACCCACCAGCTACGCGCTAGACCTGCTCACCCACCGGCTCGCGGACAACACCCGGGCCGGCGCCACCGGCGACACCGCCAGCCCCCCGACCAGCCTGCTGCGCGTGGTGTTCGCCGGCGCCGGATCGGTCGCGTCGAGCGCGGTAGCGCTGCTGTCGATGGCTTGCGGCGACGTGGAGCAGGCCCTGCTCTATGTCGAGGTGGTGGACGACGACGACGTCGACCCTGCCCGCAACGTCTGGCGGTACCCGGCTCTGACCGGCGGTGAGACGGGGTCCAAGGCCGAGCACCTCGGCGCCCGGCTGCGGTCACTGGGTCTGCGGGCGGTCGGGCACCACGAGACTGTCGCGCAGTGGGCAACCCGACAGCCCGGCCCCGGTCTGGACGGGTTGCTCGTGTCCTCGGTCGACACGCTGAGCGGCCGGTTGCAGGTCGCGGATGTCCTCGCCCGTCAGACGCTGTCGCTCGGGGTCGCAGGGACGGCGCTGCACGCCCAACGGGAGGGCCTCGGCGACGGGTTCGCCTGCCCGTACTGCGACTACGTCTCCGCCGCGCCCGTCCTGACCCAGGCCGACGTGTACGCCGCCGCCACCGGGCTCGACCTCAACCGGGTCCTGCAGCTACTCCAGCCCGGAGCTCGGCTCACCGATGCCGATGTCGCGCGGGCAGTCGCCGCCGGGAAGGTCTCCCCCAGTCGGGAGGTCGCGCTCCTAGGCCGGAGCCTGAACGACCTTGTCCGGCAGGCGTACGCGGAAGTGCAGATCGCCGCCGCGAGCGGCGACGTGATCGCTGTGGCGTCACCGCACGTCTCCTGGTTCGCCGGGGTCCTCGCCGCGGTTGAGGTCGTCAAGCAGGTCCGCGGCCTGCCGCTGCTGGACCGGCGGGTCGACGCCGACGTCGCCGGTCTCCCGCCCGGGCTGGTCCGGCGGATGCAGGCGGACCGGACCGGGCGGTGCGTGTGCCGGTCCGGCGTCCGGCGGCGCTGGCACCGAGAGCTCTACGGCGCCGCGTGATCCGCCCGGGCGGCGGCCTGCCGGACACTCGAGCCGTGCCTGCTCCGCCCGAGTTGCCTGCTGCCCAGCCCGCGGTCGGTCCGGTCGACGTTGCCGCCCTCTATCTCGAGCACCGAGAACTCATGTTCAGGGCCGCCCGTCGCCAACTCGGGCCCGGGCGGGACGAGGACGTTGGGGATGTTGTGCAGGCCGCGGTCGAGCAGACCGTGATCGAGATCGCCAAGCCGGACTTCGTGAACAAGACCAACTGGGCTGGTTGGCTGACGACGGTGACCACCCGCAAGGCGGTCGACCTACAACGGCGCAACAGCACCCGGCGCAAGCATGAGCGGGACACCGCCCTGCAGGAGCGAGTGGAACCACGGCGTGATCCAGTGGGCGCGGGCACTGCTGCCCTTGCGGACGTCCGCCGGCTGCGCACCCTGATGGCAAACCTGCCGGGCGACGCCCCGCTGATGGTGTATCTCACCCACGTCGAGGACCTGAGCAACGCCGAGGTCGGGCGCCGGCTCGGAGTGAGCGGACAGTACGTAGGACGCGTGGTCGCGGAATCCCTCGCCACGCTGGCAGCGACGATGGAGGAGGTGAACGACCGATGATCAATCCTTCTGGCGACCTTGGAGTCGAATACGCGCTCCTGTTGCGGCTGCAGAGCGACCGCGACGGGCTTGAGACGCTCCAGGGCGTCGACCGCGAGCGCGTCCTACTCCTACATCCCTACTTCGTGGCCCTGCGCCAGGCAGCCGACCGGGCCGCAGCCGAGGACGCCCCCGCGCTCGCCGATGACCCCATTGCGCTTGCGTTGGGTCTTGTTCCCGGGGTCGGTGACGTGCTGTCCCCTTCCCGACTCAAAGCGACACGCAAGCACGCGGCCCTCAAGCTTGGTGGGCTCGCACAGGCCCTGCAGGCACGCGGGTGGAAGGTCGACAGCAAGACGGTCTTCGATTGGGAGCTCAAACCTTCCCCGGTCGCACCCGCACTGATCAACGCCGTCGGGGCTGTATTCCAGGTCCAGCCCGACGCGCTGCGCGAGCCGCAGGTCACCGCTGGCGACCCCGACGTCG
This sequence comes from uncultured bacterium, assembly GCA_964243385.1. GTDB lineage: Bacteria > Actinomycetota > Actinomycetes > Mycobacteriales > SCTD01 > SCTD01. The sequence continues at coordinate 16,119 of CAXTFU010000002.1, read as the reverse complement.
TTTTCCGCGACTCACAGGTGGTCCACGAGTTGGAGCGGTGGTCACGGCACACCGGAACACCCGTACTGCACCTGCACCGCCGGCTCGCGGCGACGCTGTCAAGCGCGGCAGCCCGCAACCGCACGGTCGAACTCGACCAAGGGCTCGTCCTCAAAGTCCTCGAGGTGATGAGGCATCTCGACGAGCCCGGCCCGGAGTCGGAATGACGACCCAGTCAACGGCGGCGCGGATCGTGGCGGGCGTCCACGCCGGGGAGCGCCACGAGCTTGGCAGACGGCCGCTGGCAGCCCTGCGGCACCTCGGATTCACGGTGGCCGCCGTGGCGACACCTACCGGTAGCCGCGGAGCGCAGGGCTGGTGCGACGGGATGTCGTTCACCACCGGCCGAGGCATCGTCTACCGCCAGACTGACAACCGGCGCGAGAACTTCACCCTGCTCCACGAGTACGCCCACGGCCTGGTCGACAAAGACGAGGAAGCCCTGGAGTGGCTGGCCGACCTGGACGACACCCCCCGCGAGCTCGAGCGGCTTTGCGACGCCATCGCCGCCGAGCTACTGCTACCGATGTCCGCGGTCGATGCCGTCGTCAAAGCGGGCCCGGTCAGGGCCGACCACGCCGTCGCGCTGTTCGACACGACGCAGGCCAGCCAC
>CAXTFU010000002.1:9724-15457 GCA_964243385.1 uncultured bacterium | reverse complement strand
ACCACGCGATCGCCGTCCGGCTGGTCGCGCGGCTGTCCTGTGCCGGTTCGGTTTTCCTGGTCAACGCAAACACACTCACCGTCGCCTTCGCCGCCACTAGCAGCGACCTGCAGGTTTGGCCCGCGAAGAACCAGCCGGTGCCTGCAGGACATGCCCTGCGACGGCTCCAGCCCGAGGAGCCGGTGACGACGCCTTCGTTTTGGACGACACCGTGGGGCAAGCGGCAGAGCTTCTACGTCGACGCCCGGCGGCGCACCAACTGGACGCACGTCGTCCTCGCCGAGCGCGACATCTGGGAAACCGAGACGTTCCACGCCCGCGACGACGACCGCGACCTCCCCCGGGAGCGCCAGGTTCGCACGGTCTCGTGCCCTTGCGGCTACCACGGAACGACCGCAGGATCGGTCTGCGACGAGGCCGAACACCCCTACTGCCCGAAATGCCAGGAATGCCTGTGCCATTACGGCACCCGCAACCAGGTCAGGTGTCCTTCCTGCTACCTAGTCGTGCCCGCCTCGGACATGCAGGACGGTCGCTGCAGCGTGTGCGGCTAAGCGTCCTTACCCGAGTGGGCCAATTGACGTCTCCCCGGCTGAGGGTCGTCAGGTCGACGTCCACGTCACCCACACCGGGTTCGCCTGGTGGTCTGAGCCGGCGCAGAGTCGGCGGCGGCGACGATATACGCCAACCGGCTCGACCGATGTATAGCCGTGATTATTCACCGAGGTCGGGCCGACCTTTCGGGTGTTGCGGTCCGTCGGTATGGGCTCGACGCACGTCCGGTCCCATGGACGAGTGCGCAAGCCTGTTGACCTCCCGTGTGGTAGCCGGACCGCGAAATAGATCTGTCATTAGCCATCAGTGTGGCCCACCTCCGCTCAGGGTGTTAGGCGCATCGATTGGTGGATCGGCCCAATACCGGTCGCCCGATCGACGGTTCCCGCATCGGCACCGCGTTGCGTGGCAACCGAGACGCACACTCTCGGACGCTTGCTGCGGACTTCCACCGTCCCCGTTTCGCTAGAGGCGATTGCTGGCCTCTGATACGAGCCATTCGATCGCTGCGACCGGTATAGGGGCGTGCGAGAAAACTCGGAACGTTCGAAGACCTGTCGCGTCATCTTCGAATACTTCAGCCACCTGTTCACCATCGTCCCGAGCCAGCTCAAGTGCCATCCCGTCGCGCTCGCCAACGTAGCTAGCCAAGACAATACGATAACCAGCTACCATCACGGCTCCAGGAAGCCCATAAAGGTTCCGTCCTTACTCATTCGCACGCCCCGCCCGGCAGAGTCGTAGATGTTAATAACGTTGTCGCGCACCTCGGTGCGCCCGCCCGCGTCATTCAAGATGTCGTCGAGTACACGCATACCCTGCTTGTTCCGTTCGGTCGCCGTTCCGCCGGAGAGTCGACTATAAACGCTGCCGTCTCGACCCGAATGCTTCTGTAGGGCGCGGCCAACTCGGGTGAGGCCGTTTCTGTCCGCGGCCCCAGCTGCAGCTCGAACGTCTGCAGCCCCGAACCGGCCGAAAGCTCGGGCCGCGGCCGCGCCTCCCTGAGCCTGTGCGCTGGCGCCTCGCGTCGCGAGGGCCAGCGCAATTACGCCAGCCGCCGTGGCGCCGTAAAACCACCCGTCCTGTGCGTAGGTGCAGCTGGCTCCGGGGCTGAGAAGTTCACTGATCGTCGTAGTTACACCAAGCGTGCCGCCGTTGAAGAAGCCTTCGTAGGCAGAGACGGCGTGTCCACCAGCGCCGGTCGATAAGAAGTTGGCGACCTGGTCGTTCTCTGCGCCACCACGGCAGCGGCCGTCGGCGTTGTGGCCGATGGCGCACCATAGTCCGGTGGGGTCAGTATTTTGGAGAGGATTATTTTCGGCGTAGGCATAGGGCTGGTGGGTGGTGTCCAGGGCGGGGTCGATGGTAAGGAACTGGCCGGTGGCGGGGTCGTAGTCGCGGGCGCGCAGGTGAACCAGCCCGGTGGTCGGGTCGGTCCAGGCGCCGGTGAACCCGAGGGTGCTGTCGGCCGTGCCGGTGTGCGCGGTGCGGGCGCCATAGGGGCCGTAGGTGGTGGTGGCGGCCAGGGCGCCGGTGGTGTCGGTGATCGCCCGGACGGAACCGAGGGTGTCGGTGTGCAGGTACTGGACGGTCCCGGCGGGGTCGATCTGGGCGTAGGGGGTGAGGTCGGGACCGTAGAGGTAGCGGTGGCCACCGTCGTCGAGCAGCTGCGGGATGTCGCCGGTGGTGTCCCAGACCCAGCCGGTCGCGTTCGGGCCGCCGGTGGTCGGGGTGGCGGTGCGGGTCTGCCGGAGCCCGTCGGCGTCGGTGGTGTAGGCGACCGTGTCGCCGTTGGGGGCCGTGGCGCCGCTGAGGGTGTCGGTGGCGTCGTAGGTGTACTGGGTCGTTGCCGCAGGAGTGGTGGCGGTGGCCCGGTTCCCGGTGGCGGTGAAGGTGTAGCTGGTCGAGGGGCCGGTGGCCGGGGTGTTGGTCGTGAGCTGCTGGGCGGTGTTGTAGGTCAGGGTCTGACCGGCAGCGGAGATGAGCTGCCCGGCGGGGGTTGCGGTGTAGTTGTCGGTTCCGGCTCCCCCGGTGCCGCTGCTGGTGGCGGCGACGGTGGACAGCTGGGTGAGGGGGTCGTAGGTGTTGTGGTGGCTGGTCGCGCCGGTGGTGGTGTCGTCGGTGAGGTCACCGGCGGAGTCGTAGGTGTAGCCGTAGTCGGTCAGCGTGGCCGCGGGCCGGTTGGTGGTGGGGTCGGTGGGCCGGGTCAGCCGGATCCCGGTGGTCTGCCCGGCGGGGTCGCGGGTGAGGGTGGTGATGTCCCCGGTCGGGTCGACCCGGCCGGCGGGGTCCCCGTCCGCGGTCCAGTTGAACCGGGTGGTTCGCCCGGCCCAGTCGGTCGCGGAGCTCATCCGGGCGGCGGTGTCGTAGGCGTAGGTGACCGCGTTCCCGCCCGGGTAGGTCAGCTTGGTGAGCTGCCCGGCCTGGTCGTAGGTGTAGCCGACGGTCTTCCCGGCGCCGTTGGTCGCGGAGGTCAGCCGCCCGGCGGTGTCGTAGACCTTGCGGGTGGTGCCGGTGCCGTCGGTCATCGCCGTGCGCTGCCCGGCCGCGTCGTAGGTGTAGGTGACGTCCCGGGTGGCCGGGTCGCTGTAGTCCAGCCCGGTCAGCTGCCCGGCCGCGTCGTAGGCGGCGGTCGTAGTGGTCTGGTCGGAGGCGGTCGTGACCGCGGGCCGGCCGGCCGCGTCGTAGCTGGTGCGGATGGTCTTCCCGCCCGGCAGGGTCTCGGCGGTCGGCAGGCCTGCGTCGTCGTAGGTGTGGGTGGTCCGGTTTCCGTCGGGGTCGGTGTAGGCGGTGAGCAGCCCATCCGCGTCATAGGTGTAGGTGGCCTTTGAGCCATCGGGGTTGGTCAGTGACCCGAGCTGCCCGGTGCTGGCCCAGTCGTGGCTGGTGACCCGACCGTTCGGGTCGGTGCCGGTGAGCAGCTGCCCGACCTGGTCGTAGGTATAAGTGGTGGGGTGCCCGTTCGCGTCGACGGTGGAGGTGGCCTGTCCCGCTGCGTCGTACCCGGTGGTGGTGACAGCGCCGCTGGGCAGCGTCGTGGAGGTCCGCCGGCCGTCCAGGTCATAGGTGAAGGGGGTGACCCGCCCGTCCGGGCCGGTCGTGGACGTCACGTTGCCCAGCGCGTCATACACCGAGGCCGTGACGTGCCCGCCCGGGTCGGTGGTCGACGCCAACCTGCCCATCGGGTCGTAGGCCGAGGTGGTCGTGTTCCCCGCCGGGTCGGCGACCGACACGACCCGCCCAGCCGCGTCGTACACGCGGGTCGTGACGTGCCCCGCCGGGTCGGTCACGGTCAGCTGGTTGCCGTCCCCGTCGAAGGTGTACCGGGTGACCCGGCCGTTCGGGTCCGTCGTCGAGGAGACCCGACCGGCCTTGTCGACCACCGAGGTCGTCGCCTTCCCCGCCGGGTTGGTGGTCGAGGTGATCTGGCCCGCAGCGTTGTACCCAACCCCGGTCGTGCGGTTGTCACCGTCGGCAGTGGCGGTGACCCGCCCGGCCGGGTCGTAGGAGTAGGTCGCCGGCCGGCCGGCCGCCGACGTCGCCGACGCGACCGTGCCGTCGACGTTGTAGGTCCAGCGCTGCACACGCCCCGCGCGGTCAGTGAGCGACAACCGGTTCCCCGCGCCGTCATAGGTCGCCGTTGAAGCCCGCCCCAGCGCATCGGTCACCGACAACTGGTCGTTGAGCGCGTCGAACGTCCACGAGGTCGTCCGGCCCAACGGGTCCACCTGTGAGAGCCGGTTCCCGCGGGCGTCGTAGGTGGACCGGGTCACCGCCGAGGACGGCTGCGTCGTCGAGGTCAGATTTCCCGCCACGTCATAGGTGTAGGACCAGGTCTGAGCCTGAGCGGTCCCGGTCTGCTGGGTGTGGCTGCGGACCTGCCCGTCGACGTACCGGTCCACCCCGATCGACCCGTCCGGGGCCGTCACCGTCGTCGACCCATCTGCGTAGGCGAAACGGATCACCTTCTTCACCGGATCGGTTTGGGTCACCACCCGGTCCAGATCGTCGAAGGTGTTCGCGGTCACCGCCCCCGCGGGGCTGGTCATCGACACCATCCGGTGCAGCCCGTCGTAGCCGTACCGGGACACCTCACCCACCGGATCCGTCACCGACACAAGGTTTCCCGAGCCGTCATAGCCGTAGGCCACCGACCGCCCGGACCCGTCAACCACCGACGTCACGCGGTCACCCGACCAAGCCAACGTCAACACCCGACCACCACGGCCGGTCACCGTGCTCAGGTGACCACCGGCATACCCGAGGCTGACCGCCGTCCCGTTCCCGTCCGCGACCGCAGTCAACAACCCGGCCGAGGAGAACGTGAACCGCTCCCGAGCGTTCCGCACGAACACAAACGACCCGTCAGACTGCGCGACCAACGTCGCGCGGACCCGCGCAGGCGCGCGATAGGTCCCGTCACTGGCGCGGGTGAACACCACCACGCTGCCGTTCTCCTGACGCACCTGAACCTGTGACGCGCTCCCCAACGACCCCGACACCCCCGGCGCCGGCTCCAAGTGCATGTCATAGCCAGCCGTCCACCCGAACCCCAGCGGCCCAGCCACCGACCGCCGCGACACCCCATACGAACGACCCCACGAAACACCAGGACCGGACCCGGGCAGTGACAAGTCCGTCAACGACTCCCAGAACTCACCCGTCACCACATTCACCGGATCACCCGTACACCGCTGAGAACATGCCTCCGACGGATTCGACCCACCTGATACCTCATCTAAACTTGTGGGACCGTCACCCACCGAAACCCGGGTGCTGGTGGCTCGGACGTCTGTCGATGGTGCCGCACCGTAAGGCAGATCTTGGCTGACGTAAGCCTTGTAGGTGTGGGACTGGTTGTTCTGAAGGTTCACGCCCCCGGTGACGGTGTTTCCCCCGTGGCTCGGGTCGTCGCAGGACAAGGTGTTGACGATGCCGACGGTCCTGCAGTAGGCGACTGGATTGTTTGTCTCGTCATAGATCGACAGATAGTAGGGCGACCGGATCGGCGCGCTCGAGGTCGCTGTCACCGTCGCCGACTGGTCCTGCGCGTCCACCTCAGTCCGCGACACATTCAAAGAGACGGTGCCGTGCCACCCGGTGTTGGTCACTGTGGCCGAGCCGCTGGTGGCTCGGACGTCTGTCGATGGTGCCGCACCGTAAGGCAGATCTTGGCTG
>CAXTFU010000002.1:0-9624 GCA_964243385.1 uncultured bacterium | reverse complement strand
GACTGGTCCTGCGCGTCCACCTCAGTCCGCGACACATTCAAAGAGACGGTGCCGTCCCATGCCGTCGAGATCTTGAACGGTGCGGCGGACAGCGCCGACCAACCACCGACTGCGCCTGTCGAGTCTGTGGCGCGAGCGCGAACCCAGTAGTTGGCGTTGTCGCTCAGAACCTTATTAGCGGTGCAGCTCGCTGCTGTTCCGGAGCTCGTGGACCCGGTGGTGCAGGTTGCGAGGCTGGTGCCGGTCACCGCTGATGACCCGTAAACCTCGAAGGTGTAGGTGAGGTCGTCGCCGTCGGGGTCGGTGGCGGTGGTGGAGAACTGAGGGATCGCCGTGTTGACGTTGGCGCTGGCTGCGTCGTGCGGTCCAACAGATGGGTTGGCGGGTAACCCTGGTCCGCGGTTGTAGGTGACGCTCAGCTTGGGCGGGTTGGCTGTCTGGGAGGAGAAGAGCACCTTCTGCTGGGCCGGGTCGATTTCGTTGGCCGCGCGCAGCATGAGGGTTCCGTCGGCGGTGCCGGCGGAGACGAGCGCTGACACCCACGCTTTCGCGTCGATCCCGATGTACCCGGCGGCGCAGCCGCTCGCGCCCTTGGCGGAGCTGGCCGCGGAGTACTGGGATCCGATGGTCGGCTGCGCGGTCCACCGGGTGTTGGTGTTCGCTGCGGCGGATCCCCACAGCTGCCAGCCCTGCGGGGTGCACGACGGGGCCGACGCGTCCCACACGTTCAGCGTCGCGGCCTGGACCGTCGACCCAAGCAGCGCACCGACGTTCCACCGCAGGAAGCTTCGCGACCGGTGCCCGGAGAAGTCCCCGACGTGCAGGGTCGTGCCGGTGCTGGAGTCGGTGGTCGTGCCCTCCTGGACGGTGGTGTCGAACGTCGGCGTGACGGTGGTGGTGGCCGGGTCGATGGTCACCGGGAAGACCGTGGCGGGGTCGGTGAGGTAGTCCTGGTAGCCGCTGATCGTGAGCGTCACCCCGGTCGCGGTCTTGGTCACCGTCATCGGCAGCTGCTGGGGGGCCACGGGGTCGCCCCACTGGTCCCGGCGGGCGTCGAAGACCACCGGTGCGGCGATCGTCCCGGCCCGGTTCCCGTCGGAGCCAACCAAGGCGTACGAGCCGTCTGGCTGGACTGCGACGGTCGCGTTGGTCAACGCCAGCGGCAGCTGCAGGTTCTGCTGGGCAAGCCCGGACGCGGCGTCGGCGATGACCCAGGAGTCCTCGAACCCCGTCCGCAGCGCCCGCAGCTTCAGATCGATGCCCGGCAGGATGCCCGGGTAGATGTTCGTGTCCCCAGCCGTCCGCGGGGTTGGGACCGCGCCGGCCCACGCCAGCGACACCGCGACCGCGGTCTTCGCGTCCGCGCCGACCGCCGAGGTCGACACACTCCCCCGCCCGGTCGGCGCGCCGCCCTCGTCCGCGCCGTCCCCGCCAGCCGTCGGGTCAGCCGGGTCCGCCGCAGCAGCCGCCGGGTCCGGCACCGAGCTCACCCCGGCCAGCTCGACCGGCTCCCCCGCCGCTGCACGAGCACCAGCGAAGGTGATGTCAGCCGGCGTCAGCGCCGGCCCGACCGCACTGCGGTCACCGGTCTCCCCCGCCGGCAGCAGCGCGGTGTCGACAGCACGCCAGTTCCCCGCCGGGTCGACGAACTGCACCGGGACGCCGGAGTCCTCCGTCGTCCAGGTGCCGTCAGGGTTCGCGAACGAGGAACTGCTCTGCGTCCGAGCCGCCACGTTCTCCACTCGCGAACCCTGCGCCCGCGCCGAGACCATCGCCTCCGCTGCCGACCCAGGCATCACCACCGGCTGCGCCGGACCCGCTTCGGCGGGCACAGCTGCCACGGCCGCGGCCGGCGGCTGGCCCATGCCAGCGAGCAGCATGGCCGCTGACACCACACCCACCACCGGCACGATCAGACGGCTCAACGGCGACATCCGCCGCGACAACGGGGACACCGGGCCGAGAACAGAACGGGACAAGACCGAAGTCCGATCGTCAGGGCACCACACCAGGCGCGACCCGACGAACCCTGGGCCCTCAGCCTCCCCTCAGCGACCCAGAGTCACCAGGTGTGGACAGAGCAAGGTCGATAGGCCGGACCTAAGGGAAGTGACCATGACGGTGATCTTCACCACACGGGGGTTGACGGCACGCCCGGGAGACACGCCAGTGCCTGTGCGCGCGAAGTCGGCACCCCTGCCTCCACCGACCTCCGTCAGCTCGCCCCTGCAACCCACGCTCACAGTGCTTCGACGACGGTCCACCCGTGAAGAGCAGGATGCTGCCGATGGATGACCCCATCGCGTACGCGCTGACCATGCCAGTTGACGACGAGCTGCTCGAGCCGCTCGGCCGAGTGGCGTGGGCCGCCATCCGCGTCCACCACGGGATCCGTGACGCGCTGAACCACATCGACGGTGGACCTTCCGACCAACCCTTCGACGACACCCTCGGGAAGGCAGTCAAGAACCTCGAACAGGCGGCGAAGAAGCTCGTCACCGCCGAGCGTGACGCGCGCTCCGAGACTGGGCCAGCCGGATCAGGCCGGCTGTCGAGGCGCGGAACAGTGTCGTCCACGCGATCGCCTACACCACCCAAGACGGCCGCCAGGCGCTCCGCGGCTCAACCCCAGACCGGCCCACCCGGTACACCGCCGACCTGCTGCTCCGGATCGCCGGCGAGTTGGCCATTGCATCTCGCGACCTTCCTCCGGGCCCTTACAAACGGGCGACGCCCAGACCACCGGGTGACTGATCAGCACCTCCTTCAGGGTGATCGCCGACTGAGGCGCCGATGTACGTGCGGTTGACCGCGCTTCCTGGACACGGAAGCCCGGTGCCGGGTACGCCCGCCGCTCGTTAGGTCGGGACCGGTACGAGCCGGAGACCGGATGGTGCCTGCGCGCTTGCGCGGACCGCCGGACTCCTCGACGAGCTCGTGTGCTGCCCCAGCGCGGGGCACGGCTACAGCGTGTCGCGGGTCGGGTGGTGAGTTCTTCCCGCCCAGGCCCGGACAACACCGAGCACGGGGTCGTTGGCGACGGCGCTGAAGCCGGACCCGTGGGCCCGGTGCCAGTGCGCGAGCATGAGGGTTCCGTCGCGGTCGAGCAGATCGGTCTGGGGTATACCGAACTGCTGCAGCAGCTGGTCCGCGGCGCGGGCGACGACCTGACCTCGACCGCTCGGCGTGTCGGTGAGTGTGTCGAGGTCGAACCGGGTGGTGGCCAGCGCCTGACCTGCCAGTTCCCGCGTGTTCGCACGTTGCGCGAGGTCCGCGTACGCGTTCGGGCGGCTCAGGAGGCTGATCGGGCGCGGGTCGGACGGAACGAATTCGCCGTCACGGCCACCCGACCTCGAGGACTGGGCGCTGACGCCGGCGAGGGCGGTGGCTGGTCCCCACGTACTCCCCTGGCGGCGGCTCCACGCTGCGGCGACGCGCGCACCAAGAAGCAAGGCATCGACGAGGTCGGTCTCGGTGGTCGTGTGGTCGCCTGCCAGTGGGTCGATCGTCAGACGCGGATCGGTCCAGACGCGGACCGCGGCGAACACGGCCCCGGTTCCGTGGAGCTCGAGGTAGCTGTCCTGAGCAAGTCCGCTGGTCGTCCGCTCGCCACCGAACACGACCCGGTTCAGCTTCACCGAGGGCTGCATGTCCAGCTTGGTGCCCAGGGGCCCGGTGAGCCCAAGCTCGGTCAACCAGGCCCTGACGTCGGTCGGGGTGCTCCTGGTCAGTTCATCCGGTTGCGGCAGGTCGGGGACAACCGCGACGTGCACCCATGTGCCCGGCGCGGCGGAGAGCTCGGTGACGCCGTCGACGAGAACCTGGTCGGCGGTCCGCTGCCGGTCAGCGGCCGCCGTCGCCCGCTGCTGGTATCGGTCGGCGACCTCGGGCTCGGTCATCCAGCGGGTGTCGGTGCCGTCTCGAACCGGGTACCGCAGGGGACGCTTGGCGTCGTCCCCGACGGGGACGATCACGGCGTGCGGGCCGTAGCGGCCGGGCGGAACGACCACAACCAGAAGTTCCGCCCCGGTCGCGTCGTCACGGACAGGAACCAGGTCGACGTCGACCACCGGAGCGGTCCGGGACGCCAGCCCCTGCAGCAGCCTCTGGGTGAGCGCGGCGGCCACTACGCCCAGGGCCTCGACGTGGTCGGCCCGATCACCGCTCTCGCCGAGCCCGATGACGATCAGGCCACCACGTCGGTTCGCGAACGCCGCGCAGTCCTTGGCCCACTCCGCCGACCCGGGCCACTTCGGGTCCCGGCTCGCATAGGGGCTGGTGCCGCTCTTGAAGTCGAGCACCTCGGACTCGGGCTGGCCGATGAACTGGGTGACCCCCTCCCAGGTCAGCCCCGCGCCGTCAAGCAGGCCGCCAACGATCGACTCCAGGTAAGCGTTGCGCCACTTGGCCATCGAGTCAGTGTCGTCGTCTGGCTCGGCACCGCGCAGCGGTCGGGTGCGGCAGCCGCCAGCTGAGGCGCCACACGAGGCGAAGACGTCGGCGCCCACTGGTTCTCGTCCTGGCTGCGCGGCGCCTCGACGAGCCCTGGGCGCTGCTCCCCGACTCGGAGTTGACCTCCCCGTACCCCCGCTGCGCGGTGTGGTGCCCAGCAGGCGTCCCGCCAAAGATCGTTGATGAGGACGGTGTGTGTCTCACCCTTCCCAAAAGCCGTATCCGGTCGCTGGCGGTTGGTCGCGGAACTCGTCTAGGCCGCTGTAATGCGCGAGTCGTTCGATCCGTGCTTCCAGCACCGCCTCGAGCTCGGCGTCTAGGTCCAGGACTGGTATCCCGAGCCGTGGTGCTGCCTGGTTCAGCCGGTGGTGCAGCAGATCGGTCTCGGCGGCTCGACGGAGCACAGCCGAGGTGTCGCGGCGGGTCCGGCGGTAGGAGCCGATGGCCCAGACCAGGATGGAGGTCGCCCAGCCAAACAGCACCCCAGCCAGCCCGCGGGCCCAGCTGGCGCCGTGGAGGAGCCAGACGGCCCCAGCTGCCAGGAGAAGTCCGACGACACCTGCGGCAAGACGCCGCAGGAGCAGACGTGCCGAGGTGGTCAGGTGGTCGGCGTAGACGAACCGCGCCGGCATCAGGCGGCCGTTGCGACGAGTGTGATCCTGCTGGTAACGGCGCAGCTTCGGACTTTGCTCACCCTTCGTACATCCGGCGCATCCACCGACGGCGGGTCGCGGTCGCGCACGCGCACCTGCCGGACCTGTCCTCCAGTGGCCGGTGCACGAAGTCGTCGGGGCCGCCGTGGAGATCGAGCTCTACGCGACGGTTCAGCAAGGGCAGCCCTCTAGCGGCCTTCGCGATCTCCGCAGCGCAGAGCACGCCAGTGACCCAGGAGACGAAGGGAGCGGAGACCGGGACCGGCGTCGCGTGCGCAGCAGTCGGTACAAGGGCCTGGGCATACACCCGAGCCTGCAGGTCCGCGACGCGCCGGCCCTGCAGCACTGCCGCGCCGGCCGGGTCGATCGTTCCCGCGGCGACCGCGGCGTCGAGGTCGGACTGGCGTAGGCCCGCCGGGTCGTCGGCGAGCTCGACGAGCCGGGCTTCGGGGAGCCCGAGAAGCGCGGCGTCAGCGGCGGCCCGGCTCAGCGCCGGTTGCAGGTCGACGAAGTCGCAGTAGGGACAGCGCAGGCCGTCGCCCAGGTGCTCGCGCTGCACATGGAGCGCAAGGCCGCCTACAGCTGCGGACACCGTCGTGCGCGCAAGCACGTCCGCGACGTCGTACCGGCCTTCGACCGTATCGACGCTCGCGACGGCGATGCCGTCCCACCCCGGCGTGGAGCGGCTGAGCACCCACTCCCGGATCAATCCGTCGTGCGACTCGGCTGAGGCACCGGCAGCCCCGAGGATGCCTGCCACCCAGGCGGCCTTCGGCCCACTCGCCGAGCCCATGCTGGCGGGGTAGCGGAACGTGTTCCGGGCCGGGTCGAACGTGTCACCGTCGACGGTGACGGCCGCCATGCCCGTCAGGTCCTCGCACGCCAGAGTCGCGGCCACGCTCGAGCCAACCGAGCCGCAGGCGAGCAACGCGACGGCCGGCCATGCCAGCGCCCGGGCGCTTGGGGCCGCTGATGCTGGCGCGGGAGTTCTCCGATGGTCCAGGAGATTCCACACGACCAGGCTCTCCTCGGCCGCTGCGGGCAGGCCCAGCGGACGAAGCGCCTCCCGGAACAGCCGGGCAGCGGCCAGGCCGGCGCCGAGAAGCCCGCCGTAGGCGACTCCTGGGAACGGCGAGTCATCCGCGGGCAAGAGCTCGGTGTCGCTCACCGCGGCGGTCCACGGCTGCGCCGCGATCAGCAACGACCCTGCTCGGCCGCCACCGGAACGGCCCACATCAACGACCGATGAAACCGCGGCGTCAGCCGTGGGCTCCGGGCCAATGCCGCGCAGTGCCGACTGCAGCGCACCCAGGGTGGCGGCGCCCCACGGGTTCGGCGGCAGATCGGCGTCCCGGTCGAGCTGGAGGTGGGCGTGGGTGCGGGTCACCAGCACGAGGAGCGCGGCGGCCGTCAGAGCCTCCACGGCGGTCGCCGCGGCCGGCACGCGGATCACGACGGCGTGGGCGTCAAGCGCGGCCAGAGCCGGCGTGGCGTCCGCGGCGGTCAGTTCGCGGCTGAGCGCGACGCGCGGGTCGGCGCTCATCCGACCACGACCACGGCGTCTCGCGCCGGCCCGGGAGGCAGAGCGGTCCACCGTCCGTCGGACAGCACGTACACCGCGCACGCCCCCAGCCCAGCGCGGAGCCCGAGACCGAAGAACGGCACGACGATCGACACCGCCCCTTCCTGCGTCAGCACAGGATTCGTGTCGTCGGTCGGCGAATGGAACGCCAGTCCCGGATGGCTGTGAATCCGGGCGACGTACCGCTCGGACGAGTCGAGCGCGACCACCATGTCCACGTCACCCTGTGCCGTGACGGTGACCGAGGCCCGCGGGACCGGTGTGACCTGCTGGTCGGGCACGACCAGCCGATCAGCAGGAACGCCCGGAACCCCTGCGATCAGCGCAGTGCCCTCACACCCAAGCACTCCGCGTCCCTCGAAGACGACCCGTGCCTGCTCGAGCACCTCCGGCAGCACGACCAGTGGCCCAGCGGCTGTCATGCGCCCACCTTCTCGAGCAGGTGCGCGATCACGTCGGCCATCCGAAGACTGTCTCGGTACCGCTCCCAACCGTCGGCGGTGTGGCCCGGGTAGGTGTGATATTCGAGCGTCCCCCGGATGCACGCCCACGGCCGCCGCGCGACCGGGTGCTCTCCGCCGTAGGCCAGGCCGGGAGGCCACCGGTCCGCCCCAACCGGGGCGTCGTCGTCGTCGACGACGGACACGGCCAGCGGCCGCGCGTCATAGTCCGGTCCGTCCAGGCGCAGCCGCCACTGCTGTTCTTGCGCCCGAAACGACACCACGACATGGTCGGTTGCCGCGTCGATGTTCTCGATGCGGTTTCCCAGCCGCTGCCGCGCGACGTCGGCCTCCGCAGCGAGCAGGTCCGCTAGAACCGTCGGGTGGAGGGTCAACGACCCACTCCGTCCGTCTTGGGCGCCTTCACCACGAGATTCAGGACTGCTCCGTCCCGCAGGCCAACTTCGTTGAGCCGGCTCGTGTCGTCCAACGGCACCGCGGGGCCGCCGTCGACGAGGACGAGGCCGCAGTCCGCGCGCTGCATGAGCCCCTGGCCGACGAAGTGCTCGACCGCGGACCGGGCGAGCTTGTCGACCCGCTCGTGAGCGTTCGCCACGAACTCGTGCGAGCTGTTGTTCGGCGCATGCACGGTGAGAGTGAGGGTGCCCGACCCGCGCTCGCTGTCCTCGTTCATCTGCGTGCCTTTCTGTTGGTCCTGCCCCGCCAGACGGCGAGGAGCCGCGGGCTGTCCAGCCGGAGAACTCGCAGGCCGACCGTGCGCTATCGCCTCGTCACCCTACAGCTGAAGTAGAGCACACGACCACCGCGAGTGGCTCCGGGGCCACCCTGGGTGTGTTGCGGAGGGCAGCCGACGACCAGCGGTACGGTTACGGCCAGCAGCTCAGGGGTGAAGAGGCGATGGACATCAACTACCTGGACACCGCGGTTGACCGCGTCGTTCACCTCGAGCGGCGGCAGCAGGGATGGAGCGACGCCGAGATCGCGCGGCTTCGCCTCATCGTGCAATGCCTCCAGGCGAGCAAACACGTCGCGGACATGCTCTCGCTGCGGTCCTTGCGCCTGAGCCTCGACCCTGATGACCCACAACGGGCCACCGCTGAGCTGAGCGCAGCGCGGACGGTGACCATCGCCTTCAAAGACGGTGACGGCCGCACCACGGCAGTCATCGACATCGCGCCTAACAGGATGGACTTAGCAAGATGAACGCTCGTGTACCCGAGCCGGTCCCCGTCGGGCGATTTCTCGTGGCCGAGATCGAGGCGAAGGGTTGGACGCAATCGGAATTTGCAGGCGTGCTCGGACGGCCACAGCAGTTTGTGTCCGAAATCGTGAACGGGAAAAAGGAGATCACCCGCGAGTCCGCTGCCCAGATCGGTGCCGCCCTGGGCCAGACCCCCGAGTTCTGGCTCAGCTTTCAGGACCAGTACCTGCTGGAGCAGCAATCTCGCGACAGCAAAACACAGCAGAATCTGTCGGATGTACGCCGACGCGCCCGCCTCAATCAGTTGGTGCCCGTGTCGACACTCCACAAGCGTGGAGTGCTGCGCGGCGAGAGCCTCGCCGAGTTGGAAGCCGAAGTAGTAGAGCTCCTGGAGATGCGAAATATCGACGACAAGGCCAAGTTCGACATCGCTGCGAGGCGCAGCAACGAGGACGAGCCAATCTCGAACGTTCAAGTTGCGTGGGTGGCCTGCGTCCGGCGACAAGCTCGCGCACGGGGCAGGTTGAAAACCTACTCTAAAAGAGCGCTGGAGGCGCTAGCCAAAGATTTGCCCGGACTCTTAAGTACGCCGGGAGCCTTCCGCGAACTACCTCAGATCTTTAAGGAAGCAGGTGTCGTCCTCGTCTACGTCGAAGCGTTGCCCGGTGCTAAAATCGACGGCTGCTCCTTCGTCCTCGGCCGTACTCCGGTCGTCGGCCTGTCTGGCCGGGGCAAACGCCTCGACAAAGTGTTGTGGACGCTCTTGCACGAGGTCGCGCACGTCGTCCTCGAACATGTAGCCGTTGAAGTTCGCGTAGACGTGCTAGATGACCAGGACGCCACAGACGAGGCAGAGATGGACGCCGACCGGTTAGCCGGCGCTTGGCTCATGCCGACCCCACTCCCCGCTCCGCCGACCAGTATCGGCGCGGGTTGGATCCGTTCAATCGCGGAAGAGCGTCGCCTCGCGCCAATTGTGATTGTCGGCCAACTTCAGCAAGGCGGGGCGCTGGATTGGCGAACGACCCTCGCGAAGAACGCGCCCACGGTCACGCAGGCCATGTCGCACTGGTAATTTGCATACAACGAGGATAATTTATACGACGCGGGCGGTCCACCGATCCAGTCGGGAACGACCAGGCAGGTGGCGTCTCGGGCGGTGGAGGGCAGCTGGCCCTCGACCAGCCAATCGGGTCCCTGCCGGGTGACACGGCTTTGCCAGTTGTCCAGGTCGGTTGCCTCGTTCCCGGACACTCCGAGCGCAGCGCGCTGTGG
>CAXTFU010000001.1:56517-62818 GCA_964243385.1 uncultured bacterium | reverse complement strand
GGCGGTCGGCCTCAGCCCGGCCTGCGCCCGGACCGGCGAGGCCGCGCCCGCGGCTCCCGGTCCGGTGTTCACGCCGGTGGCGCTGTCCGTGCCGGGCGTGAACCGCCGGCCCGGCGCGTCCGGACGGCGCTCCCGCACCGAGGGCGGCACCGGCCGGCTCACCGGGGCGCGCCTGCCGTCGGGACGGCTGTCGTCGCTGCACCTCACCGCGACGCTGCGCGCGGCCGCGCCGCACCAGGCCGGCCGCGGTCGCTCCGGCGCCGGCGTCGTCGTGCGGCCGGCCGACCTGCGCGAGGCCGTCCGCGAGGGCCGCGAGGGCAACCTCGTGCTGTTCGTCGTCGACGCCAGCGGGTCCATGGCGGCCCGCTCGCGGATGAGCGCGGTGAAGGGCGCCGTCCTGTCGCTGCTCACCGACGCCTACCAGCGGCGCGACAAGGTGGCGCTGGTGAGCTTCCGCGGCGCGACCGCCGAGCTCGTCCTGCCGCCGACGACCAGCGTCGAGGCCGCCGCCGTGCGGCTCGAGCACCTGCCGACGGGCGGGCGGACGCCGCTGTCGGCCGGGCTGCTGCGGGCCGCCGAGGTGCTGCGGGTGGAGCAGGTGCGCGACCGCGCCCGCCGCGCGCTCGTCGTCGTCGTGACCGACGGCCGGCACACGAGCGGTCCGCCGCCCGAGCTGGCGGCGGCGCACCTGGCGCGCAGCGGCGCCGCGCACGTCGTCGTCGACTGCGAGAGCGGGCCGGTGCGGCTCGGCCTGGCGCAGCGGCTCGGCGTCGCGCTCGGCGGGACCGCGCTGCGGCTCGAAGAGCTGTCGGCCGACAGCCTCACCCGGGTCGTCAAGGCGGTCGCCTGATGCCCGCGTCGATCCGGAGGATCGCCTGATGTCGTCGATCCGGAGGATCGCCTGATGCCGTCGATCCGGAGGATCGCCTGATGCCACAGGGCCAGCCGAGCGCCGTCCCGGACGACGGGCTCACCACCCGGCAGCGCCGCAACCGGGCGCTGCTCGTCGTCCACACCGGCGAGATGAAGGGCAAGTCGACCGCCGCCTTCGGGCTCGCGCTGCGCGCGTGGAACCAGGGCTGGCCGATCGGGGTGTTCCAGTTCGTCAAGAGCGCCAAGTGGAAGGTCGGCGAGGAGCACGCCCTGCGCACGCTCGGTGCGAGCGACGAGGGCGGCACCGTCGTCTGGCACAAGATGGGCGAGGGCTGGTCCTGGACCCGCAAGCAGGGCTCCGACGACGACCACGCCGCGAACGCCCGCGAGGGCTGGGAGCAGGTCAAGCGCGACCTCGCCGCGCAGACCTACCGCTTCTACGTCCTCGACGAGTTCACCTACCCCATGACGTGGGGCTGGGTCGACGTGGACGAGGTCGTGCAGGTGCTGCGCGACCGTCCGGGCGACCAGCACGTCGTCATCACCGGGCGGGGCGCGGCGCCGGCGCTCGTCGAGGCGGCCGACCTCGTCATGGAGACCACGAAGGTCAAGCACCCGATGGACGCCGGCCAGAAGGGCCAGCGGGGGATCGAGTGGTAGCCCGCCTCGTGATCGCCGCGCCGTCGTCGGGCGCCGGCAAGACCACGGTCGCGACCGGGCTCATGGCGGCGCTGCGGGCCCGCGGGCTGACGGTCAGCCCGCACAAGACCGGACCCGACTACATCGACCCCGGCTACCACGCCCTCGCGTGCGGGCGCCCGGGGCGCAACCTCGACCCGGTGCTCGTCGGCGAGCAGCGCATCCGGCCGCTGTTCCTGCACGGCGCGCAGGGGGCCGACGTCGCCGTCGTCGAGGGCGTCATGGGGCTGTTCGACGGGCGCGGCGGCACGACCGAGGGCTCGACCGCGCACGTCGCGGCGCTGCTCGACGCGCCGGTGGTGCTCGTCGTCGACGCCTCGTCGATGTCGCACTCGGTCGCCGCGCTGGTGCACGGCTTCGCGACCTACGACGGCGGCGCGCTCCCGGGCGGCCGCCGGGTCGAGCTCGCCGGCGTGGTGCTGAACCGGGTGGGCAGCGACCGGCACGAGCAGCTGCTGCGCGAGGCCCTCGCCGGACGCGCGCCGGTGCTCGGCGTGCTGCGGCGCGACGACGGCGTGGCCACCCCGAGCCGCCACCTCGGCCTCGTGCCGGCGGCCGAGCGCGCCCCGGAGGCCGTGTCGACCGTGCGCCGCCTCGGCGAGCTGTGCGCCCGCAGCCTGGACCTCGACGCCCTGCTCGCGGTCGCCCGCTCGGCGCCGCCGATGACCAGCCGGGCCTGGTCGCCGCCGGTGGCGAGCGCCGCGACGCGGCCGGTGGTCGCGGTCGCCGGCGGCCCGGCCTTCACGTTCTCCTACGCCGAGACCGCCGAGCTGCTCAGCGCGGCCGGCGCCGACGTCGCCGTCGTCGACCCGCTGCGCGACGAGCAGCTGCCGGCCGGCACCGCAGGGCTCGTGCTCGGCGGGGGCTTCCCCGAGGTGTTCGCCGAGCAGCTGTCGGCCAACCGCGGGCTGCGCGACGACGTCGCCCGGCTGGCCGCCTCGGGCGCGCCGGTCGCCGCCGAGTGCGCGGGGCTGCTGTACCTGTGCGAGCAGCTCGACGGCCTGCCGATGTGCGGCGTGCTGCCGGCTGCGGCGACGATGACGCCGCGCCTCGTGCTCGGCTACCGCGAGGCGACCGCGGCGTCGGCGAGCTGGCTCGGCAGCGCCGGCCCGGTGCGCGCGCACGAGTTCCACCGCACGACCGTCGAGCCCCGCGCCGGCGCCACGGCGGCGTGGGCGGTCGACGGCCACGCCCCCGAGGGCTGGGTGCACGGCGGCGTGCACGCCTCCTACCTGCACCTGCACTGGGCCGGCGTGCCCGACGTCGCCCGGCGCTTCGTCGCGGCCGCCGCCGGGAGCGCGGCGTGACCCGCCTCGTCGGCGTCGGCGTCGGCCCGGGCGACCCCGAGCTCGTGACCGTCAAGGGCGTGCGGGTGCTGCAGGACGCCGACCTCGTCGTCGTGCCGGTCATGGACCCGGCCGAGCAGGGGCGCGCCGAGGCCACCGTCCGCGCGAACGTCACGCACGACCGGCTGCGCCGGCTCGTCTTCGCGCTCGACGACCGCGGCGGCCCGACCGCGCAGCGGCTGTCGGCCTGGGAGGCGGCGGCCGACGCGGTGGCCGAGCAGCTGCGCGCGCACGGCGGCACGGTGGCCTTCGCGACGATCGGCGACCCGAACGTCTACAGCACCTTCACCTACCTCGCCGACGCGGTCCGCGAGCGCCTGCCCGAGGTCGTGGTCGAGACGGTGCCCGGCATCACCGCGATGCAGGACCTCGCGTCGCGGTCGGGCACCTCGCTGTGCGAGGGCACCGAGTCGCTGGCGCTGCTGCCGCTCACCGCCGGCGTCCCGGCGTTCGAGGAGGCGCTCGCGCACTTCGACACCGTCGTCGCCTACAAGGGCGGCCGGCACATGCCCGCCGTCCTGGACGTGCTGCGCGCGCACGACCGCCTCGAGGGCGCCGTCTACGGAGCCGCGCTCGGGCTGCCCGACGAGCAGGTCGGCGCCGCGGCCGACGCGCCCGCTGACGCCCCGTACCTGTCGACCGTCATCGTCCCGGCCCGCCGGACCACCCGTGGAGGAAAGCTGTGACCGGCCGTGTGAGCTTCGTGGGCGCCGGGCCCGGCGCCGCCGACCTGCTGACCCTGCGCGCGGCGCAGCGCATCGCCGAGGCCGACATCGTCATCTGGGCGGCGTCGCTCGTGCACGAGGACGTCCTGCAGCACGCCCGGCCGGACGCCGTCGTCGTGAACAGCGCTGAGCACTCGCTCGAGGGGATCCGCGCGCACTACGAGCGGGCCGCCCGCGAGGGGCTGCTCGTCGCGCGCATCCACTCCGGCGACCCGGCGCTGTGGGGCGGGACGCAGGAGCAGCACGAGCTCTGCACCGCGCTCGGCCTCGAGACCGAGGTCGTCCCGGGCGTCAGCAGCTTCAGCGCGGTCGCCGCGATCGCGCAGCGCGAGCTGACGATCCCCGAGGTCGCGCAGTCGGTCGTCCTCACCCGGCTCGAGGGCGGCAAGACGCCGATGCCGTCGCGCGAGTCGGTGCGGGCCTTCGCCGCCCACGGCACGACGATGGCGCTGTTCCTGTCGGCCGCTCGCACCAGGCAGCTGCAGGACGAGCTGCTGGCTGCCGGCACCTACGACGAGGACACGCCGTGCGTCGTCGCCTACGCCGCGACCTGGCCGGACGAGCTCGTCTTCTCGTGCCGGCTCGGCGACCTCGCCGCCGCGGTCAAGGAGCACAAGCTCTACAAGCACACCCTCGTGCTCGTCGGCCCGGCGCTGGCCGCCGGCGGCACCCGCTCGCACCTCTACCACCCGGGGCACTTCCACGAGCACCGCAAGGTCGAGGACCCCGCCATGCGGGCCGAGCTGCGGGCGCGCGACGCCGCGCTCAGGGCGGCGACGTGACCGGGACGCTCCGGTGACCGGGCCCGAGCTGCGCGAGCCCGACCTGCCCCGCACGGCGAAGGTGCGCACGGGCGCCCTGCGCAGCGGCTGGACGACCGGCACCTGCAGCGCGGCAGCGGCCCGCGCGGCGACGACGGCGCTGCTCACCCAGCGCGCGCAGACCGCCGTCGACGTCGTGCTGCCCGACGAGCGGGTCGTGCCGTTCCTCGTCGAGCGCTGCGACGTCGCCCCCGACCGCGCCGAGGCGGTCGTGGTGAAGGACGCCGGCGACGACCCCGACGTCACGCACGGCGCGCACCTGACGGCCACCGTCCGCTGGGACGCCGAACCCGGCGTGCACCTCGAGGGTGGCGTCGGCGTCGGCGTCGTGACCAGGCCCGGGCTCGGGCTCGAGGTCGGCGGGCCGGCCATCAACCCGGTGCCGCGGCAGATGATCGGCGACAACGTCGGACGCGTCGTCGACCTGACCGCGCGCGGCGTCCGCGTCACGATCAGCGTCCCGGACGGCGAGCTGCGGGCCCGCAAGACGACGAACGCCCGGCTCGGGATCCTCGGCGGCATCAGCATCCTCGGCACGACCGGCGTCGTCCGCCCGTTCTCGACCGAGTCGTGGCGGGCGTCGGTCGTGCAGGCCGTCTCGGTGATGGCCGCGCAGGGCGAGCCGACGCTGGTGCTCGCCACCGGCGGGCGCACCGAGAAGGCCGCGATGCGGCTGCTGCGCGACCTGCCCGAGGTCTGCTTCGTCGAGGTCGGCGACTTCACCGGCGCGGCGCTGCGCCAGGCGGTCGACGACGGGCTGCGCGAGGTCGTGTTCGTCGGCATGGCCGGCAAGCTCACCAAGCTCGCGTCCGGCGTGCTCATGACGCACTACACCCGCAGCCGGGTCGATCCGGCGGTGCTCGTCGAGGTCACCCGCGAGGCCGGCGGCGACGGGGCGCTGGCCGAGGCGGTGCAGGCGTCGAACACCGCCCGGCACGCCTACGAGCTGTGGGAGGAGGCCGGGCTGCTGCGCCCGGCCGGCGACCTGCTGTGCGGCCGCGTCGCCGAGGTGCTGACCCGCTTCAGCGGCCTGGCCGCGCGCGTCGCGATGGTCGACCCGGCCGGCGCCGGGGTCGTGGCGGCCACCGAGCCGGCCTGGGTGGGCACGTGATCACCGTCGTCGGCTACGACGGCGGCCCGCTGCCCGCCGGCGCGCACGAGCGCCTGGCCGCGGCGTCGCTCGTCATGGGCGGACGCCGCCACCTGCGCGAGGTCGAGCTGCCCGAGGGCGTGCGCACCATCGCGCTCCGCGACGACCCGGGGGCCGCGCTGCGGGCCGTCGCCGACGAGCCCGGCGAGGTCGTCGTGCTCGCCTCCGGCGATCCGGGATTCTTCGGCGTCGTGCGCGCCGTGCGCCGCGCCGTCTCCCCGCGGCCGGTCGAGGTGCTGCCGGGGCTGACGAGCATCGCGCTGGCGTTCGGCCGCGCCGGGCTCGAGTGGGACGACGCCGTCGTGATCTCGGCGCACGGCCGCGACCCCCGCGAGGCGCTGGCCGTCGCGCGCTCGCAGCCCAAGGTCGCCGTGCTGACCGACGAGCGCTGCGGGCCCGCCGAGCTCGGCGCTGCGCTCGCCGGCCGCGCCGACCGGGTGCTGGTCGTCGGCGAGCGGCTCGGCCTGCCCGGCGAGCGGGTCGTCGAGGTGACCCCGGACGAGGCCGCGGCCGGCGAGTGGGCCGACCCGAACGTCGTGCTCGTCCTGCCCGCCGACCACCGGACGGCGGCGCCCGCGCCCCGCGCCGTCCTCGCCGGCCACCGCACGCCGCAGGGCTGGGCGCTGCCGGTCGACCGCTTCGCCCACCGCGACGCCATGATCACCAAGCCGGAGGTGCGGGCGGTCG
>CAXTFU010000001.1:6311-56507 GCA_964243385.1 uncultured bacterium | reverse complement strand
CTCGGCCCGCGCCTCGGCGACGTCGTGTGGGACGTCGGCGCCGGCAGCGGCTCGGTCGGCGTCGAGTGCGCCCGCTTCGGCGCCGACGTGTGCGCGGTCGAGCGCGACCCCGCCGACGCCGCCCGCGTCGCCGAGAACGCCGCCACGCACGGGGTCGTCGTCCGCGTCGTCGTGGGGGAGGCGCCCGAGGCGCTGGCAGCGCTGCCCGACCCCGACGCCGTGTTCGTCGGCGGCGGCGGCCCGGTGGTCGTCGCGGCGTGCGCCGCCCGCCGTCCGGCCCGCCTGGTCGTCGCGCTGGCCACCGTCGAGCAGGTCGCGCCGACGCGCGAGGCGCTCGCCGGCTACGACGTCGAGGCGGTGCTGCTGCAGGTCAGCGCGCTCGCCCCGCTCGGGACGGGCTCGCGGCTCGTGCCCGCGAACCCGGTCTTCGTCCTGTCGGGGACGCGAGCGGTGCCGGCGTGATCGGCCTGGGTGCGTCCGTCGCAGCAGCTGCCCAGCCGTGCGTCCAGCTCGAGGCCCGGCTGCCACTTCCCCTGCGATCCGGTACGCCTGGAGGCCCCATCGCGTACCAGCACGCAGGGGAAGACGCCGACAGCACGTCCCCAGGTGCGGCGAGCCCGGTCGGCGGGAACCCGTGCCCCTCGACGCTGGCGGTGCCGGCGTGATCGGCCTGGTCACCACGACCGCGGCCGGACGCGCGGCCGCGGCCCGCCTCGCTGCCGCCCTGCCCGAGACGCAGGAGTACGACGTCCGCTCGTTCGAGGACGCGTTCGCCGAGTGCGACGCGCTCGTGTCGTTCCTCGCCGTCGGCGCGACCGTCCGGCTGCTCGCGCCGCTGCTGCGCGGCAAGCGGGTCGACCCCGGGGTCGTCGTCGTCGACGAGGCCTCGCGCTTCGCCGTCGCGCTCGTCGGCGGGCACGGCGGCGGGGCGAACGCGCTCGCCGAGCAGGTGGCCGACGTCCTCGGCGCCACCGCCGTCGTCACCACCGCGACCGACGCGGTCGGCCTGCCGGGGCTCGACACCCTGGGCTGGCCGGTCGAGGGGGCCGTCGCGGCCGTGAGCCGCGCGATGCTCGACGGCCGGCCCGTGCGGCTCGACGCCGACGCGACCTGGCCGCTGCCGCCGCTGCCCGTCGGCGCGGACGGCGACCACGTCGTCCGCGTCACCGACCGCGTCGTCGAGCCGGACGGGCGCACGGTCGTGCTGCGGCCGCCGTCGCTCGTGCTCGGCCTGGGCGCCTCGCGCGGCGTGGGCGCGGACGAGGTGCTCGGGCTGATCGACCGGGCTCTGGCCGGTGCGGGGCTGTCCGCCGCGTCCGTCGTCGCCGTCGGGACCGCCGACGCCAAGGCCGACGAGGCCGGGCTCGTCGAGGCGTGCGCCCGGCGCGGGTGGCCGCTCACGACCTTCCCGTCCGACCGGCTGGCCGAGGTCGACGTGCCGAACCCGAGCGGGCACCCACTCGCGGCGGTCGGCACGCCGAGCGTCGCCGAGGCCGCAGCGCTGCTGCTCGGCGACGAGCTCGTCGTCGAGAAGGCCAAGAGCGCCGCGGCGACCGTCGCGGTGGCGCGCCGCCGTCCGCGCGGAAGGCTGGCGCTCATCGGGCTCGGCCCCGGCGCCCGCGACCTGCTGACGCCCCGGGCGGAGGCCGAGCTGCGCCGGGCCGCCGTGTGGGTCGGGCTCGACCAGTACGTCGACCAGGTGCGCGACCTCGCCCGTCCCGGCACCCGGATGCTCGTCACCGGGCTCGGCGAGGAGGAGGAGCGCGCGCACAGCGCCGTCGCCGAGGCTGCGGCCGGGCACGCCGTCGCGCTGCTCGGCTCGGGTGACGCGGGCGTCTACGCCATGGCGAGCCCCGCGCTCGAGGTGGCCGGCGACGACCTCGACGTCGTCGGCGTGCCCGGTGTGACCGCCGCGCTGGCCGCGAGCAGCCTGCTCGGCGCGCCGCTCGGCCACGACCACGCGAGCATCAGCCTGTCCGACCTGCACACGCCCTGGCCGGCGATCGAGGCGCGGGTGCGAGCCGTCGCGCAGGGCGACCTCGTCGTCACCTTCTACAACCCGCGCAGCCGCGGGCGCGACTGGCAGCTGCCCCGGGCGGTCGAGCTGCTGCGCGAGCACCGTCCGGGCTCGACCCCCGTCGGGATCGTCACCGACGCGTCGCGGCCGCGCGAGCACGTCGTCCTCACGACCCTCGCCGAGCTCGACTGCGCCGCGGTGACGATGCTCGCGTGCGTCGTCGTCGGCTCCTCGCAGAGCACCGTGGTGTCCGCCCGGATGGTCACCCCGCGCGGCTACCGGTGGTCCGGCGCATGAGCAACCGCACGAGGTACGTCGTCACCGCCGACTGCACCGCCTGCGGGGCCTGCCTGCTCACCTGCCCCGAGCACGCGATCGTCGTGGGCGTCCCGCTGCAGGTGCGCGCCGACCGCTGCACCTCCTGCGGCGAGTGCGTCGAGGTGTGCCCCGCCGACGCCGTCCTCGAGCTGCCCGCGTGAGGCCCGGGACGGTGGCGCTCGTCGGGGCGGGGCCGGGCGACCCGGGCCTGCTGACGCTGCGCGCGGCCGAGCTGCTCGGGGAGGCCGACGTCGTGCTCGTCGACCGGCTGGTGCACCCGGACGTGCTGCGGCACTGCCGCGACGACGTCCAGCTCGTCGACGTCGGCAAGACCAGCTGGACGGGGACCGCCCCGCGCCAGGAGGAGATCAACGCCCAGCTCGTCGAGCACGCGCAGGCGGGGCGCCGCGTCGTGCGGCTCAAGGGCGGCGACCCGTTCGTGTTCGGACGCGGGTCGGAGGAGGCCGCCGCGCTCGTCGCGCAGGGCATCCGGTTCCAGGTCGTGCCGGGCATCTCGTCCGCGCTGGCCGCGCCCGCGTACGCCGGCATCCCGGTCACCGCCCGCGGCTCGACGCAGGACGTCTGCATCGTCACCGGCCACCTCGACCCCGAGGACCCGGCCAGCCGGGTGCGGTGGCAGGCGCTCGCCACCGGCCCGGGCACGCTCGTCGTGCTCATGGGGCACGACCGGCTGCCGCTGCTGACGCGCTCGCTGATCCGCTGGGGGCGCGCGCCGTCGACGCCCGCGGCCTGCATCCAGGACGGCACCCACGCCGGCCAGCGCGTCGTCGTCAGCACGCTCGAGCACCTCGCCGACGACGTCGCCGCGGCCGGGCTGCGCGCGCCGGTCGCCACGGTGATCGGCGACGTCGTCCGCCTGCGGGAGACGCTGCAGTGGTTCGACCCCCAGGAAGCCGAGGACGACGCATGACCGCAGCTGCACCGCGCCCCCGGGTGCACGCCATCGAGCAGGAGTCGTACGCGATCCTGCGCCGCCGGGTCGACCTGTCGCACCTGCCGCCGCGATCGCGCGCGGTCGTCGAGCGGGTCGTGCACGCCAGCGCCGACCTGTCCTACGTCGACGACCTCGTGCTGGACGAGGACGCCCTGCGCCGCGGGACGGACGCGCTGCGCGCCGGCGCCCCCGTCGTCGCGGACGTGCAGATGGTCGCCGCGGGCATCACCCGCCGCACGGCCGTGTGCCGGCTCGCCGACGCCCGGGCGGACGGCGCGCTGACCCGCAGCGCCGCCGCCGTCCGGCTGGCGCTGGCCGAGGTCGGTCCCGGCGCCGTCTGGGTCGTCGGCTGCGCGCCGACCGCGCTGTTCGAGCTGCTCGCCCTGGACGCGCAGCCGGCGCTCGTCGTCGGGCTGCCCGTCGGCTTCGTCGGCGCGGCGGAGTCCAAGCAGGCGCTGCGCGACAGCGGCCTGCCCGCCGTCTCGAACACCAGCGAGAAGGGCGGCTCCGCCGTCGCCTCCGCCGCCCTGAACGCCCTGCTCTACGAGGAGACCCCGTGACCCGAGTCGCCGCCCGTCCCGCACTGCTCGTCGTCGGGCACGGCACCAAGAGCGAGCAGGGGTGCGCGGAGTTCGCCGAGCTCGTCGAGCGGACGCAGCTGCGCGCCCCGTGGGCCGACGTCGCCGGCGGCTTCCTCGAGCTGGCGCCGCCGCCGATCCAGGACGCCGTGCGCCGCATGGTGGAGGCCGGCCACCGGACGATCGACGTCGTCCCGCTGGTGCTCGTCGCGGCGGGTCACAGCAAGGGCGACATCCCGGCGGCGCTCGAGCGCGAGAAGGCGCGCCACCGGGGGCTGTCGTTCCGGTACGGGCGGCCGCTGGGCAGCCACCCCGACCTGCTCGCCGTCGCCGAGCAGCACCTCGAGCAGGTCGTCCCGCGCGCCGACTGGCCGGACACCGCCGTGGTGCTCGTGGGCCGCGGCGCCACCGACCCCGACGCCAACGCCGAGATCGCCAAGACCGCACGGCTGCTCCAGGAGGGCCGCGAGCTCGGCACCGTCGAGACGGCGTTCATCTCGCTGGCGCAGCCGTCCGTCCCGGCCGGGCTGGACCGCGCGCTGCGGCTCGGGTTCCGCCGCGTCGTCGTGCTGCCGTGGTTCCTGTTCGCCGGGGTGCTGCCCGACCGGATCGTCGCGCAGTCGCAGGCCTGGGCGGCCGGGCACCCGGACGTCGAGGTGCACGTCGCGGGCCTGCTCGGCCCGACCGACGCGCTCGCCGGCGTGGTGCTCGAGCGGTGGGCCGAGATCGACGGCGGCGACCTGCGGATGAACTGCGACACCTGCGCCTACCGCGTCGCACTGCCCGGGTTCGAGGACAAGGTCGGCGCCCCGCAGACCCCGCACGACCACCCGGACGACCCGACCCACGGCCACGGGCACGGGCATGGGCACGGCCACGGACCTGGGCACGGCCACGGGCACGACCAGCACGGGCACGAGCACGCCCCCGACCCGGTCGCCGGCTGAGGTGCCGCCCGAGCCCGCGACCCCGGACGACGCCCACGACCTGCGCCACCACGGCGACGCCGAGCTCGACCCCGGGCTGCTCGACCTGGCCGTCAACGTCCGCGGGACGGCCCCGCCGGCCTGGCTCCGCGGACGCCTGGTGCGCGGGCTCGACCAGCTCGGCGCCTACCCCGAACAGCGGGCCGGCGTCGCCGCGGTCGTCCGGCGGCACGAGCGGCCCGAGGCCGAGGTGCTGCTGACCGCCGGCGCCGCGGAGGCCTTCGTCCTGCTGGCGCGGGTGCTGCAGCCGCGGCACGCGGTGGTCGTGCACCCCGGGTTCACCGAGCCGGAGGCCGCCCTGCGCGCGGCCGGCCACCAGGTGCACCGGCTCGTGCTCGAGCCGCCGTACGTGCTCGACCCGGCGCAGGTGCCGGACGAGGCCGACCTCGTCGTCGTCGGCAACCCCACGAACCCGACCGGGATGGTGCACCACCGGCTCGCCGAGCTGTGCCGCCCCGGCCGCACGGTGGTGGTCGACGAGGCCTTCGCCGACGCCGTGCCGGGCGAGCCGCAGTCGCTGGCCGGACGCGGCGACCTGCCGGGGCTGGTCGTCGTCCGCAGCCTCACCAAGACCTGGGCGCTCGCCGGGCTGCGGGTCGGCTACCTGCTCGCGCCGGCCGGGCTCGTCGACCGGCTGCGCGACGCCCAGCCGCTGTGGCCGGTGTCGACGCTCGCGCTGGTCGCCCTCGACACCTGCCTGGCGCGCGGGCCGGTGGCGAGCGCCCGCCGCGACGCCGTCGCCCTGGCCGAGCAGCGCCGACAGCTCCAGCAGGCCCTGACGGACGTCGGCGTCGAGGTCAGCCCGGGCTCGCAGGCGCCCTACCTGCTGTGCCGCGTCCCCGGACGCCCCGACGTCCGCGACGGCCTGCGCGCGCGGGGGATCGCCGTGCGCCGTGGCGACACGTTCCCCGGCCTGACGCCGGAGCACTGGCGCACCGCCGTGCGGGGGGACGACGAGACCGCGCGCCTGGTGGCCGCGGTCCGCGACGTGCTCACGAGCGAGGACGGTCCAGGAGCCTCGACAGCACGATGACGCTGCGGGTGTGGTCGACGTTGCGCTCGTCGCGCACCCGCTCGAGGGCCTGCTCGAGCTGGCCGACGTCGGCCGCCAGCATGTGCACGAGCGCGTCCGCGGACCCCGACACGGTGCAGGCGCTGACGACCTCGGGCACCCTCTCGAGGCTCCGTCGCAGGTCCTGCGGCGAGACCGTCCCCTTGCAGTGCAGCTCGACGTACGCCTCGGTCGTCCAGCCGAGCACGGCGGGGTCGACGACCGCGGTGAAGCCGCGGATGGCGCCCGAGGCGAGCAGCCGGTCGACCCGCCGCTTGACCGCCGGGGCCGACAGGCCCACCTGCGCGCCGATCTCGGCGTAGGTCGACCGCGCGTCGCGCAGCAGGCAGCCCACGACGCCCCGGTCCAGCTCGTCCACGTCGGTCTCCTCCCGCGCAACGGATCGCCGCCATCGTGCCAGAGCGCGCAGCGGATCGCCGTCAGCGGCGAAGAGAACGACACCACCGGCTGCCGATCCGGTCCGTAGCGTCGACAGGACGCGCCGGCGCCCCGGCCCACCTGAGCTGGAGCGTCCTTGAGCGTCCTGACCGCCCCCGAGACCGCGTCGCCCGAGCGCGTCGCCACCCGCCGGCACTACCTCATGTGCCCGCCCGAGCACTTCGCGGTGAGCTACGCGATCAACCCGTGGATGGACGTCACCGTCCCGGTCGACCGCGACCTCGCGATGCGGCAGTGGTCGGCCCTGCGCGCCACCTACGAGCGGCTCGGCCACCGCGTCGACGTCATCGAGGCCGCACCCGGCCTGCCGGACATGGTCTTCGCGGCGAACGGCGGCCTGGTCGTCGGCGGACGGGCGCTCGGTGCGCGCTTCACCCATCCCGAGCGGCAGGACGAGGGCCCGGCCTACCTGCGCTGGTTCGCGGGCGCCGTCGCGGCGGGCGACCTCGTCGAGGCGGTCGAGCCCCGGGCGACCAACGAGGGGGAGGGCGACTTCCTGGTCGTCGGCGACCTCGTGCTGGCGGGCCACGGGTTCCGCACCGACCCCGGGGCGCACGGCGAGGTGCAGGAGCTGTTCGGCCGGCCGGTCGTCGGGCTGCACCTCGTCGACCCGCACTACTACCACCTGGACACCGCGCTGGCGGTGCTCGACGACCGCTCGGTCGCCTACTACCCGGGGGCGTTCAGCCCGGGCAGCCTGGCGGTGCTCCGGCGGCTGTTCCCGGACGCCGTGCTCGCGAACGCCGAGGACGCCGCCGTGCTCGGCCTCAACGCCGTGTCGGACGGCCGGCACGTCGTCCTGCCCACGGCGGCGCGGCGGCTCGCCGACCAGCTGCGCGAGCGCGGCTACGAGCCGGTGGGGGTCGACCTGTCCGAGCTGCTGCGGGCCGGTGGCGGCGTCAAGTGCTGCACCCTCGAGCTGCGCTCCTGACGGGACGGCGTCCGCGCGCCCGGCGGGCAGGCGCTCCGCGTCCTGGACGGGGCCGCCGACCTCCGGCCGGCACGGTCAGGGGCGTCAGACCAGGCGGACCTTCTCGTCGCCGACCGCGACGACGTCGCCCTTCTTGAGCTGCCGGCCGCGCCGCTGCTCCAGGCGCCCGCCCACGGTCACGACGCCCTGCTCGAGCAGCGGGCGGACGTCGGAGCCCGCGTCGACCAGCCCGGCGAGCTTGAGCAGCTGGCCGAGCCGGATGCCGTCGTCCCGCACCTCGATGTCCCGCACGCCGCCATGCTGCCGGACGCGCGCCCGCGCACGGACACGGGCCCAGCCGACGGGGACGGGGCGGTAGGTTCTGCGCGACCCCCTCCGCCGGGGAAGTCCGGTGAGAGCCCGGTGCAGGTGCGCTACTGACGTCTCCCCGCCCGCGCGGCAGGGGAGCGAGCCAGATCGCCGGCGGGGTCCAGGGCCGACTCGCACGCTGACCTCCGCCCACGAGGGAGAGCCGGACTCCATGCTCGACGTGCTCGCTGCTGTGCTCGAGGGGGCTGTCCTCGAGGGGGCAGTCCTCCCGGAGGCTGTCCTCCAGGGGGCTGTCCTCCAGTGGGCCGCCCACCTCGGCGCTGCCGTCCCGGGCGCTGCCTCCCTCGGCGCCGCCGCCTGGACCGCCACCTCGCTCGGGGACGTCCCCGTCGCGGCCGTCCCGCTCGCGCTCGCCGGCACCAGCTTCGCGCTCGGTGCCCGGCACGGGCTCGACTGGGACCACGTCGCGGCGATCACCGACCTCACGGCGCCCCGGCCCGGCGACGAGCGCCCGCCGGGTCCCGGGTCCGCGGACCGCACCCGTCCGGGACGACGCGGGCTGGCCCTGTCGGCCTGGTACTGCACCGGGCACGGGCTGGTGCTCGCCGTGTTCGGCGCGCTCGTCCTGCTGCTCGGCCTGCGGCTGCCGTCGTCGCTCGACGTCGCCTTCCAGGCCGTCGTGGGGCTCACCCTCGTGACGCTCGGCGGCGTCGTGCTCTACCAGCTCGGGCGCTACCGGGCCGACTACCGCTACACCGGGCGGATCAGCCTCGTCGTCGGCGCGCTGCGCCGCGGCTGGGCGCGGGCCCGCCGGCGGGAGGTGCCCGGCGACGTGCTCGACGTCGACCGGCGCGGCGCCTTCCTCGTCGGCCTGCTGCACGGGACGGGCGCCGAGACCCCGACGCAGGTGGCGCTGTTCGCCGCCGCGGGCGCGTCCGGCTCGACCGGGACGGCGGCGCTCGTGCTCGGGGCGTTCGTCGCCGGGCTGGTCGTCGCCGACCTCGGCATCGCCGCGGCCTGGCTGTCCGGGGTGCTCGGCAGCCGCAGGGCGCCGCGGGTGCAGCTCGCCCTGGGCGCGCTCACCGGCGTCGCCTCGCTGACCCTCGGCGTGCTCATCCTCACCGGCCACAGCACCGTCGTCCCGGGGCTGCTAGCGTCCTGACGGGTTGCGCGCCCGCCACTCCTGTGTGGCGTCGGTCGCCTCCTGTGAGTCACGACGTCGGAACGGGCAGGACGAGGGCGTCCGCACCTGCGGGCCCTGACCCGCACGCCGCCGACCGCCGACGAAGAGGTGCTCCGCTGTGCTCCTGCGCCAGGAGGCGGGCAACGGCATCGCCGTGCTGGCCGTGGCCGGACCCGTGGCCGACGAGGACGCGCAGGTGCTGCAGTCCGCCGTCGACGCGGCCGTGGACCGCCGTCCGCGCGGCGTCGTGGTCGACCTGCGCGACGTCACGACCGTCACGCCGGACGCCGTCGAGACGCTGCGCGGGCTGACCGCCCGGGCGCCGGGGTGGCCGCGATCGTCGTTCGGCCTGTGCGGGGCGCCGCCCGCGGTGCGCAGCGCGCTGCCGGACCGGGTCGTCCACGACACCCGCGCGCAGGCCCTCGAGCACGTCGACGACCGGCCCGCCGCGCAGCATGTCGTCACCATCGAGCACACGGTCCGCGGCCCGGCGCAGGCCCGGCGCGTCGTCGCCGAGTGCGCGGAGCGGTTCGGGCTGGCCGACGCCGGCGACGACCTGGTGCTCGTCGTCAGCGAGATGGTGACGAACGCCGTGCGGCACGGCGCGCCCCCGGTGCGGCTCGAGGTGCTCGCCGACGACGAGACCGTCCTCGTCGCGGTCGCCGACGGCAGCGAGCGGGCTCCCGTCGCGCGCACCGCCGGCGAGCTGGAGGAGGGCGGGCGCGGGATGACCCTGGTCGACCTGCTGACGCTCGACCACGGCGTGCGGCCGGGTCCTCCCGGCAAGACGGTCTGGGCCACCGTGCGCCGGCCGGCGGCGCCCGGCGCCTGATCGAGCGGGTCGGCTGCCGGGCCGGCGGCTCGTACTGTGGCGCGGTGCCGTCAGCCCGCGTCGTCCTGCCCGAGG
Source organism: uncultured bacterium (assembly GCA_964243385.1). GTDB lineage: Bacteria > Actinomycetota > Actinomycetes > Mycobacteriales > SCTD01 > SCTD01. The sequence goes on along the minus strand of CAXTFU010000001.1, from coordinate 46,813 downwards.
TCGTGCTGCACGACGGGCGGCTCGACCTCGACGCGCTGCGCGCCGAGCTGGACGCGCCCGGCCCGTTCCCGGCCGCGGCCCTCGCCGAGGCCGAGCAGGCCGCCCGCGCTCCGCGGCTGCCCGGCCGCGACGGCACCGACCTGCCGCTGCTGACGATCGACCCGCCCGGCAGCCGTGACCTCGACCAGGCGCTGCACCTGGCCCGCACCGCCGCGGGCTACCGGGTGTCCTACGCGATCGCCGACGTCGCCGCGTTCGTCGTGCCCGGGGGCGCGCTCGACGCCGAGGTCGAGCGGCGCGGCGTGACGCTGTACGCGCCGGACACCCGCATCCCGCTGCACCCGCCGGTGCTCGGCGAGGGGGCGGCGAGCCTGCTGCCGGACGAGCCCCGCCCGGCGCTGCTGTGGGAGCTCGACCTCGACGCCGACGGCGAGCTGGTCGGCACCTCGGTCGGGCGGGCCCTCGTCCGGTCGCGCTCGCGGCTCGACTACGCCGGCGTGCAGGCCTCGCTCGACGCCGGGACGGCCGGTCCGGTGCTCGAGCTGCTGCGGGAGGTCGGGCAGCTGCGCCAGGCCCGCGCGCGCGACCGCGGCGCCGTCGACCTCCCGACGCCCGAGCAGGAGGTCGTGCTCGACGGCGACGGGCGGCCGCACCTCGAGCTGCGCGCGCAGCTGCCGGTCGAGGGCTGGAACGCCCAGATCAGCCTGCTCACCGGCATCGCCGCCGCCGGGCTCATGCTCGACGCGGGCGTCGGGCTGCTGCGCACGCTGCCGCCGGCTGCTCCGGAGGACGTCGCGGCGCTGCGCCGCAGCGCGCACGCCCTCGGCGTGGCCTGGCCGGACGGCGCCTCCTACGGCGAGGTCGTGTCCGCTCTCGACCCGGCCGACCCCGGCTCGGCGGCGCTGCTCGTGCTCGCCACCCGGCTGCTGCGCGGCGCCGGGTACGCGGCCTTCGACGACGGCGCGCCGCCCGAGCAGCGCCGGCACAGCGGGGTCGCCGCGTCGTACGCCCACTGCACCGCTCCGCTGCGGCGCCTGGCCGACCGGCACGTGGGCGAGGTCTGCCTCGCGGTCTCGGCGGGCGCAGCGGTCCCCGGCTGGGCGCGCGAGGCGCTGCCCCGGCTGCCCGAGCTCATGACGGCGGCGAACCGGCGGGCCAGCGCCCTCGAGCGGGCGGTCGTCGACGCCGCCGAGGCGATCGTGCTCGCGCCCCGGGTCGGCGAGCGCTTCGACGCGGTGGTCGTCGAGGCCGGCGAGAAGGGCGGCGTCGTGCAGCTGCGCGAGCCGGCCGTGCGGGGACGGTGCGCGGGCGCCGGCCTGCCCCTCGGCGAGCGGCTGGTGGTCGAGCTGGTGCACGCCGACCCGGCAGCCCGGACGGTGCAGTTCCGCCCCGCCTGAGCTGACCCGGCTGAGCCCGCTCGACCGCCGCGCCCTCGCCGGCCCGACCGGCCGCTCCCGACCGGCCCGCCCCCGACCGGCCCGCCCCCGACCGGTCAGCCGTGGGCCGTCCTGCCAGGATGGTGGCATGACCTCCGCCGCTGCGACGCCGACCGCTCCCGACGTGTCCGGGCTCGTGGTGGCGGTGCTCGGCGGGACGGGGGAGCAGGGCCGCGGGCTCGCCCGGCGGCTCGCCCTGGCCGGGTCGAGGGTCGTGCTCGGCTCGCGCGACGCCGCGCGGGCGCAGGCGGCGGCCGAGGTCCTGCCGGGCGAGGTGAGCGGCACCGACAACGCCTCGGCCGCCCGTGCCGGCGACGTCGTGGTCGTCGCCGTCCCCTGGGACGGCCACCGCGAGCTGCTCGCCGGGCTCGCCGACGACCTCGTCGGCAAGGTCGTCGTCGACTGCGTCAACCCGCTCGGCTTCGACCGGCAGGGGGCCTTCGCCCTGGCCGTCGAGGAGGGGAGCGCCGCCCAGCAGGCGCAGGCCGTCCTGCCCGGCAGCCGGGTCGTCGCCGCCTTCCACCACGTGAGCGCGGTCCTGCTGCTCGACGAGGCCGTGGAGCAGGTCGACACCGACGTGCTGGTGCTCGGCGACGACCGGGAGGCGACCGACCTGGTCGCCGCGCTCGCCGGCCGCATCCCCGGCATGCGCGGCGTCTACGGCGGGCGGCTGCGCAACGCCCACCAGGTCGAGGCGCTGACGGCGAACCTCATCTCGGTGAACCGCCGCTACCGGGCGCACGCCGGGCTGCGGGTGACGGACGTGGAGGTGGCGCCCTGATTGGAGCGGTCACCCTGTGGGGCTCTGCGTGCCCGGCTCGTCACGTTGTGTGGCGTACCCTGCGGGCGGGCGACCGGAGCGACCGCTGCGGCAGCGAGGAGGCGGGCGTGCTCGGCGCAGCGTCCCGGACAGGCACGGCCCCGTGCTGACCGTCGCCGAGCTCGTCCTCAGCTCGGAGCCGGACGCCGCCGCGCGCGCCCGCCGCGCCGTCGCTGCCGCGCTCCCGCACGCCGATCCCGAGGTGCTCGACGCGGCGCGGCTCGTCGTGACCGAGCTGGTCACCAACGCGCAGCTGCACGGCGCGGCCCCCATCTCGGTGCGGGTCGGCGCCGAGGGCGAGCGGGTCCGGCTCGAGGTCGAGGACCGCGGACGGCAGCGGCTCGTGCTCCCGACCAGCAGTCCCGAGGCGATGACCGGCCGCGGGCTGTCGCTGGTCCGCGCGCTCGCCGACACCTGGGGCATCACGCCGGCCGCCGCCGGCGGGAAGGTGGTCTGGGCCGCCATGGCCCCCGCCCCTGCCTCGCAGGAGGAGGTCACGGACGAGCAGGCGGCCGGGGCGGACGCCACCGAGGCCGACCTCGACGCGCTGCTCGACGCCTGGCCGGACGACGAGCCGGTCGAGCAGGAGCACACCGTGCGGCTCGGCCAGGTCCCGACCGACCTGCTGCTGGCGGCCAAGCGGCACATCGACAACGTCGTCCGCGAGCTCACCCTGGAGCAGGGCGCCGGGTCCGACGAGCTCGTCCCGAGCGGCTGGTCGGCGCTGGTCGAGACCGTGACCAAGGACTTCGCGCTCGCCCGGAGCGCCATCAAGCGGCAGGCCGTCGCGGCCGCCGCCCGCGGGGAGAGCGTCACCGAGCTGGTGCTGCGCCTGCCGGCCAGCGCCGCCGAGGCGGGGGAGCGCTACCTCGTCGCGCTGGACGAGGCCGACCGCCTGTCCCGGGCGGCCCGCCTGCTGACCCTCGAGTCGCCGCTGCTGCACCGGGTGTTCCGCACCTGGTACGTCTCGGCGATCGTCGAGCAGCTGCGGGCCGCCGAGCACGGGCGGACGGCGCCGGTCCCGCGCACGCTCGTCGAGGTGCTCGGCGAGCAGGTCGTCGAGCTGGCCGGGCTGCAGGAGGACGCCGACCGGCTGGTGCTGCTGCAGCGGGTGAACCGCGAGCTCACCTCCGCGGGCACCCCGACCGAGATCGCCGAGGTCGTCGCCCGCACGGCCGACGAGGCCCTCGGCGCGGTCGCCGTCCGGGTGCTCGTGGCGGCGGACGACGGCACGCTGCACACGGTCGCCGCCCGCGGCGGCAGCCCCGAGTGGGTCGAGCGCTTCGCGACGCTGGCCCCCGACGCCGACCTGCCGTGGACGCACGTGTTCGTCAGCGGGCAGCCGCTGCTGCTGCCGAACCTCGCCCAGCTCGCGGCCGCCTACCCGGAGGTGGCCGACGCCTTCGCCAGCCCGCGGTCGCTGCACGTCGTCCCGCTCGTGGTCGGCGAGCACCGCCTGGGCGTGCTGAGCCTGTCGTTCGCGGCGGGCGGCGAGCGCGACGAGGCCACGCTCGCCCGCTTCGTCCAGGCCCTCGCCGACGCGCTCGCGCAGGCCCTCGAGCGGGCGCAGGCGCGCGAGGCGGCGGCGGCCTCGGCTCGGCGGCTCGCGTTCCTCGCCGACGCGTCGGTGGCCCTGTCGGCGAGCCTGGACCTCGCCCAGACCGTGCAGGCGATCACGACGCTGTTCGTCCCGCGGCTCGCGGACTGGTGCGTGGTGCACCTGCTGGAGGACGGCCGGCTCGTGCCGGCGGGGCTGCGGCACCTCGACCCGGCCCGGCAGGCGGTGGCCGAGCGCCTCGTCGAGCGCTGGCCGGTGCGCACGGACGCGCCGGGCGGGGTCGGCGACGTGCTGCGCACCGGTGAGAGCCAGCTGCTCGCGACGGTGCCCGACGAGCTGCTCGTGCTCGGCGCGCACAGCGACGAGCACCTCGCGCTGCTGCGCGAGCTCGGCTTCGCGAGCGCGCTGTCGGTCGCGCTGCCGGGGCGGGACGGCCGCATCGGCGTGCTCCAGCTCGTCTGCGACGCCTCGGGCCGCCGCTACGGCCCGTCCGACGTCGGCTTCGTCGAGGACGTCGCCCGCCGCGCGGCGCTCGCGCTGGAGGCCGCGCAGGTCGTCCGGCAGCAGTCCGGCCGGCTCGCCGAGGTCGCCCGCGTCGCCGACGCGGCGCAGAAGGCCATCCTCGCGCCGCCGCCCGCGCGGGCGCGCTCGGTCGCGCTCGCCGCGCGGTACGTGAGCGCGTCCGCCGAGGCGCTCGTCGGCGGTGACCTGCACGAGACCGTGGTGCGCTCCGGCTCGGTGCGCATGGTGGTGGGCGACGTCCGCGGCAAGGGGCTGGCCGCCGTCCGGACGACGACCGTGGTGCTCGGGGAGTTCCGCGCCACCACCGACGTCGACGACCTGGCCGACGTCGCCCGCCTGCTGGACCGGCGGCTGCGCAGCTACCTCGGCGAGGAGGACTTCGTCACGGCCGTGCTCGCCGAGGTCGCGGACGACGGCACCTTCTCCATCGCCTCGTGCGGGCACCCCGCGCCGCTGCTCGCCTCGCAGGGCAGGGTCGGCGAGCTGCCGGTGCAGCCGTCGCTGCCGCTCGGGCTCGGCGCCGACCCGGTGGTGCTCCGCGGCCGGCTGGACGTCGGCGACCGCCTGCTGCTCCACACCGACGGCGTGCTGGACGCCCGCGACCGCAGCGGTGCGTTCGTCGAGCTGCTGCCGCTGGCCGCGCACCTCGGCGAGGGCAGCCTGGACGAGGCGCTCGACGGGCTGCTCGCGGCGCTGCACGCGCGGGTCGGCGGCGAGCTCGGCGACGACGTCGCGCTCCTCGTCGCCGAGCACACCGGCTGAGCCGCCGCGGGGGTGGCGGGGTGCTCAGCGGAAGCTGTGCTCCGGACCGGGGAAGCGCCCGTCGCGCACGTCGTCGGCGTAGGCCCGGGTCGCGTCGGCGAGCACGCCCCGCAGGTCGGCGTAGCGCTTCACGAAGGTCAGCGGCGCGCCGGGCGTCAGGCCCGCCATGTCGGTCCAGACGAGCACCTGCGCGTCGCAGCCGGCGCCGGCGCCGATGCCGACCGTCGGGATCGCGAGCTCCTTGGTCACCCGCTCGGCCAGGTCGGCCGGCACGGCCTCGAGCACGACGGCAAAGGCGCCGGCGTCCTGCAGGGCGAGCGCGTCGGCGAGCAGGGCGTCCGCCCCGTCGCCGCGGCCCTGCACCCGCAGCCCGGTGACGAGCTCGGACTGCGGGGTCAGCCCGACGTGCCCCATCACGGGGACGCCGGACGACACCAGCAGCTCGACCTGCGCGGCGACGCGGCGCCCGCCCTCGAGCTTGACCGCGTGCGCCCCGCCCTCCTTGAGGAAGCGCGCGGCGGTGGTGAAGGCCTGGTCCGGCGAGGCCTGGTAGGAGCCGAACGGCAGGTCCGCCACCACGAGCGGGCGGGTCGTCGAGCGGACGACCGCCCGCACCATCGGCAGCAGCTCGTCCACGGTCACCGGCACGGTCGTCGGGTGGCCGAGCACGTTGTTGCCGGCCGAGTCGCCGACGAGCAGCGCGGGGATGCCGGCCGCCTCGAAGATGCCGGCGGTGAGCATGTCGTAGGACGTGAGCATCGCCCAGCGCTCGCCCCGGTCCTTGGCGCGCTGCAGGTCGCTGGTGCGGACGCGGCGGCCGACGACCCCGCCGTACAGGCCCGGCAGGTCGGTGGCCGCCGACGGACCGGGTGTGCCGTCACCCGCCTCGGGGGAAGGCGCCTCGGGGGAAGGCAGGTGGGGCGCGGGATCGCTCATCGGCGGGCCTCCGTCACGACTCGGGGCCAGCACCCTCGGGTGGGTGCAGCGGTCCCCGGACCCCTCCAGGGTGCCACCGGACGGCCCGTCGCGACGTGTGGCGAGGCTCACGGCGGGCATCCGTACCGGAACGGTTGCGTCTCGCAAACCGGGCTCCTACTCTTTCCGGAACGCTTGCGTCCCGCAAGTCGGCCGGCGGCAGTCCGGACCACCGCGACCGCGCAGGAGGACCCGTGCAGCACGCGCGCTCGCAGGCCGCCGGATGAGCGCCGCGACGGGCACCGTCCCGCCGGCGCGGCAGCTCGGGCGCCCCCGCGACCCCAAGCTCGACGCCGCCATCGTCGACGCCACGCTGCAGCTGCTCGGCGGGTCCGGCTACAGCGCCCTGACCATGGAGGCCGTCGCCGCGCTGGCCGGCGTCGGCAAGGCCACGCTCTACCGGCGCTACGCCGGCAAGCAGCAGCTCGTCATCGACGCCGTCGCCTCGCTGAGCGAGCAGCCCGAGGTCGTCCGCGGCGCGAGCGTCCGCGACGAGCTCGTCACCCGCCTCGAGGCCGTCCGGCGCAAGAGCAGCTCGTCGGTCGCGGGCAAGATCTTCCCCCGGCTCATCAGCGCTGGCGGCGACCACCCCGAGCTCATGCAGGAGTACCGGCGGCAGGTCCTCGAGCCCCGCCGCCACGCGTTCCAGGAGGCGCTGCGCCGCGGCATCGAGCAGGGCCTCGTCCGCCCCGACGCCGACCTCGACCACGCCGTCGACATGCTCGTCGGCCCGATGGCCTACCGCAACCTCATCCGCAACGACCCGCCCCCCGGGCCGGACCTCGCCGGGCGCATCGTCGACGACGTGCTCGTCGCCCTGGCGCCGCGCCCGTGCGCAGGCCCCGCCGACCCGTCCCCCACCCGCTCCCGCCAGGCCCCGCGAGAGGACCGCGCATGACTCCCACCGACCCTGACGGGGCACCCCCGGTCGCGACCGCCGACGCCCCGCCGCCGCTGACGCACCGGCAGATCCTGCTCATCCTGTCCGGGCTGCTGCTGGGCATGTTCCTCGCCTCGCTCGACCAGACGATCGTCTCGACCGCGATGCGCACCATCGCCGACGAGCTCAACGGCCAGACGGCGCAGGCGTGGGTGACGACCGCCTACCTCATCACCTCGACGATCTCGACCCCGCTGTACGGCAAGCTCTCCGACCAGTACGGGCGCAAGCCCTTCTACCTGTTCGCGATCGTCGTGTTCATCGTCGGCTCGGTGCTCTGCGGGCTGGCGCAGTCGATCTACGAGCTCGCCGCCTACCGCGCGGTGCAGGGCCTCGGCGCCGGCGGCCTCATGTCGCTCGCGTTCGCGATCGTCGGCGACCTCGTGCCGCCGCGCGAGCGCGGCCGGTACCAGGGCTACTTCATGGCCGTGTTCGGGACGAGCAGCGTGCTCGGCCCGGTCATCGGCGGCGCGTTCGCCGGCCAGGACCAGCTGCTCGGCATCGACGGGTGGCGCTGGATCTTCTACCTCAACGTCCCGATCGGCCTGGCCGCGCTCGCCGTCGTCTCCCGCCGGCTGCACCTGCCGCGGCACAGCAGCTCGGCGCGCATCGACTACCTCGGTGCCGCGCTGCTCACCACGACGATCGTCCCGGTGCTGCTGGTGGCCGAGAAGGGCCGCGAGTGGGGCTGGGGCTCCGGGCTGACGCTCGGCCTGCTCGCGCTCGCCGTCGCCTCGCTCGTCGGCTTCGTCCTGCGCGAGCGCGCCGTCGGCGAGGCCGCGATCCTGCCGCTGCGCGTGTTCCGCAGCAGCGTCTTCAGCATCACGAGCGTCACCTCGCTGCTCGTCGGCGCCGGCATGTTCGGCGGGCTCGTCGTCCTGCCGCTGTACCTGCAGATCGTCCGCGGCTCCTCGCCGACCGAGGCGGGCCTGCAGCTCATCCCGCTCATGGTCGGGATCTTCGCGATGTCGACGGTGTCCGGCCTGGTCATGATGCGGACCGGCCGCTACAAGCTGCTGCCGACCTTCGGCACCGCGCTGATGTTCGTCGCGCTGCTGCTCATGTCGACGCTGGGCGTCGACACCCCGATCTGGCAGGCGATGCTCTACATGGTCCTCATGGGCGCGGGCCTCGGCCTGTCGATGCAGACGCTCGTCATCAGCGTCCAGAACGCGCTGCCCGCCCGCGACATGGGCGTCGCCACGTCGTCGGTCACCTTCTTCCGCTCCCTCGGCGGGACCCTGGGCGCCGCCACCTCGCTGGCCGTCCTGTTCGGGTCGCTGGCCGGCAACATCCAGGACCGCGCTCGCTCGGCCGGCCTGCCGCAGGAGGTCATCGACCGCTTCGGCAGCGCCAGCGCCCTCGACGACACCTCCGTCATCGCGACGCTGCCCGCCGCCGTCCAGCGGGTCGTCCTCGAGGGCTTCGCCGACTCGACCTCCACGGTCTTCCTGACCGTGGCGGTCCTGCTCGTGCCGGCCTTCGTCCTGACCCTGCTGGTGAAGGAGATCCCGCTGCGCGCCCAGGGCGGGCTCGCCGCCGCGCAGAGCGACGCCGACACCGAGGAGCGGCTGTCGGCCGCCCGGGCGGAGTCGGCCGTCCTGTAGGCCCTAGGTTCCGGGTACCACCCGACTCCAGGAGGACCGATGGCCAGCCTTTCCGACCCCGGCGTGCAGGCGCTGCTCGAGGGGCCCCGTCCCAACCACGCCGTGGTCTCGACCGTCAACGAGGACGGCTCCATCCACGCCACCGTGGTGTGGGCCTCGGTCGAGGACGGCCGCATCGCCGTGAACAGCGCGGTCGGCCGCAAGTGGCCGACCAACCTCGAGCGGGACCCGGCCATCACGGTCCTCGTCTACGACGAGACCAACCCCTACGACTACGTCGAGGTGCGCGGCACCGCGCAGGGGACCACCGAGGGCGCCGACGACCACATCGACCGGCTCGCCAAGCGCTACCTCGACGCCGACAGCTACCCGTTCCGCGTCGCCGACGAGCAGCGCATCACCTACGTCGTCGAGCCCTCCCTCGTCCGGCACCAGAAGCAGGGCTAGGGCACGGGACAGGGGGCGGGGGGCGCGGGCAGGGGGCAGGGTCAGGGGCGGGGCGGTCGGAGGCGTGGCGCACACGTCCTGATCACGCCCGCGCCGGGACGGCCGGGCGGCTGGGCGCGTCGGGGCGACCCGCCCAGCCCGCCCAGCCCGCCGCAGCCCGCCGCAGCACCGACGGCGATGTGTCCGGCGCGGGGCACCGCCCAGCCCGCCCAGCCCGCCGCAGCACCCGACGGCGACGTGTCCGTCGCGGAGCACCGCCCAGCCCGCCCAGCCCGCCGCAGCACCCGACGGCGACGTGTCCGTCGCGGAGCACCGCCCAGCCCGCCCAGCCCGCCGGAGCACCCGACGGCGACGTGTCCGTCGCGGGGCACCGCCCAGCCCGCACAGCCCGCCGCAGCACCCGACGGCGACGTGTCCGTCGCGGAGCACCGCGATCTGCAACCCTGGTGCACACGTCCTGATCGCGACCCGACCGGGGACCGGCGGGCTCGTGCGGTGCTTCGGCAGGGCGACGATCACGATGTGTGCAGCGCGGCCGGGCGGGGCCGCTGCACGGAAGCCTCAGCGGGCGGCGGACGCCTCAGCGGGCGGGGGACGCCTCAGCGGGCTTGCGACGAGTGCATGATCGGCAGGCCGCCCGCCGATGCTTCACGCAGCGCTCGCCCGAGGGCGCCTGACGCTCCGCGCGCGTGCCACGAGTGCAGGAGCGGGCGAGACACGGTCCCGCACGAGCGGGTGCGGTGCGGCTGCGTCAGGCCAGGTCCGGTCGGGCCTGCTCGGGCTCGCCGGCGGTGGGTGCAGCCGTCTCGCGCCAGCGCGACGTGATGGGCAGGCGCCGGTCGCGGCCGAACGCGCGGCCGGTGACCTTGGGCCCGGGCGGCGACTGCCGGCGCTTGTGCTCGGCGGCGTCGACGAGCGCGATGACCCGGTCGACGACCTGCTCGTCGAAGCCGTCCTGCAGCAGCTCGGCCCGGCCGCGGTCGCGCTCGACGTAGGCGTCGAGCAGCGGGTCGAGCACGTCGTAGGGCGGCAGCCGGTCGCTGTCGAGCTGGCCCGGCGCGAGCTCGGCCGACGGCGGCTTCTCGATGCTGTTCTCGGGGATCGGCGGCGTCTCGCCCCGCTCGGCCGCGACGCGGTTGCGCCAGCGGGCGAGCGCCCAGACGAGCGTCTTCGGCACGTCCTTGATCGGCGCGAAGCCGCCGGCGCTGTCGCCGTAGAGCGTCGAGAAGCCGGTGGCGGCCTCGCTCTTGTTGCCGGTCGTCAGCACGAGGTGGCCGTGCTCGTTCGACAGCGCCATGAGGGTCGTCCCGCGCACGCGCGCCTGCAGGTTCTCGACCGACAGGCCGGTCAGCTCCACCGACGCCCGCCAGGCGTCGACCATCGGGGCAATCGCCACCACCGACCAGGACAGCCCCTGGCGCTTCGCCAGGTCCTCGGCGTCGGTCACCGAGTGGTCCGACGACCACTCGCTCGGCATCCCGACGACGTGCACGCGGTCGGGGCCGAGGGCGTCGCAGGCGATCGTCGCGACGAGCGCCGAGTCGATGCCGCCGGACAGCCCGAGCACCACCGAGCGGAAGCGGTTCTTCTCGACGTAGTCGCGCACGGCGGTGACGAGCGCGCCCCAGACCTCGGCCTCGTCGTCGAGGCGCACGGCCAGGCCCGGGACGACCGGCTCGTACGGCGCCAGCGGCTCGTCCGACAGCACGACCCGCTCGACGCTCATCGTCGTGCCGTCGCCCGCGTCGACCGGACCGGTGTCGTCGCCGGTGGCCGCCGCGAGGTCGAGGTCGACGACCATGAGGCCCTGCTCCCAGACCGGCGCCCGTGCGACGACCTCGCCGGCGGCGTCGACGACGAGGGAGTCGCCGTCGAACACCAGCTCGTCCTGGCCGCCGACGCAGTTCACGTAGACGAGCGGCGCGCCCGCCTCGGCGGCCCGCCGGGCGGCCAGCGGGCCCCGCAGGTCGTCCTTGCCGCGCTCGTAGGGCGAGCCGTTGATGCAGACGACGAGCCCCGCCCCCGCGGATCGGGCGACGCGGACCGGGCCGCCCTCCTGCCACAGGTCCTCGCAGACGACGGTCGTGACGTCGACGCCGTGCAGGCGGACCACGGGCAGCCGGTCGCCGCGCACGAAGTAGCGGAACTCGTCGAAGACGCCGTAGTTCGGCAGGTGGTGCTTGGCGTACCGCGACACCACCCGTCCGCCGTGCAGGACCGCGGCGCTGTTCTGCGGCTCGCCCGCCGGGCGGCCGAGGGCGGGGGAGGGCGTCTCGCTGCGGCCGCAGTAGCCGACGACGACGGCGACGTCGCCGGCGCCCTCGTCCGCCAGGCGCTGGGCCAGCTGCTCGAGCGCGTCGAGGCTCGCCTGGACGAACGAGCGGCGCAGCACGAGGTCCTCGGCCGGGTAGCCGGTCAGGACCATCTCGGGGAACGCGACGAGGTGGCAGCCGGCGGCGACCGCCTCGGCCGTCCAGCGGCTGACGAGGTCGGCGTTGCCGGTCAGGTCGCCGACTGTCGGGTCGATCTGCGCCAGTCCGACGCGAAGCTGCGGCATGGCTCGAATCTACGTTCCGGCACGGGAGCCGGCGCGCAGCCGCGGCGCGGGGTCCGTCCACGGCGCCGCGCCGAGCGGCGCTCCGTCCGTCCACATCGACGAGCCGCGGCGCATGTCTGTCCGCAGCGACGTCCGCAGGCGCTCGGGACGTCGGTGCGGGCAGACAAGCGCGAGGGTTGCTGCATGTCTGTCCGTACCGACGTCCGCAGGCGCTCGGGACGTCGGTGCGGGCAGACAAGCGCGAGGGTTGCAGCCTGTCTGCCCGCAGCGACGTCCGCCGGCGCTCAGGACGTCGGTGCGGGCAGACAAGCCGCGAAGGTGGCTCCCGGCGGCAGCCTGGAGGTCGCCCGCCCGGCACGGGGTGATCGGACGAGTCCCGCACCCGCGCTGCCGGGACCTGGACTACTGCCCTGCGGCGGTGAGGGCCTCGTACTCGTCGTCGGTGAGCTCGACGAGGGCGGCGGCGCAGTTCTCCTCGAGGTGCGCGACCGAGCCGGTGCCGGGGATCGGGAGCATCACCGGCGAGCGGCGCAGCAGCCAGGCCAGCGCGAGCTGGGCGTGCGTGGCCTCGTGCGCGGACGCGATCTCGTCCAGCAGGCCGCCCGGACGGGCCAGCTCGCCGGCCGCGACCGGGAACCACGGGATGAAGCCGATGCCTTCGGCCTCGCAGTAGTCGAGGACGGCCTCGGACTGCCGGTTGCCGAGGTTGTAGAGGTTCTGCACGCTGACGACCTCGATGATCTCGCGGGCCGCCTTGACGTCGTCGACGGACACCTCGGACAGGCCCAGGTGGCGGATCTTGCCCTCGTCCTGCAGGTCCTTCATGACGCCGAACTGGTCGGCGGCCGGGACCTCGGGGTCGATGCGGTGCAGCTGCCACAGGTCGAGGCGCTCGACGCCGAGGCGGCGCAGCGACATCTCGACGCCCTGGCGCAGGAAGTCCGGGCGGCCGCAGACCGGCCAGACCTCGGGGCCGGTGCGCAGCAGGCCGCCCTTGGTGGCGACGACGACGCCCTCGTACGGGTGCAGCGCCTTGCGGATGAGCTCCTCGGAGACGTACGGGCCGTAGCTCTCGGCCGTGTCGATGAAGTCGACGCCGAGCTCGACGGCGCGGCGCAGGACCGCGAGCGCGGTGTCCTCGTCGGCCGGAGGTCCCCAGATGCCGGGGCCGGTGATGCGCATGGCGCCGTAGCCGAGCCGGCGGACGGGCAGGTCGCCGCCGAGGGAGAAGGTGCCGCTGGCCGCGACGGGCGAGGTGGTGCTGGTCATGCGTCCTCCAGAGGTCACGGGTAGGTGCTCCGTGCGGCAACCCGGCGGTGTCCGTGCCTCTTCCCCGGCCGCGACCGACGGTTCTGGCGTCCGTGACCGGGCAGGTGAGGTCAGTCGGTGGCACGGCCGGGGCGTCACGTCCCGTGCCGAGCCGGGTCCGACGCACGCACCGCCCCTGGCCGACCACCCCGCCGACACGCGGGCCAGGCCGGCCCGACGATCCAGGAGCCGCCCGTCATGAGCACCTCTTCGACCGCCCTGTCCCGAGGCCTCGGACTGGCCAGCCTCGCCCTCGGCGTCCCGCAGGTCGCCGCCCCGGACCGCTTCGCCCAGGCGATCGGCGCGTCCGGTCGCGGCGACGCCCGGGACGCCACCGTCGCGGTGGGCCTGCGCGAGCTGACCGTCGGCCTCGGCCTGCTCGGGCGCCGCAGGTCGACGCCGGTCTACCTGTGGGCCCGGGTCGCCGGTGACGTCATGGACCTCGTCCTGCTCGGCCGCACCCTGCGGTCGTCCGGCCGCGGCAACCCGCGCACCGCTGCCGCGACCGCCGCGACGCTCGGGCTGACCGCCGTCGACCTGCATGCCGCCCGTCGCGCCGGCCGCGCCCAGACGGCCCAGGGCGCACCGACGGCCGAGGGCGCACCCACGGCCCAGGACGCTCAGACCGGGAAGGACGCTCGGGCTGGGAAGGGTCGCGGCGCGAGCTCGTCGGCGCTCGAGCTCACGGCGGCGATCACCGTCGGCAAGCCGCCGCAGGAGGTGTACGACTTCTGGCGCGGCCTCGAGCGGCTGCCGACCTTCATGCACCACCTGCAGTCGGTCGAGTGGACCGGCGAGGGACGCACCCGCTGGACGGCGAACGCGCCGGTGAAGAAGCAGGTCACCTGGGACGCCGAGCTCGTCGACGACGTCCCCGGCGAGGTCATCGCCTGGCGCTCGCTGCCGGGTGCCGACATCGCCAACGAGGGCAGCGTCCGCTTCACGCCGGCGCCGGGCGACCGGGGCACCGAGGTCCGCGTCCGGCTGCGTTACGACCTGCCCGGCGGACGGGCGGGCGCCCTGGTCGCCCGCGTGCTGGGGGAGGAGCCCCACCAGCAGGTCGAGGACGACCTGCGCCGCTTCAAGCAGGTGCTCGAGACCGGCGAGGTCGTCCGCTCCGAGGGCACCCCCGAGGGGTCGAGCGCGCGTCGCCACCTGTTCCAGCACCCGGCCCAGCCCCTGGCCTCCTCGTGAGGCTCCGACCGCAGTCCGCCCGCTCGACGACAGGAGACACTCCGTGAAGGCCACCTGCTGGATGGGACGCAACACCGTCGAGGTGACCGAGGTCCCCGACCCGACGATCCTCAGCGACCGCGACGCGATCATCAAGGTCACGTCGACGGCGATCTGCGGCTCCGACCTGCACCTGTACGACGGCTACGTCCCCGAGATGAAGCGCGGCGACATCATGGGCCACGAGTTCATGGGCGAGGTCGTCGAGACCGGCAAGGGCGTGCGTTCGAGCGACCTGAAGGTCGGCGACCGGGTCGTCGTGCCGTTCCCCATCGCCTGCGGCGCCTGCAGCCAGTGCCGCGCCGGCATGACGAGCATCTGCGAGAACAGCAACCCCAACGCCGGGATCGCCGAGAAGCTCTGGGGGCACGCGACGTCGGGCATCTTCGGCTACTCGCACCTCACCGGCGGCTACGCCGGCGGGCAGGCCGAGTTCGTGCGCGTGCCGTTCGCCGACGTCGGCCCGATGAAGGTGCCGAGCTCCCTCACCGACGACCAGGTGCTGTTCCTCACCGACATCTTCCCGACCGGCTACATGGGCGCCGAGCTGTGCGACATCAGCGAGGGCGACGTCATCGCGGTCTGGGGCGCCGGACCGGTCGGGCAGTTCGCGGCCGCCAGCGCCTTCCTGCTCGGCGCGCACCGGGTGATCGTGATCGACCGGTACGACTACCGGCTCGACATCGTCCGGGCGAACACCCGCGCCGAGACGCTGAACTACGAGCAGGTCGACGTGCGCGACGCCCTCGCGGAGATGACGGCCGGACGCGGTCCGGACGCGGTCATCGACGCCGTCGGGCTCGAGGCGCACCACGACAACGCGCTGCTGCACTCCTACGACCGGGTGAAGCAGGCCGCGCGGCTCGAGACCGAGCGCGGGCACGCGCTGCGCCAGGCGATCCTGGCGTGCCGCAGCGGCGGCATCGTGTCGCTCGTCGGCGTCTACGGCGGGTTCATGGACAAGTTCCCGATCGGCTCGCTCATGAACCGGTCGCTCACGCTGCGCGGCGGGCAGACGCACGTGCACCGCTACCAGCACCAGCTGCTCGAGCGCATCGAGCAGGGCCAGATCGACCCGAGCTTCATCATCACGCACAAGGCGAAGCTCGCCGACGCCCCGGCCATGTACGAGACGTTCAAGCACAAGCAGGACGACTGCCTGAAGGTCGTCCTGACGCCCTGAGGCTGGGCCGGACGGGAGGTCCAGCCACCGGACGGGGCCGACGCGCTCCGGACCCGCGGGTCCGGAGCGCGTCGGCCCCGTCCGGTGGCTGGACCTCCCGTCCGGCCCAGCCTCAGGGCGTCAGGACGACCTTCAGGCAGTCGTCCTGCTTGTGCTTGAACGTCTCGTACATGGCCGGGGCGTCGGCGAGCTTCGCCTTGTGCGTGATGATGAAGCTCGGGTCGATCTGGCCCTGCTCGATGCGCTCGAGCAGCTGGTGCTGGTAGCGGTGCACGTGCGTCTGCCCGCCGCGCAGCGTGAGCGACCGGTTCATGAGCGAGCCGATCGGGAACTTGTCCATGAACCCGCCGTAGACGCCGACGAGCGACACGATGCCGCCGCTGCGGCACGCCAGGATCGCCTGGCGCAGCGCGTGCCCGCGCTCGGTCTCGAGCCGCGCGGCCTGCTTCACCCGGTCGTAGGAGTGCAGCAGCGCGTTGTCGTGGTGCGCCTCGAGCCCGACGGCGTCGATGACCGCGTCCGGACCGCGTCCGGCCGTCATCTCCGCGAGGGCGTCGCGCACGTCGACCTGCTCGTAGTTCAGCGTCTCGGCGCGGGTGTTCGCCCGGACGATGTCGAGCCGGTAGTCGTACCGGTCGATCACGATCACCCGGTGCGCGCCGAGCAGGAAGGCGCTGGCGGCCGCGAACTGCCCGACCGGTCCGGCGCCCCAGACCGCGATGACGTCGCCCTCGCTGATGTCGCACAGCTCGGCGCCCATGTAGCCGGTCGGGAAGATGTCGGTGAGGAACAGCACCTGGTCGTCGGTGAGGGAGCTCGGCACCTTCATCGGGCCGACGTCGGCGAACGGCACGCGCACGAACTCGGCCTGCCCGCCGGCGTAGCCGCCGGTGAGGTGCGAGTAGCCGAAGATGCCCGACGTCGCGTGCCCCCAGAGCTTCTCGGCGATCCCGGCGTTGGGGTTGCTGTTCTCGCAGATGCTCGTCATGCCGGCGCGGCACTGGCTGCAGGCGCCGCAGGCGATGGGGAACGGCACGACGACCCGGTCGCCGACCTTCAGGTCGCTCGAACGCACGCCCTTGCCGGTCTCGACGACCTCGCCCATGAACTCGTGGCCCATGATGTCGCCGCGCTTCATCTCGGGGACGTAGCCGTCGTACAGGTGCAGGTCGGAGCCGCAGATCGCCGTCGACGTGACCTTGATGATCGCGTCGCGGTCGCTGAGGATCGTCGGGTCGGGGACCTCGGTCACCTCGACGGTGTTGCGTCCCATCCAGCAGGTGGCCTTCACGGAGTGTCTCCTGTCGTCGAGCGGGCGGACTGCGGTCGGAGCCTCACGAGGAGGCCAGGGGCTGGGCCGGGTGCTGGAACAGGTGGCGACGCGCGCTCGACCCCTCGGGGGTGCCCTCGGAGCGGACGACCTCGCCGGTCTCGAGCACCTGCTTGAAGCGGCGCAGGTCGTCCTCGACCTGCTGGTGGGGCTCCTCCCCCAGCACGCGGGCGACCAGGGCGCCCGCCCGTCCGCCGGGCAGGTCGTAACGCAGCCGGACGCGGACCTCGGTGCCCCGGTCGCCCGGCGCCGGCGTGAAGCGGACGCTGCCCTCGTTGGCGATGTCGGCACCCGGCAGCGAGCGCCAGGCGATGACCTCGCCGGGGACGTCGTCGACGAGCTCGGCGTCCCAGGTGACCTGCTTCTTCACCGGCGCGTTCGCCGTCCAGCGGGTGCGTCCCTCGCCGGTCCACTCGACCGACTGCAGGTGGTGCATGAAGGTCGGCAGCCGCTCGAGGCCGCGCCAGAAGTCGTACACCTCCTGCGGCGGCTTGCCGACGGTGATCGCCGCCGTGAGCTCGAGCGCCGACGAGCTCGCGCCGCGACCCTTCCCAGCCCGAGCGTCCTTCCCGGTCTGAGCGTCCTGGGCCGTGGGTGCGCCCTCGGCCGTCGGTGCGCCCTGGGCCGTCTGGGCGCGGCCGGCGCGACGGGCGGCATGCAGGTCGACGGCGGTCAGCCCGAGCGTCGCGGCGGTCGCGGCAGCGGTGCGCGGGTTGCCGCGGCCGGACGACCGCAGGGTGCGGCCGAGCAGGACGAGGTCCATGACGTCACCGGCGACCCGGGCCCACAGGTAGACCGGCGTCGACCTGCGGCGCCCGAGCAGGCCGAGGCCGACGGTCAGCTCGCGCAGGCCCACCGCGACGGTGGCGTCCCGGGCGTCGCCGCGACCGGACGCGCCGATCGCCTGGGCGAAGCGGTCCGGGGCGGCGACCTGCGGGACGCCGAGGGCGAGGCTGGCCAGTCCGAGGCCTCGGGACAGGGCGGTCGAAGAGGTGCTCATGACGGGCGGCTCCTGGATCGTCGGGCCGGCCTGGCCCGCGTGTCGGCGGGGTGGTCGGCCAGGGGCGGTGCGTGCGTCGGACCCGGCTCGGCACGGGACGTGACGCCCCGGCCGTGCCACCGACTGACCTCACCTGCCCGGTCACGGACGCCAGAACCGTCGGTCGCGGCCGGGGAAGAGGCACGGACACCGCCGGGTTGCCGCACGGAGCACCTACCCGTGACCTCTGGAGGACGCATGACCAGCACCACCTCGCCCGTCGCGGCCAGCGGCACCTTCTCCCTCGGCGGCGACCTGCCCGTCCGCCGGCTCGGCTACGGCGCCATGCGCATCACCGGCCCCGGCATCTGGGGACCTCCGGCCGACGAGGACACCGCGCTCGCGGTCCTGCGCCGCGCCGTCGAGCTCGGCGTCGACTTCATCGACACGGCCGAGAGCTACGGCCCGTACGTCTCCGAGGAGCTCATCCGCAAGGCGCTGCACCCGTACGAGGGCGTCGTCGTCGCCACCAAGGGCGGCCTGCTGCGCACCGGCCCCGAGGTCTGGCCGGTCTGCGGCCGCCCGGACTTCCTGCGCCAGGGCGTCGAGATGTCGCTGCGCCGCCTCGGCGTCGAGCGCCTCGACCTGTGGCAGCTGCACCGCATCGACCCCGAGGTCCCGGCCGCCGACCAGTTCGGCGTCATGAAGGACCTGCAGGACGAGGGCAAGATCCGCCACCTGGGCCTGTCCGAGGTGTCCGTCGACGACGTCAAGGCGGCCCGCGAGATCATCGAGGTCGTCAGCGTGCAGAACCTCTACAACCTCGGCAACCGGCAGTCCGAGGCCGTCCTCGACTACTGCGAGGCCGAAGGCATCGGCTTCATCCCGTGGTTCCCGGTCGCGGCCGGCGAGCTGGCCCGTCCGGGCGGCCTGCTGGACGAGATCGCGTCCGCGCACGAGGCCACGCACGCCCAGCTCGCGCTGGCCTGGCTGCTGCGCCGCTCGCCGGTGATGCTCCCGATCCCCGGCACCGGCTCGGTCGCGCACCTCGAGGAGAACTGCGCCGCCGCCCTCGTCGAGCTCACCGACGACGAGTACGAGGCCCTCACCGCCGCAGGGCAGTAGTCCAGGTCCCGGCAGCGCGGGTGCGGGACTCGTCCGATCACCCCGTGCCGGGCGGGCGACCTCCAGGCTGCCGCCGGGAGCCACCTTCGCGGCTTGTCTGCCCGCACCGACGTCCTGAGCGCCGGCGGACGTCGCTGCGGGCAGACAGGCTGCAACCCTCGCGCTTGTCTGCCCGCACCGACGTCCCGAGCGCCTGCGGACGTCGGTACGGACAGACATGCAGCAACCCTCGCGCTTGTCTGCCCGCACCGACGTCCCGAGCGCCTGCGGACGTCGCTGCGGACAGACATGCGCCGCGGCTCGTCGATGTGGACGGACGGAGCGCCGCTCGGCGCGGCGCCGTGGACGGACCCCGCGCCGCGGCTGCGCGCCGGCTCCCGTGCCGGAACGTAGATTCGAGCCATGCCGCAGCTTCGCGTCGGACTGGCGCAGATCGACCCGACAGTCGGCGACCTGACCGGCAACGCCGACCTCGTCAGCCGCTGGACGGCCGAGGCGGTCGCCGCCGGCTGCCACCTCGTCGCGTTCCCCGAGATGGTCCTGACCGGCTACCCGGCCGAGGACCTCGTGCTGCGCCGCTCGTTCGTCCAGGCGAGCCTCGACGCGCTCGAGCAGCTGGCCCAGCGCCTGGCGGACGAGGGCGCCGGCGACGTCGCCGTCGTCGTCGGCTACTGCGGCCGCAGCGAGACGCCCTCCCCCGCCCTCGGCCGCCCGGCGGGCGAGCCGCAGAACAGCGCCGCGGTCCTGCACGGCGGACGGGTGGTGTCGCGGTACGCCAAGCACCACCTGCCGAACTACGGCGTCTTCGACGAGTTCCGCTACTTCGTGCGCGGCGACCGGCTGCCCGTGGTCCGCCTGCACGGCGTCGACGTCACGACCGTCGTCTGCGAGGACCTGTGGCAGGAGGGCGGCCCGGTCCGCGTCGCCCGATCCGCGGGGGCGGGGCTCGTCGTCTGCATCAACGGCTCGCCCTACGAGCGCGGCAAGGACGACCTGCGGGGCCCGCTGGCCGCCCGGCGGGCCGCCGAGGCGGGCGCGCCGCTCGTCTACGTGAACTGCGTCGGCGGCCAGGACGAGCTGGTGTTCGACGGCGACTCCCTCGTCGTCGACGCCGCCGGCGAGGTCGTCGCACGGGCGCCGGTCTGGGAGCAGGGCCTCATGGTCGTCGACCTCGACCTCGCGGCGGCCACCGGCGACGACACCGGTCCGGTCGACGCGGGCGACGGCACGACGATGAGCGTCGAGCGGGTCGTGCTGTCGGACGAGCCGCTGGCGCCGTACGAGCCGGTCGTCCCGGGCCTGGCCGTGCGCCTCGACGACGAGGCCGAGGTCTGGGGCGCGCTCGTCACCGCCGTGCGCGACTACGTCGAGAAGAACCGCTTCCGCTCGGTGGTGCTCGGGCTGTCCGGCGGCATCGACTCGGCGCTCGTCGCGACGATCGCCTGCGACGCCCTCGGCCCCGACCGCGTGCACGTCGTCGGGATGCCGAGCGAGTGGTCGTCGGACCACTCGGTGACCGACGCCGAGGACCTGGCGAAGCGCCAGGGGCTGTCCTGGTCGGTGGTGGCGATTGCCCCGATGGTCGACGCCTGGCGGGCGTCGGTGGAGCTGACCGGCCTGTCGGTCGAGAACCTGCAGGCGCGCGTGCGCGGGACGACCCTCATGGCGCTGTCGAACGAGCACGGCCACCTCGTGCTGACGACCGGCAACAAGAGCGAGGCCGCCACCGGCTTCTCGACGCTCTACGGCGACAGCGCCGGCGGCTTCGCGCCGATCAAGGACGTGCCGAAGACGCTCGTCTGGGCGCTCGCCCGCTGGCGCAACCGCGTCGCGGCCGAGCGGGGCGAGACGCCGCCGATCCCCGAGAACAGCATCGAGAAGCCGCCGTCGGCCGAGCTCGCGCCGGGCCAGCTCGACAGCGACCGGCTGCCGCCCTACGACGTGCTCGACCCGCTGCTCGACGCCTACGTCGAGCGCGACCGCGGCCGGGCCGAGCTGCTGCAGGACGGCTTCGACGAGCAGGTCGTCGACCGGGTCATCGCGCTCGTCGACGCCGCCGAGCACAAGCGCCGGCAGTCGCCGCCCGGGCCCAAGGTCACCGGCCGCGCGTTCGGCCGCGACCGGCGCCTGCCCATCACGTCGCGCTGGCGCGAGACGGCTGCACCCACCGCCGGCGAGCCCGAGCAGGCCCGACCGGACCTGGCCTGACGCAGCCGCACCGCACCCGCTCGTGCGGGACCGTGTCTCGCCCGCTCCTGCACTCGTGGCACGCGCGCGGAGCGTCAGGCGCCCTCGGGCGAGCGCTGCGTGAAGCATCGGCGGGCGGCCTGCCGATCATGCACTCGTCGCAAGCCCGCTGAGGCGTCCCCCGCCCGCTGAGGCGTCCGCCGCCCGCTGAGGCTTCCGTGCAGCGGCCCCGCCCGGCCGCGCTGCACACATCGTGATCGTCGCCCTGCCGAAGCACCGCACGAGCCCGCCGGTCCCCGGTCGGGTCGCGATCAGGACGTGTGCACCAGGGTTGCAGATCGCGGTGCTCCGCGACGGACACGTCGCCGTCGGGTGCTGCGGCGGGCTGTGCGGGCTGGGCGGTGCCCCGCGACGGACACGTCGCCGTCGGGTGCTCCGGCGGGCTGGGCGGGCTGGGCGGTGCTCCGCGACGGACACGTCGCCGTCGGGTGCTGCGGCGGGCTGGGCGGGCTGGGCGGTGCTCCGCGACGGACACGTCGCCGTCGGGTGCTGCGGCGGGCTGGGCGGGCTGGGCGGTGCCCCGCGCCGGACACATCGCCGTCGGTGCTGCGGCGGGCTGCGGCGGGCTGGGCGGGCTGGGCGGGTCGCCCCGACGCGCCCAGCCGCCCGGCCGTCCCGGCGCGGGCGTGATCAGGACGTGTGCGCCACGCCTCCGACCGCCCCGCCCCTGACCCTGCCCCCTGCCCGCGCCCCCCGCCCCCTGTCCCGTGCCCTAGCCCTGCTTCTGGTGCCGGACGAGGGAGGGCTCGACGACGTAGGTGATGCGCTGCTCGTCGGCGACGCGGAACGGGTAGCTGTCGGCGTCGAGGTAGCGCTTGGCGAGCCGGTCGATGTGGTCGTCGGCGCCCTCGGTGGTCCCCTGCGCGGTGCCGCGCACCTCGACGTAGTCGTAGGGGTTGGTCTCGTCGTAGACGAGGACCGTGATGGCCGGGTCCCGCTCGAGGTTGGTCGGCCACTTGCGGCCGACCGCGCTGTTCACGGCGATGCGGCCGTCCTCGACCGAGGCCCACACCACGGTGGCGTGGATGGAGCCGTCCTCGTTGACGGTCGAGACCACGGCGTGGTTGGGACGGGGCCCCTCGAGCAGCGCCTGCACGCCGGGGTCGGAAAGGCTGGCCATCGGTCCTCCTGGAGTCGGGTGGTACCCGGAACCTAGGGCCTACAGGACGGCCGACTCCGCCCGGGCGGCCGACAGCCGCTCCTCGGTGTCGGCGTCGCTCTGCGCGGCGGCGAGCCCGCCCTGGGCGCGCAGCGGGATCTCCTTCACCAGCAGGGTCAGGACGAAGGCCGGCACGAGCAGGACCGCCACGGTCAGGAAGACCGTGGAGGTCGAGTCGGCGAAGCCCTCGAGGACGACCCGCTGGACGGCGGCGGGCAGCGTCGCGATGACGGAGGTGTCGTCGAGGGCGCTGGCGCTGCCGAAGCGGTCGATGACCTCCTGCGGCAGGCCGGCCGAGCGAGCGCGGTCCTGGATGTTGCCGGCCAGCGACCCGAACAGGACGGCCAGCGAGGTGGCGGCGCCCAGGGTCCCGCCGAGGGAGCGGAAGAAGGTGACCGACGACGTGGCGACGCCCATGTCGCGGGCGGGCAGCGCGTTCTGGACGCTGATGACGAGCGTCTGCATCGACAGGCCGAGGCCCGCGCCCATGAGGACCATGTAGAGCATCGCCTGCCAGATCGGGGTGTCGACGCCCAGCGTCGACATGAGCAGCAGCGCGACGAACATCAGCGCGGTGCCGAAGGTCGGCAGCAGCTTGTAGCGGCCGGTCCGCATCATGACCAGGCCGGACACCGTCGACATCGCGAAGATCCCGACCATGAGCGGGATGAGCTGCAGGCCCGCCTCGGTCGGCGAGGAGCCGCGGACGATCTGCAGGTACAGCGGCAGGACGACGAGCCCGCCGAACATGCCGGCGCCGACGAGCAGCGAGGTGACGCTCGTGATGCTGAAGACGCTGCTGCGGAACACGCGCAGCGGCAGGATCGCGGCCTCGCCGACGGCGCGCTCGCGCAGGACGAAGCCGACGAGCGAGGCGACGGCGAGCGCGAGCAGGCCGAGCGTCAGCCCGGAGCCCCAGCCCCACTCGCGGCCCTTCTCGGCCACCAGCAGCACCGGGACGATCGTCGTGGTGAGCAGCGCGGCACCGAGGTAGTCGATGCGCGCCGAGCTGCTGTGCCGCGGCAGGTGCAGCCGGCGGGAGACGACGGCGAGCGCGGCCAGGCCGATCGGGACGTTGAGGTAGAAGATCCAGCGCCACCCGTCGATGCCGAGCAGCTGGTCCTGGCCGGCGAACGCGCCGCCGATGACCGGGCCGAGCACGCTGCTCGTCCCGAACACGGCCATGAAGTAGCCCTGGTACCGGCCGCGCTCGCGCGGCGGCACGAGGTCGCCGACGATCGCGAACGCGAGCGACATGAGGCCGCCGGCGCCGAGGCCCTGCACCGCGCGGTAGGCGGCGAGCTCGTAGATCGACTGCGCCAGCCCGCAGAGCACCGAGCCGACGATGAACACGACGATCGCGAACAGGTAGAAGGGCTTGCGCCCGTACTGGTCGGAGAGCTTGCCGTACAGCGGGGTCGAGATCGTCGAGGTGATGAGGTAGGCGGTCGTCACCCACGCCTGCGCCGTCTGGCCGTTGAGCTCGTCGGCGATGGTGCGCATCGCGGTCGAGACGATCGTCTGGTCGAGCGAGGCGAGGAACATGCCCAGCAGCAGCCCGGACAGGATGAGCAGGATCTGCCGGTGCGTCAGCGGCGGCGGGGCGTCGGCGGTCGCGACCGGGGGTGCCCCGTCAGGGTCGGTGGGAGTCATGCGCGGTCCTCTCGCGGGGCCTGGCGGGAGCGGGTGGGGGACGGGTCGGCGGGGCCTGCGCACGGGCGCGGCGCCAGGGCGACGAGCACGTCGTCGACGATGCGCCCGGCGAGGTCCGGCCCGGGGGGCGGGTCGTTGCGGATGAGGTTGCGGTAGGCCATCGGGCCGACGAGCATGTCGACGGCGTGGTCGAGGTCGGCGTCGGGGCGGACGAGGCCCTGCTCGATGCCGCGGCGCAGCGCCTCCTGGAACGCGTGGCGGCGGGGCTCGAGGACCTGCCGCCGGTACTCCTGCATGAGCTCGGGGTGGTCGCCGCCAGCGCTGATGAGCCGGGGGAAGATCTTGCCCGCGACCGACGAGCTGCTCTTGCGCCGGACGGCCTCGAGGCGGGTGACGAGCTCGTCGCGGACGCTCGCGCCGCGGACGACCTCGGGCTGCTCGCTCAGCGAGGCGACGGCGTCGATGACGAGCTGCTGCTTGCCGGCGTAGCGCCGGTAGAGCGTGGCCTTGCCGACGCCGGCCAGCGCGGCGACGGCCTCCATGGTCAGGGCGCTGTAGCCGGACCCGCCGAGCAGCTGCAGCGTGGCGTCGACGATGGCGGCGTCGAGCTTGGGGTCGCGGGGGCGCCCGAGCTGCCGCGCCGGCGGGACGGTGCCCGTCGCGGCGCTCATCCGGCGGCCTGCGAGCGCGCGTGCTGCACGGGTCCTCCTGCGCGGTCGCGGTGGTCCGGACTGCCGCCGGCCGACTTGCGGGACGCAAGCGTTCCGGAAAGAGTAGGAGCCCGGTTTGCGAGACGCAACCGTTCCGGTACGGATGCCCGCCGTGAGCCTCGCCACACGTCGCGACGGGCCGTCCGGTGGCACCCTGGAGGGGTCCGGGGACCGCTGCACCCACCCGAGGGTGCTGGCCCCGAGTCGTGACGGAGGCCCGCCGATGAGCGATCCCGCGCCCCACCTGCCTTCCCCCGAGGCGCCTTCCCCCGAGGCGGGTGACGGCACACCCGGTCCGTCGGCGGCCACCGACCTGCCGGGCCTGTACGGCGGGGTCGTCGGCCGCCGCGTCCGCACCAGCGACCTGCAGCGCGCCAAGGACCGGGGCGAGCGCTGGGCGATGCTCACGTCCTACGACATGCTCACCGCCGGCATCTTCGAGGCGGCCGGCATCCCCGCGCTGCTCGTCGGCGACTCGGCCGGCAACAACGTGCTCGGCCACCCGACGACCGTGCCGGTGACCGTGGACGAGCTGCTGCCGATGGTGCGGGCGGTCGTCCGCTCGACGACCCGCCCGCTCGTGGTGGCGGACCTGCCGTTCGGCTCCTACCAGGCCTCGCCGGACCAGGCCTTCACCACCGCCGCGCGCTTCCTCAAGGAGGGCGGGGCGCACGCGGTCAAGCTCGAGGGCGGGCGCCGCGTCGCCGCGCAGGTCGAGCTGCTGGTGTCGTCCGGCGTCCCCGTGATGGGGCACGTCGGGCTGACCCCGCAGTCCGAGCTCGTCACCGGGCTGCGGGTGCAGGGCCGCGGCGACGGGGCGGACGCCCTGCTCGCCGACGCGCTCGCCCTGCAGGACGCCGGCGCCTTTGCCGTCGTGCTCGAGGCCGTGCCGGCCGACCTGGCCGAGCGGGTGACCAAGGAGCTCGCGATCCCGACGGTCGGCATCGGCGCCGGCGCCGGCTGCGACGCGCAGGTGCTCGTCTGGACCGACATGGCGGGCCTGACGCCCGGCGCGCCGCTGACCTTCGTGAAGCGCTACGCCGACCTGCGGGGCGTGCTCGCCGACGCGACCCGGGCCTACGCCGACGACGTGCGCGACGGGCGCTTCCCCGGTCCGGAGCACAGCTTCCGCTGAGCACCCCGCCACCCCCGCGGCGGCTCAGCCGGTGTGCTCGGCGACGAGGAGCGCGACGTCGTCGCCGAGCTCGCCGCCGACCCGCGCGTGCAGCGCCGCGAGCAGCCCGTCGAGCGCCTCGTCCAGGCTGCCCTCGCCGAGGTGCGCGGCCAGCGGCAGCAGCTCGACGAACGCACCGCTGCGGTCGCGGGCGTCCAGCACGCCGTCGGTGTGGAGCAGCAGGCGGTCGCCGACGTCCAGCCGGCCGCGGAGCACCACCGGGTCGGCGCCGAGCCCGAGCGGCAGCGACGGCTGCACCGGCAGCTCGCCGACCCTGCCCTGCGAGGCGAGCAGCGGCGCGGGGTGCCCGCACGAGGCGATGGAGAAGGTGCCGTCGTCCGCGACCTCGGCGAGCACGGCCGTGACGAAGTCCTCCTCGCCGAGGTAGCTGCGCAGCCGCCGGTCCAGCAGGCGGGCGACGTCGGCCAGGTCGTCGACGTCGGTGGTGGCGCGGAACTCCCCGAGCACCACGGTCGTCGTCCGGACGGCGGCCAGCCCCTTGCCGCGGACGTCGCCCACCACCATGCGCACCGAGCCGGAGCGCACCACGGTCTCGTGCAGGTCACCGCCGACGAGCGCCTCGGCGGACGCGCTCACGTACCGCGCGGCGAGCGCGACCGAGCGCGCCCGCGCGGGCGGCGGCGCGAGGATGGCCTTCTGCGCCGCGTCGGCGACGCGGGCGACCTCGGCGAGCCGGCCGGACTGCTGCCGGACGACCTGCGCGGCCTCCAGCGCGAGCGCCGCGCGGCGGGCGACGTCCTCGACGAAGCCGACGTCGGACGGGCCGTAGCGGCGGCCCGAGGCGTCGCAGACGAGCTGGAGCACGCCGATGCGGCCGTCCCGCCCCGGCAGCGCGACCGACAGCGCGCTCGCGAAGCCGAGCTCGCGCAGCAGCGCGAGGTGCTCGTCGCTGTGCGCGCCGAGCACGAGCAGCTCGTCGGGCACCGTCGCGAGCAGCTGGCTCTCACCGGTGCGCAGCACGTCGCCGACCCCGCCCGGCGCGTCCGTGCGCACCGGCCAGCGCTCGACGAGGCGCTCGGCCACCGCCTGCCGGGCCGGGTCGAGGTGCCGCAGCCCCGCCGGCACGAGCCGGCCGTCCTCCAGCAGGTGCACCACGCACCAGTCCGCGAGCCGCGGGACGAACAGCGTCGTGATCGCCTGCACGGTCTGGGCGAGGTCCAGGCTCGCCGACAGGGCCACCGACGCGTCGGCGAGGAACGCGAGCCGCCGAGCCGAGGCCGCCGCCGCCTCGCGCGCCTGCGCCCGCTCGAGGGCCTGCGCGAGCGCGTCGGCGAGGGCCTGGACGAAGCGGGCGAGCGTGGCCTCGTCGCGCTCGCCGCCCGCCGCGAACGACAGGCTCAGCACGCCCAGGCGGTGCTCGCCGACCACGAGCGGGACGACGTGCAGCGACCGCGGGCTGGCGAAGGCGTCGGCCACCTCCGGGTAGGCGGCCGCGAGCTGGGCGAGGTTCGGCAGCAGCAGCGGCTGCCCGCTGACGAACACGTGCGTCCACGGCAGGTCGGCGTCGGGGGCCAGCGTCGCGAAGCGCTCGACCCACTCGGGGCTGCCGCCGCGGGCGGCGACCGTGTGCAGCGTGCCGTCGTCCGCCGCCACGAGCACCCGGACGGCGACCGCGCCGAGGGCCTCGTCGGCCGTGCGGGCGACGACCTCGGCGATCTCGGTCGGGGTGCCCGCGGAGGTGAGCTCGCGGTTCACCCGCTGCAGCAGCACCAGCCGGTCGGCGTCCTCCTGCAGCCCGGCCAGCTCGACGACCTGCTCGCCGAGCACCTCGACGAGCGTGCGCGGGACCGGCGCCGTCCGCCCGTGCTCGGCGGCCCGCAGCTGCTCGACGATCGCCGAGACGTACCAGGTGCGGAACACCCGGTGCAGCAGCGGCGACTCGAGGGTCAGCAGGCGGGCCGCCCGGGACAGGCGGTCGGCCTCGTCCAGCGCGACGAGGTAGCGCTCCCCCGCCTCGGCGGCGCTGGCCGGCAGGCGCAGCACCAGCTCGGTGACGCTCTCCCCGCGGGCGGCGGCCGCGACGGCCTGCCGCTTGATGGCGCTCCGGGCGAGCGCGAAGTCCTTGGTCACGGTCTCGACCAGCGCCGACCAGCCGCTCGGGACGAGCTCGTCGGACCCGGCGCCCTGCTCCAGGGTGAGCTCGCGGACGACGTTGTCGATGTGCCGCTTGGCCGCCAGCAGCAGGTCGGTCGGGACCTGGCCGAGCCGCACGGTGTGCTCCTGCTCGACCGGCTCGTCGTCCGGCCAGGCGTCGAGCAGCGCGTCGAGGTCGGCCTCGGTGGCGTCCGCCCCGGCCGCCTGCTCGTCCGTGACCTCCTCCTGCGAGGCAGGGGCGGGGGCCATGGCGGCCCAGACCACCTTCCCGCCGGCGGCGGCCGGCGTGATGCCCCAGGTGTCGGCGAGCGCGCGGACCAGCGACAGCCCGCGGCCGGTCATCGCCTCGGGACTGCTGGTCGGGAGCACGAGCCGCTGCCGTCCGCGGTCCTCGACCTCGAGCCGGACCCGCTCGCCCTCGGCGCCGACCCGCACCGAGATGGGGGCCGCGCCGTGCAGCTGCGCGTTGGTGACCAGCTCGGTCACGACGAGCCGCGCCGCGTCGAGCACCTCGGGATCGGCGTGCGGGAGCGCGGCAGCGACGGCGCGGCGGGCGCGCGCGGCGGCGTCCGGCTCCGAGCTGAGGACGAGCTCGGCGACGGTCAGCACGGGGCCGTGCCTGTCCGGGACGCTGCGCCGAGCACGCCCGCCTCCTCGCTGCCGCAGCGGTCGCTCCGGTCGCCCGCCCGCAGGGTACGCCACACAACGTGACGAGCCGGGCACGCAGAGCCCCACAGGGTGACCGCTCCAATCAGGGCGCCACCTCCACGTCCGTCACCCGCAGCCCGGCGTGCGCCCGGTAGCGGCGGTTCACCGAGATGAGGTTCGCCGTCAGCGCCTCGACCTGGTGGGCGTTGCGCAGCCGCCCGCCGTAGACGCCGCGCATGCCGGGGATGCGGCCGGCGAGCGCGGCGACCAGGTCGGTCGCCTCCCGGTCGTCGCCGAGCACCAGCACGTCGGTGTCGACCTGCTCCACGGCCTCGTCGAGCAGCAGGACCGCGCTCACGTGGTGGAAGGCGGCGACGACCCGGCTGCCGGGCAGGACGGCCTGCGCCTGCTGGGCGGCGCTCCCCTCCTCGACGGCCAGGGCGAAGGCCCCCTGCCGGTCGAAGCCGAGCGGGTTGACGCAGTCGACGACGACCTTGCCGACGAGGTCGTCGGCGAGCCCGGCGAGCAGCTCGCGGTGGCCGTCCCAGGGGACGGCGACGACCACGACGTCGCCGGCACGGGCGGCCGAGGCGTTGTCGGTGCCGCTCACCTCGCCCGGCAGGACCTCGGCCGCCGCCTGCGCCCGCGCGGCGTCGCGCGAGCCGAGCACGACCCTCGACCCGGCCAGGGCGAGCCGCCGGGCGAGCCCGCGGCCCTGCTCCCCCGTCCCGCCGAGCACCGCCACCACGAGCCCGGACACGTCGGGAGCGGTCGGCGTCGCAGCGGCGGAGGTCATGCCACCATCCTGGCAGGACGGCCCACGGCTGACCGGTCGGGGGCGGGCCGGTCGGGGGCGGGCCGGTCGGGAGCGGCCGGTCGGGCCGGCGAGGGCGCGGCGGTCGAGCGGGCTCAGCCGGGTCAGCTCAGGCGGGGCGGAACTGCACCGTCCGGGCTGCCGGGTCGGCGTGCACCAGCTCGACCACCAGCCGCTCGCCGAGGGGCAGGCCGGCGCCCGCGCACCGTCCCCGCACGGCCGGCTCGCGCAGCTGCACGACGCCGCCCTTCTCGCCGGCCTCGACGACCACCGCGTCGAAGCGCTCGCCGACCCGGGGCGCGAGCACGATCGCCTCGGCGGCGTCGACGACCGCCCGCTCGAGGGCGCTGGCCCGCCGGTTCGCCGCCGTCATGAGCTCGGGCAGCCGGGGCAGCGCCTCGCGCGCCCAGCCGGGGACCGCTGCGCCCGCCGAGACCGCGAGGCAGACCTCGCCCACGTGCCGGTCGGCCAGGCGCCGCAGCGGAGCGGTGCAGTGGGCGTACGACGCGGCGACCCCGCTGTGCCGGCGCTGCTCGGGCGGCGCGCCGTCGTCGAAGGCCGCGTACCCGGCGCCGCGCAGCAGCCGGGTGGCGAGCACGAGCAGCGCCGCCGAGCCGGGGTCGGCCGGGTCGAGAGCGGACACGACCTCGCCGTAGGAGGCGCCGTCCGGCCAGGCCACGCCGAGGGCGTGCGCGCTGCGGCGCAGCGCCGCGACGTCCTCCGGAGCAGCCGGCGGCAGCGTGCGCAGCAGCCCGACGCCCGCGTCGAGCATGAGCCCGGCGGCGGCGATGCCGGTGAGCAGGCTGATCTGGGCGTTCCAGCCCTCGACCGGCAGCTGCGCGCGCAGCTCGAGGTGCGGCCGCCCGTCGCCGTCGAGCACGACCTCCTGCTCGGGCGTCGGGAGGTCGACGGCGCCGCGGTCGCGCGCGCGGGCCTGGCGCAGCTGCCCGACCTCCCGCAGCAGCTCGAGCACCGGACCGGCCGTCCCGGCGTCGAGCGAGGCCTGCACGCCGGCGTAGTCGAGCCGCGAGCGCGACCGGACGAGGGCCCGCCCGACCGAGGTGCCGACCAGCTCGCCGTCGGCGTCGAGGTCGAGCTCCCACAGCAGCGCCGGGCGGGGCTCGTCCGGCAGCAGGCTCGCCGCCCCCTCGCCGAGCACCGGCGGGTGCAGCGGGATGCGGGTGTCCGGCGCGTACAGCGTCACGCCGCGCCGCTCGACCTCGGCGTCGAGCGCGCCCCCGGGCACGACGAACGCGGCGACGTCGGCGATCGCGTAGGACACCCGGTAGCCCGCGGCGGTGCGGGCCAGGTGCAGCGCCTGGTCGAGGTCACGGCTGCCGGGCGGGTCGATCGTCAGCAGCGGCAGGTCGGTGCCGTCGCGGCCGGGCAGCCGCGGAGCGCGGGCGGCCTGCTCGGCCTCGGCGAGGGCCGCGGCCGGGAACGGGCCGGGCGCGTCCAGCTCGGCGCGCAGCGCGTCGAGGTCGAGCCGCCCGTCGTGCAGCACGACCTCGGGCAGGACGACGCGGGCTGACGGCACCGCGCCACAGTACGAGCCGCCGGCCCGGCAGCCGACCCGCTCGATCAGGCGCCGGGCGCCGCCGGCCGGCGCACGGTGGCCCAGACCGTCTTGCCGGGAGGACCCGGCCGCACGCCGTGGTCGAGCGTCAGCAGGTCGACCAGGGTCATCCCGCGCCCGCCCTCCTCCAGCTCGCCGGCGGTGCGCGCGACGGGAGCCCGCTCGCTGCCGTCGGCGACCGCGACGAGGACGGTCTCGTCGTCGGCGAGCACCTCGAGCCGCACCGGGGGCGCGCCGTGCCGCACGGCGTTCGTCACCATCTCGCTGACGACGAGCACCAGGTCGTCGCCGGCGTCGGCCAGCCCGAACCGCTCCGCGCACTCGGCGACGACGCGCCGGGCCTGCGCCGGGCCGCGGACCGTGTGCTCGATGGTGACGACATGCTGCGCGGCGGGCCGGTCGTCGACGTGCTCGAGGGCCTGCGCGCGGGTGTCGTGGACGACCCGGTCCGGCAGCGCGCTGCGCACCGCGGGCGGCGCCCCGCACAGGCCGAACGACGATCGCGGCCACCCCGGCGCCCGGGCGGTCAGCCCGCGCAGCGTCTCGACGGCGTCCGGCGTGACGGTCGTGACGTCGCGCAGGTCGACCACGACGCCGCGCGGACGGCGGTCCACGGCCGCGTCGACGGCGGACTGCAGCACCTGCGCGTCCTCGTCGGCCACGGGTCCGGCCACGGCCAGCACGGCGATGCCGTTGCCCGCCTCCTGGCGCAGGAGCACAGCGGAGCACCTCTTCGTCGGCGGTCGGCGGCGTGCGGGTCAGGGCCCGCAGGTGCGGACGCCCTCGTCCTGCCCGTTCCGACGTCGTGACTCACAGGAGGCGACCGACGCCACACAGGAGTGGCGGGCGCGCAACCCGTCAGGACGCTAGCAGCCCCGGGACGACGGTGCTGTGGCCGGTGAGGATGAGCACGCCGAGGGTCAGCGAGGCGACGCCGGTGAGCGCGCCCAGGGCGAGCTGCACCCGCGGCGCCCTGCGGCTGCCGAGCACCCCGGACAGCCAGGCCGCGGCGATGCCGAGGTCGGCGACGACCAGCCCGGCGACGAACGCCCCGAGCACGAGCGCCGCCGTCCCGGTCGAGCCGGACGCGCCCGCGGCGGCGAACAGCGCCACCTGCGTCGGGGTCTCGGCGCCCGTCCCGTGCAGCAGGCCGACGAGGAAGGCGCCGCGCCGGTCGACGTCGAGCACGTCGCCGGGCACCTCCCGCCGGCGGGCCCGCGCCCAGCCGCGGCGCAGCGCGCCGACGACGAGGCTGATCCGCCCGGTGTAGCGGTAGTCGGCCCGGTAGCGCCCGAGCTGGTAGAGCACGACGCCGCCGAGCGTCACGAGGGTGAGCCCCACGACGGCCTGGAAGGCGACGTCGAGCGACGACGGCAGCCGCAGGCCGAGCAGCAGGACGAGCGCGCCGAACACGGCGAGCACCAGCCCGTGCCCGGTGCAGTACCAGGCCGACAGGGCCAGCCCGCGTCGTCCCGGACGGGTGCGGTCCGCGGACCCGGGACCCGGCGGGCGCTCGTCGCCGGGCCGGGGCGCCGTGAGGTCGGTGATCGCCGCGACGTGGTCCCAGTCGAGCCCGTGCCGGGCACCGAGCGCGAAGCTGGTGCCGGCGAGCGCGAGCGGGACGGCCGCGACGGGGACGTCCCCGAGCGAGGTGGCGGTCCAGGCGGCGGCGCCGAGGGAGGCAGCGCCCGGGACGGCAGCGCCGAGGTGGGCGGCCCACTGGAGGACAGCCCCCTGGAGGACAGCCTCCGGGAGGACTGCCCCCTCGAGGACAGCCCCCTCGAGCACAGCAGCGAGCACGTCGAGCATGGAGTCCGGCTCTCCCTCGTGGGCGGAGGTCAGCGTGCGAGTCGGCCCTGGACCCCGCCGGCGATCTGGCTCGCTCCCCTGCCGCGCGGGCGGGGAGACGTCAGTAGCGCACCTGCACCGGGCTCTCACCGGACTTCCCCGGCGGAGGGGGTCGCGCAGAACCTACCGCCCCGTCCCCGTCGGCTGGGCCCGTGTCCGTGCGCGGGCGCGCGTCCGGCAGCATGGCGGCGTGCGGGACATCGAGGTGCGGGACGACGGCATCCGGCTCGGCCAGCTGCTCAAGCTCGCCGGGCTGGTCGACGCGGGCTCCGACGTCCGCCCGCTGCTCGAGCAGGGCGTCGTGACCGTGGGCGGGCGCCTGGAGCAGCGGCGCGGCCGGCAGCTCAAGAAGGGCGACGTCGTCGCGGTCGGCGACGAGAAGGTCCGCCTGGTCTGACGCCCCTGACCGTGCCGGCCGGAGGTCGGCGGCCCCGTCCAGGACGCGGAGCGCCTGCCCGCCGGGCGCGCGGACGCCGTCCCGTCAGGAGCGCAGCTCGAGGGTGCAGCACTTGACGCCGCCACCGGCCCGCAGCAGCTCGGACAGGTCGACCCCCACCGGCTCGTAGCCGCGCTCGCGCAGCTGGTCGGCGAGCCGCCGCGCCGCCGTGGGCAGGACGACGTGCCGGCCGTCCGACACGGCGTTGAGGCCGAGCACGGCGGCGTCCTCGGCGTTCGCGAGCACGGCGTCCGGGAACAGCCGCCGGAGCACCGCCAGGCTGCCCGGGCTGAACGCCCCCGGGTAGTAGGCGACCGAGCGGTCGTCGAGCACCGCCAGCGCGGTGTCCAGGTGGTAGTAGTGCGGGTCGACGAGGTGCAGCCCGACGACCGGCCGGCCGAACAGCTCCTGCACCTCGCCGTGCGCCCCGGGGTCGGTGCGGAACCCGTGGCCCGCCAGCACGAGGTCGCCGACGACCAGGAAGTCGCCCTCCCCCTCGTTGGTCGCCCGGGGCTCGACCGCCTCGACGAGGTCGCCCGCCGCGACGGCGCCCGCGAACCAGCGCAGGTAGGCCGGGCCCTCGTCCTGCCGCTCGGGATGGGTGAAGCGCGCACCGAGCGCCCGTCCGCCGACGACCAGGCCGCCGTTCGCCGCGAAGACCATGTCCGGCAGGCCGGGTGCGGCCTCGATGACGTCGACGCGGTGGCCGAGCCGCTCGTAGGTGGCGCGCAGGGCCGACCACTGCCGCATCGCGAGGTCGCGGTCGACCGGGACGGTGACGTCCATCCACGGGTTGATCGCGTAGCTCACCGCGAAGTGCTCGGGCGGGCACATGAGGTAGTGCCGGCGGGTGGCGACGCGCTCGGGCGACGCGGTCTCGGGGGCGGTCAGGACGCTCAAGGACGCTCCAGCTCAGGTGGGCCGGGGCGCCGGCGCGTCCTGTCGACGCTACGGACCGGATCGGCAGCCGGTGGTGTCGTTCTCTTCGCCGCTGACGGCGATCCGCTGCGCGCTCTGGCACGATGGCGGCGATCCGTTGCGCGGGAGGAGACCGACGTGGACGAGCTGGACCGGGGCGTCGTGGGCTGCCTGCTGCGCGACGCGCGGTCGACCTACGCCGAGATCGGC
Source organism: uncultured bacterium (assembly GCA_964243385.1). GTDB lineage: Bacteria > Actinomycetota > Actinomycetes > Mycobacteriales > SCTD01 > SCTD01. The sequence goes on along the minus strand of CAXTFU010000001.1, from coordinate 12,523 downwards.
GCGCAGGTGGGCCTGTCGGCCCCGGCGGTCAAGCGGCGGGTCGACCGGCTGCTCGCCTCGGGCGCCATCCGCGGCTTCACCGCGGTCGTCGACCCCGCCGTGCTCGGCTGGACGACCGAGGCGTACGTCGAGCTGCACTGCAAGGGGACGGTCTCGCCGCAGGACCTGCGACGGAGCCTCGAGAGGGTGCCCGAGGTCGTCAGCGCCTGCACCGTGTCGGGGTCCGCGGACGCGCTCGTGCACATGCTGGCGGCCGACGTCGGCCAGCTCGAGCAGGCCCTCGAGCGGGTGCGCGACGAGCGCAACGTCGACCACACCCGCAGCGTCATCGTGCTGTCGAGGCTCCTGGACCGTCCTCGCTCGTGAGCACGTCGCGGACCGCGGCCACCAGGCGCGCGGTCTCGTCGTCCCCCCGCACGGCGGTGCGCCAGTGCTCCGGCGTCAGGCCGGGGAACGTGTCGCCACGGCGCACGGCGATCCCCCGCGCGCGCAGGCCGTCGCGGACGTCGGGGCGTCCGGGGACGCGGCACAGCAGGTAGGGCGCCTGCGAGCCCGGGCTGACCTCGACGCCGACGTCCGTCAGGGCCTGCTGGAGCTGTCGGCGCTGCTCGGCCAGGGCGACGGCGTCGCGGCGGGCGCTCGCCACCGGCCCGCGCGCCAGGCAGGTGTCGAGGGCGACCAGCGCGAGCGTCGACACCGGCCACAGCGGCTGGGCGTCGCGCAGCCGGTCGACGAGCCCGGCCGGCGCGAGCAGGTAGCCGACCCGCAGCCCGGCGAGCGCCCAGGTCTTGGTGAGGCTGCGGACGACGACCAGCCCCGGCAGGTCGCCGCGTCCGGCCAGCGACTGCGGCTCGCCCGGCACGGCGTCGGCGAAGGCCTCGTCGACCACCACCGTGCGGCCGGGGCGGCACAGCTCGGCGAGCCGGTGGTGCACCATCCCGGTCGGGTTCGTGGGGTTGCCGACGACGACGAGGTCGGCCTCGTCCGGCACCTGCGCCGGGTCGAGCACGTACGGCGGCTCGAGCACGAGCCGGTGCACCTGGTGGCCGGCCGCGCGCAGGGCGGCCTCCGGCTCGGTGAACCCGGGGTGCACGACCACCGCGTGCCGCGGCTGCAGCACCCGCGCCAGCAGGACGAAGGCCTCCGCGGCGCCGGCGGTCAGCAGCACCTCGGCCTCGGGCCGCTCGTGCCGCCGGACGACCGCGGCGACGCCGGCCCGCTGTTCGGGGTAGGCGCCGAGCTGGTCGAGCCCGCGCACCAGGCGTCCGCGGAGCCAGGCCGGCGGGGCCGTCCCGCGGACGTTGACGGCCAGGTCGAGCAGCCCGGGGTCGAGCTCGGCGTCGCCGTGGTGGCGCAGGTCGTGGGCGTCGTCCGGGGTCGCGGGCTCGGGCGGCACCTCAGCCGGCGACCGGGTCGGGGGCGTGCTCGTGCCCGTGCTGGTCGTGCCCGTGGCCGTGCCCAGGTCCGTGGCCGTGCCCATGCCCGTGCCCGTGGCCGTGGGTCGGGTCGTCCGGGTGGTCGTGCGGGGTCTGCGGGGCGCCGACCTTGTCCTCGAACCCGGGCAGTGCGACGCGGTAGGCGCAGGTGTCGCAGTTCATCCGCAGGTCGCCGCCGTCGATCTCGGCCCACCGCTCGAGCACCACGCCGGCGAGCGCGTCGGTCGGGCCGAGCAGGCCCGCGACGTGCACCTCGACGTCCGGGTGCCCGGCCGCCCAGGCCTGCGACTGCGCGACGATCCGGTCGGGCAGCACCCCGGCGAACAGGAACCACGGCAGCACGACGACGCGGCGGAACCCGAGCCGCAGCGCGCGGTCCAGCCCGGCCGGGACGGACGGCTGCGCCAGCGAGATGAACGCCGTCTCGACGGTGCCGAGCTCGCGGCCCTCCTGGAGCAGCCGTGCGGTCTTGGCGATCTCGGCGTTGGCGTCGGGGTCGGTGGCGCCGCGGCCCACGAGCACCACGGCGGTGTCCGGCCAGTCGGCGCGCGGGACGACCTGCTCGAGGTGCTGCTCGGCGACGGCGAGCAGGTCGGGGTGGCTGCCCAGCGGCCGCCCGTACCGGAACGACAGCCCCCGGTGGCGCGCCTTCTCGCGCTCGAGCGCCGCCGGGATGTCGCCCTTGCTGTGACCCGCCGCGACGAGCACCAGCGGGACGACGTCGATCGTCCGGTGGCCGGCCTCCACCATGCGGCGCACGGCGTCCTGGATCGGCGGCGGCGCCAGCTCGAGGAAGCCGCCGGCGACGTCGGCCCACGGGGCGCGCAGCTGCGTCCGCTCGACGAGCTCGGCGAACTCCGCGCACCCCTGCTCGCTCTTGGTGCCGTGCCCGACGACGAGCAGTGCGGGACGGGCGGCGACTCGGGTCACGGGGTCTCCTCGTAGAGCAGGGCGTTCAGGGCGGCGGAGGCGACGGCGGAGCCGCCCTTCTCGCTGGTGTTCGAGACGGCGGGCAGGCCGCTGTCGCGCAGCGCCTGCTTGGACTCCGCCGCGCCGACGAAGCCGACGGGCAGCCCGACGACGAGCGCCGGCTGCGCGTCCAGGGCGAGCAGCTCGAACAGCGCGGTCGGCGCGCAGCCGACGACCCAGACGGCGCCGGGACCGACCTCGGCCAGCGCCAGCCGGACGGCGGCGGCGCTGCGGGTCAGCGCGCCGTCCGCCCGGGCGTCGGCGAGCCGGCACACGGCCGTGCGGCGGGTGATGCCCGCGGCGACCATCTGCACGTCCGCGACGACGGGGGCGCCGGCGCGCAGCGCGTCCGTCCCGCGGCGCAGGGCGTCCTCGTCCAGCACGAGGTCGTCGACGTAGGACAGGTCGGCGCTGGCGTGCACGACCCGCTCGACGACCGCGCGCGATCGCGGCGGCAGGTGCGACAGGTCGACCCGGCGGCGCAGGATCGCGTACGACTCCTGCTCGATGGCGTGCACCCGGGGGCGCGGTGCAGCTGCGGTCATGCGTCGTCCTCGGCTTCCTGGGGGTCGAACCACTGCAGCGTCTCCCGCAGGCGGACGACGTCGCCGATCACCGTGGCGACCGGCGCGCGCAGCCCGGCCGCGGCGACGTCGTCGGCGAGGTGCTCGAGCGTGCTGACGACGACGCGCTGGCCGGCGTGGGTGCCGTCCTGGATGCAGGCCGCGGGCGTCGACGGCGCGCGCCCCCAGCGGATCAGCGAGCGCGTCAGCAGCGGCAGCCGGTCGTGCCCCATGAGCACGACGAGCGTGCCCGGGCCGGTGGCGAGCGCCTGCCACCGCACCCGGCTGGCCGGGTCCTCGGGGTCGAGGTGGCCGGTGACGATGCAGACGTCCTGCGTCGAGCCGCGGGCGGTGACCGGGATGCCGGCGTACGCGGGCGCGGCCAGCGCGGACGAGATGCCCGGCACGACCTGGAACCGGATGCCCTGCGCGACGAGCGCGGCGGCCTCCTCCGACCCGCGTCCGAACACGAACGGGTCGCCGCCCTTGAGCCGCACGACGCGGCGCCCCGCCTGCGCGTGCTCGACGAGCTGGGCGTTGATCTCCTCCTGGCGCGGGGCGGTCCCCGTCCAGCTGGTCTTGCCGACGTCGACGAGCTGGACGTCGTCGCGGCAGTGCCGCAGCACGTCCGGGTGCACCAGCCGGTCGACGAGCACGACGTCGGCCTCCCCGAGCAGCTCGGCCGCGCGCAGCGTCAGCAGGCCCGGGTCGCCCGGCCCCGCCCCGACGAGCGCCACCGTCCCGGGCCTCACGCGGGCAGCTCGAGGACGGCGTCGGCGGGGCACACCTCGACGCACTCGCCGCAGGAGGTGCAGCGGTCGGCGCGCACCTGCAGCGGGACGCCCACGACGATCGCGTGCTCGGGGCAGGTGAGCAGGCAGGCCCCGCAGGCGGTGCAGTCGGCGGTGACGACGTACCTCGTGCGGTTGCTCATGCGCCGGACCACCGGTAGCCGCGCGGGGTGACCATCCGGGCGGACACCACGGTGCTCTGCGAGGAGCCGACGACGACGCACGCGAGCATCGTCACCGCGGCGCAGTCGAGCTCGGCGAGGGTCGTGAGGACGACGTGCTCGCGCGGCCGCGACGCGTCGGTGACGATCCCGACGGGGGTCGAGCCCGGACGGTGCTCGCGCAGCAGCTCGACCGCCCGGGGCAGCTGCCAGTCGCGCCCGCGGCTGCGCGGGTTGTAGAAGGTGACGACGAGGTCGCCCTGCGCGACGGCTCGCACCCGCGCCTCGATCGCCGGCCAGGGCGTGTGCAGGTCGGACAGGCTGATGCTCGCGTGGTCGTGGCCGAGCGGCGCGCCGAGCAGGCTGCTCGCGGCCAGCGCGGCGGTCACACCGGGCACGCCGACGACGTCGAGGTCGTCGCCGGCCACCTCGAGCGCGGGGCTCGCCATGGCGTAGACGCCCGCGTCACCCGAGCCGAGCAGCGCGACGGCGTGCCCGGCCGCAGCCTCGGCGACGGCGCTGTGCGCGCGCTCCTCCTCCTCGCCGAGCCCGGTGACGAGCATCCGGGTGCCGGGACGGGCGAGGTCGCGCACCTGGTCGACGTACTGGTCGAGCCCGACCCACACGGCGGCCCGGCGCAGCTCGGCCTCCGCCCGGGGCGTCAGCAGGTCGCGGGCGCCGGGGCCGAGCCCGATGAGCGCCAGCCTTCCGCGCGGACGGCGGCGCGCCACCGCGACGGTCGCCGCGGCGCTCTTGGCCTTCTCGACGACGAGCTCGTCGCCGAGCAGCAGCGCTGCGGCCTCGGCGACGCTCGGCGTGCCGACCGCCGCGAGTGGGTGCCCGCTCGGGTTCGGCACGTCGACCTCGGCCAGCCGGTCGGACGGGAAGGTCGTGAGCGGCCACCCGCGCCGGGCGCACGCCTCGACGAGCCCGGCCTCGTCGGCCTTGGCGTCGGCGGTCCCGACGGCGACGACGGACGCGGCGGACAGCCCCGCACCGGCCAGAGCCCGGTCGATCAGCCCGAGCACCTCGTCCGCGCCCACGCCGCGCGAGGCGCCCAGGCCGAGCACGAGCGACGGCGGCCGCAGCACGACCGTGCGCCCGTCCGGCTCGACGACGCGGTCGGTGACGCGGACGACGTGGTCGCCGTCCGCGCCGACGGGCAGCGGCGGCAGCGGCCAGGTCGCGTCGGCGTCGAGCCGCACGGGCCGGCCGTCGAGCATCGCGCGGCTCACGGCCGCGACGGCCCCCTCGACCGGCCAGCCCAGGGTGTCGAGCCCCGGCAGGCCGACCGCGTCGGTCGCGGTGGTGACGACGGCGGTGGCGCCGAGGACGTCGGCCACCTGCTCGGCGAGCGCGTTCGCCCCGCCGCCGTGCCCGCCGACGAGCGCGACGGCGAAGCGCGAGGCCTCGTCGACGACGACGACCCCGGGGTCGACCCGCTTGCCGCGCAGCAGCGGCGCGAGCAGCCGGACGGTCGCGCCGACGGCGAGGAACGACACGAGCGCGTCGCACTCGGCGAACGCGTCCTCGAACGAGCGGACGTCGTACTCCTGCGTCTCGGGCAGGGCGGCAGCGAGGCGGGCCGCGGCCGCGCGTCCGGCCGCGGTCGTGGTGACCAGGCCGATCACGCCGGCACCGCCAGCGTCGAGGGGCACGGGTTCCCGCCGACCGGGCTCGCCGCACCTGGGGACGTGCTGTCGGCGTCTTCCCCTGCGTGCTGGTACGCGATGGGGCCTCCAGGCGTACCGGATCGCAGGGGAAGTGGCAGCCGGGCCTCGAGCTGGACGCACGGCTGGGCAGCTGCTGCGACGGACGCACCCAGGCCGATCACGCCGGCACCGCTCGCGTCCCCGACAGGACGAAGACCGGGTTCGCGGGCACGAGCCGCGAGCCCGTCCCGAGCGGGGCGAGCGCGCTGACCTGCAGCAGCACCGCCTCGACGTCGTAGCCGGCGAGCGCCTCGCGCGTCGGCGCGACCTGCTCGACGGTGGCCAGCGCGACGACCAGGCGGGCCGGACGGCGGGCGGCGCACGCCGCGACGACCACCGGGCCGCCGCCGCCGACGAACACGGCGTCGGGGTCGGGCAGCGCTGCCAGCGCCTCGGGCGCCTCCCCCACGACGACGCGGACGACGACCCCGTGCGTGGCGGCGTTCTCGGCGACGCGGGCGGCGTCGGCGGGGTCGCGCTCGACCGCGCACACGTCGGCGCCGAAGCGGGCGCACTCGACGCCGACCGAGCCGCTGCCGGCGCCGACGTCCCACACGACGTCGCCGAGGCGCGGGCCGAG
>CAXTFU010000001.1:0-6301 GCA_964243385.1 uncultured bacterium | reverse complement strand
CGACCGCCCGCACCTCCGGCTTGGTGATCATGGCGTCGCGGTGGGCGAAGCGGTCGACCGGCAGCGCCCAGCCCTGCGGCGTGCGGTGGCCGGCGAGGACGGCGCGGGGCGCGGGCGCCGCCGTCCGGTGGTCGGCGGGCAGGACGAGCACGACGTTCGGGTCGGCCCACTCGCCGGCCGCGGCCTCGTCCGGGGTCACCTCGACGACCCGCTCGCCGGGCAGGCCGAGCCGCTCGCCGACGACCAGCACCCGGTCGGCGCGGCCGGCGAGCGCAGCGCCGAGCTCGGCGGGCCCGCAGCGCTCGTCGGTCAGCACGGCGACCTTGGGCTGCGAGCGCGCGACGGCCAGCGCCTCGCGGGGGTCGCGGCCGTGCGCCGAGATCACGACGGCGTCGTCCCACTCGAGCCCGGCGCGGCCGAACGCCAGCGCGATGCTCGTCAGCCCCGGCAGCACCTCGACCGGCCGCGGGGAGACGGCGCGGCGCACGGCGCGCACGACGCCGAAGAATCCCGGATCGCCGGAGGCGAGCACGACGACCTCGCCGGGCTCGTCGGCGACGGCCCGCAGCGCGGCCCCCGGGTCGTCGCGGAGCGCGATGGTGCGCACGCCCTCGGGCAGCTCGACCTCGCGCAGGTGGCGGCGTCCGCCCATGACGAGCGACGCCGCGGCCAGGCGCTCGTGCGCGCCGGCGGGCAGCGGGCCGCCGTCGTAGCCGACGACGGTGATCACGTGCCCACCCAGGCCGGCTCGGTGGCCGCCACGACCCCGGCGCCGGCCGGGTCGACCATCGCGACGCGCGCGGCCAGGCCGCTGAAGCGGGTCAGCACCTCGGCGACGCGGCCGCACAGCAGGTCGCCGGCCGGGCGCAGCAGCCCGGCCTCCTCCCACAGCTCGTAGGCGTGCCGGGCGGTGTTCGACGCCTGCACCGCCTCGGCCAGCGCCCCGTCGCCGCCGGCCTCGCGGGTGACCTCGACGAGCACCGCCGGATCGACCCGGCTGCGGGTGTAGTGCGTCATGAGCACGCCGGACGCGAGCTTGGTGAGCTTGCCGGCCATGCCGACGAACACGACCTCGCGCAGCCCGTCGTCGACCGCCTGGCGCAGCGCCGCGCCGGTGAAGTCGCCGACCTCGACGAAGCAGACCTCGGGCAGGTCGCGCAGCAGCCGCATCGCGGCCTTCTCGGTGCGCCCGCCGGTGGCGAGCACCAGCGTCGGCTCGCCCTGCGCGGCCATCACCGAGACGGCCTGCACGACCGACGCCCGCCACGACTCGGTCGAGAACGGGCGGACGACGCCGGTCGTGCCGAGGATGCTGATGCCGCCGAGGATCCCGAGCCGGGCGTTCGTCGTCTTGCGGGCCCGCAGCTCGCCGTCCGGGACGCTGATCGTGACGCGGACGCCGCGCGCGGTCAGGTCGACGACGCGTCCGACGTTGTCGCCGATCATCTGCCGCGGCACCGGGTTGATGGCCGGCCCGCCGACCTCGAGCCCGAGCCCGGGCCTGGTCACGACGCCGACGCCGACGCCACCCTCGAGGTGCACGCCGGGTTCGGCGTCCCAGCGGACGGTGGCCGTCAGGTGCGCGCCGTGCGTGACGTCGGGGTCGTCGCCGGCGTCCTTCACCACGACCGCCTCGGCGCGGTCGGGGGCGACGTCGCAGCGCTCGACGAGGAACGGCACGACCCGCTCGTCGGGCAGCACGACGTCGACGGCGGTCTGCGCGCGCTGGGTGAGCAGCGCCGTCGTCGCCGCGCGGGCCGCTGCCGCGCTGCAGGTGCCGGTCGTCCAGCCGCTGCGCAGGGCGCCCGTGCGCACCTTCGCCGTGCGGGGCAGGTCGGGCTCGCGCAGCTCGGGCCCGGTCACCGGAGCGTCCCGGTCACGTCGCCGCCCTGAGCGCGGCGTCGCGCGCCCGCAGCTCGGCCCGCATGGCGGGGTCCTCGACCTTGCGGTGCTCGTGGAAGTGCCCCGGGTGGTAGAGGTGCGAGCGGGTGCCGCCGGCGGCCAGCGCCGGGCCGACGAGCACGAGGGTGTGCTTGTAGAGCTTGTGCTCCTTGACCGCGGCGGCGAGGTCGCCGAGCCGGCACGAGAAGACGAGCTCGTCCGGCCAGGTCGCGGCGTAGGCGACGACGCACGGCGTGTCCTCGTCGTAGGTGCCGGCAGCCAGCAGCTCGTCCTGCAGCTGCCTGGTGCGAGCGGCCGACAGGAACAGCGCCATCGTCGTGCCGTGGGCGGCGAAGGCCCGCACCGACTCGCGCGACGGCATCGGCGTCTTGCCGCCCTCGAGCCGGGTGAGGACGACCGACTGCGCGACCTCGGGGATCGTCAGCTCGCGCTGCGCGATCGCGGCGACCGCGCTGAAGCTGCTGACGCCCGGGACGACCTCGGTCTCGAGGCCGAGCGCGGTGCAGAGCTCGTGCTGCTCCTGCGTCCCGCCCCACAGCGCCGGGTCGCCGGAGTGGATGCGCGCGACGAGCAGCCCCTCGCGGGCGGCCCGCTCGTAGTGCGCGCGGATCCCCTCGAGCGAGTGCTCAGCGCTGTTCACGACGACGGCGTCCGGCCGGGCGTGCTGCAGGACGTCCTCGTGCACGAGCGACGCCGCCCAGATGACGATGTCGGCCTCGGCGATGCGCTGCGCCGCGCGCAGGGTCAGCAGGTCGGCGGCGCCGGGCCCGGCGCCCACGAAGCTCACACGGCCGGTCACAGCTTTCCTCCACGGGTGGTCCGGCGGGCCGGGACGATGACGGTCGACAGGTACGGGGCGTCAGCGGGCGCGTCGGCCGCGGCGCCGACCTGCTCGTCGGGCAGCCCGAGCGCGGCTCCGTAGACGGCGCCCTCGAGGCGGTCGTGCGCGCGCAGCACGTCCAGGACGGCGGGCATGTGCCGGCCGCCCTTGTAGGCGACGACGGTGTCGAAGTGCGCGAGCGCCTCCTCGAACGCCGGGACGCCGGCGGTGAGCGGCAGCAGCGCCAGCGACTCGGTGCCCTCGCACAGCGAGGTGCCCGACCGCGACGCGAGGTCCTGCATCGCGGTGATGCCGGGCACCGTCTCGACCACGACCTCGGGCAGGCGCTCGCGGACCGCGTCGGCGAGGTAGGTGAAGGTGCTGTAGACGTTCGGGTCGCCGATCGTCGCGAAGGCCACCGTGCCGCCGTGCGCGCGCAGCTGCTCGGCCACCGCGTCGGCCGCCGCCTCCCAGGCCGACAGCCGCTGCGCGGTCGGGCCGCCGCGGTCGTCGAGCGCGAAGACGAGCCGGCGCAGCCGGTCGTGCGTGACGTTCGCGCGGACGGTGGCCTCGGCGCGCCCCTGCTCGGCCGGGTCCATGACCGGCACGACGACGAGGTCGGCGTCCTGCAGCACCCGCACGCCCTTGACGGTCACGAGCTCGGGGTCGCCCGGGCCGACGCCGACGCCGACGAGGCGGGTCACGCCGCGCTCCCGGCGGCGGCCGCGACGAAGCGCCGGGCGACGTCGGGCACGCCGGCCCAGTGCAGGTGCAGGTAGGAGGCGTGCACGCCGCCGTGCACCCAGCCCTCGGGGGCGTGGCCGTCGACCGCCCACGCCGCCGTGGCGCCGGCGCGGGGCTCGACGGTCGTGCGGTGGAACTCGTGCGCGCGCACCGGGCCGGCGCTGCCGAGCCAGCTCGCCGACGCCGCGGTCGCCTCGCGGTAGCCGAGCACGAGGCGCGGCGTCATCGTCGCCGCAGCCGGCAGCACGCCGCACATCGGCAGGCCGTCGAGCTGCTCGCACAGGTACAGCAGCCCCGCGCACTCGGCGGCGACCGGCGCGCCCGAGGCGGCCAGCCGGGCGACGTCGTCGCGCAGCCCGCGGTTGGCCGACAGCTGCTCGGCGAACACCTCGGGGAAGCCCCCGCCGAGCACGAGCCCTGCGGTGCCGGCCGGCAGCTGCTCGTCGCGCAGCGGGTCGACGACGGCGACGTCGGCGCCGGCCGCGCTGAGCAGCTCGGCGGTCTCGGCGTAGGAGAACGTGAAGGCCGGGCCGCCGGCGACCGCGACCACCGGCCGCGTCGCGGCGCTCGCCACCGGCGGCGACCAGGCCCGGCTGGTCATCGGCGGCGCCGAGCGGGCGACCGCGAGCAGGGCGTCGAGGTCCAGGCTGCGGGCGCACAGCTCGCCGAGGCGGCGCACGGTCGACACGGCCTCCGGGGCGCGCTCGGCCGCCGGCACGAGGCCGAGGTGGCGGCTCGGGGTGGCCACGCCGTCGTCGCGCCGCAGCACGCCGAGCACCGGCGCGCGTCCGGCGAGGGCCTCGCGCAGCAGCTGCTCGTGCCGGTCGCTGCCCACCCGGTTCAGCACCACGCCGGCGAGCTCGACCCGGCGGCCGCCCGGGAGCGCGCCGCCGTCGTAGGTCGCGAAGCCGTGCACCAGCGCGGCGACCGAGTGCGACATCGACGAGGCGTCGACGACGAGCACCACCGGCGCGTCGAGCAGCGCCGCGACGTGCGCGGTCGAGCCCTCGGTCGTGCCGCCGCGCCCGTCGAACAGCCCCATGACGCCCTCGACGACGGCGACGTCGGCCCCCTGCGCGCCGTGCAGGAACAGCGGCCGGATGCGCTGCTCGCCGACGAGCACCGGGTCGAGGTTGCGCCCCGGGCGCCCGCACGCGAGGGCGTGGTAGCCGGGGTCGATGTAGTCGGGTCCGGTCTTGTGCGGGCTGACCGTCAGCCCGCGGGCCCGCAGCGCCGCCATGAGCCCGGTCGCGACCGTGGTCTTGCCGGCGCCCGACGACGGCGCGGCGATCACGAGGCGGGCTACCACTCGATCCCCCGCTGGCCCTTCTGGCCGGCGTCCATCGGGTGCTTGACCTTCGTGGTCTCCATGACGAGGTCGGCCGCCTCGACGAGCGCCGGCGCCGCGCCCCGCCCGGTGATGACGACGTGCTGGTCGCCCGGACGGTCGCGCAGCACCTGCACGACCTCGTCCACGTCGACCCAGCCCCACGTCATGGGGTAGGTGAACTCGTCGAGGACGTAGAAGCGGTAGGTCTGCGCGGCGAGGTCGCGCTTGACCTGCTCCCAGCCCTCGCGGGCGTTCGCGGCGTGGTCGTCGTCGGAGCCCTGCTTGCGGGTCCAGGACCAGCCCTCGCCCATCTTGTGCCAGACGACGGTGCCGCCCTCGTCGCTCGCACCGAGCGTGCGCAGGGCGTGCTCCTCGCCGACCTTCCACTTGGCGCTCTTGACGAACTGGAACACCCCGATCGGCCAGCCCTGGTTCCACGCGCGCAGCGCGAGCCCGAAGGCGGCGGTCGACTTGCCCTTCATCTCGCCGGTGTGGACGACGAGCAGCGCCCGGTTGCGGCGCTGCCGGGTGGTGAGCCCGTCGTCCGGGACGGCGCTCGGCTGGCCCTGTGGCATCAGGCGATCCTCCGGATCGACGGCATCAGGCGATCCTCCGGATCGACGACATCAGGCGATCCTCCGGATCGACGCGGGCATCAGGCGACCGCCTTGACGACCCGGGTGAGGCTGTCGGCCGACAGCTCTTCGAGCCGCAGCGCGGTCCCGCCGAGCGCGACGCCGAGCCGCTGCGCCAGGCCGAGCCGCACCGGCCCGCTCTCGCAGTCGACGACGACGTGCGCGGCGCCGCTGCGCGCCAGGTGCGCCGCCGCCAGCTCGGGCGGCGGACCGCTCGTGTGCCGGCCGTCGGTCACGACGACGACGAGCGCGCGGCGGGCGCGGTCGCGCACCTGCTCCACCCGCAGCACCTCGGCGGCCCGCAGCAGCCCGGCCGACAGCGGCGTCCGCCCGCCCGTCGGCAGGTGCTCGAGCCGCACGGCGGCGGCCTCGACGCTGGTCGTCGGCGGCAGGACGAGCTCGGCGGTCGCGCCGCGGAAGCTCACCAGCGCCACCTTGTCGCGCCGCTGGTAGGCGTCGGTGAGCAGCGACAGGACGGCGCCCTTCACCGCGCTCATCCGCGAGCGGGCCGCCATGGACCCGCTGGCGTCGACGACGAACAGCACGAGGTTGCCCTCGCGGCCCTCGCGGACGGCCTCGCGCAGGTCGGCCGGCCGCACGACGACGCCGGCGCCGGAGCGACCGCGGCCGGCCTGGTGCGGCGCGGCCGCGCGCAGCGTCGCGGTGAGGTGCAGCGACGACAGCCGTCCCGACGGCAGGCGCGCCCCGGTGAGCCGGCCGGTGCCGCCCTCGGTGCGGGAGCGCCGTCCGGACGCGCCGGGCCGGCGGTTCACGCCCGGCACGGACAGCGCCACCGGCGTGAACACCGGACCGGGAGCCGCGGGCGCGGCCTCGCCGGTCCGGGCGCAGGCCGGGCTGAGGCCGACCGCC